>CAJWWH010000076.1 GCA_913048545.1 uncultured Opitutia bacterium | reverse complement strand
TGAGCGAAAGACCACTTTACTGGAAGAGAGTGAATTCTTTACAGATAATACCTCCAAAATTTCAGGCGGAATGCTTGATAATGAAAATAGTATTGAACTTTCCACATCAGCTGGCTTGCGAATTTACCGAACCTCTAATGTTCTGCGTGTGAAAACGGATGCTGATACATCAGGAGTTGCGGAAACAAACCTTGGAGTAGGGGTTTCTCATTCAGGATTGGGATTAGGGGAATATATTACTTTGATTCCACGATTAGACCTGATGGTACAGTGGGCAAATTACAGCGATGAAAAAGTAAGTGATCTGCTCGACTACCGATTCAGTTTGGCCAAGGCAAGTTTGGTGCTTAATTTTCCTGGCGATTGGGTACTGACTCCCGCAATTGAGTACAATCTTTTAAACAGTCAGTCCACCGGAGATCGTATGTTCGATGCGGTTGCACCTTCCATCAATGTTCAAAAAGCCACGGTTTTTAATGAACGGTCGATTCTGCTGACTGATGTTTCCTTAAAACTTGCTAACACCGATAAAGCGGTTGGATTCGCGGCACCGGGGATCTTTGCGGACGATGGCGACAACTTTCAGTCCTCTCTCTCCTTCACTTATGTCCAACTCTTTGGGGATGAAAATGAGTGGTTGTTAATGCCCAGCATGGGAGTAACTCGTTCACTGTATCTAAAAAATACTCACGACGGACGGATTGATTATTTATTAAATCTTGGACTAACCGGTATTTATCAGTGGAAACCATGGCTCGGATTTCAAACCTTTCTCAATTTTTCGAAAATGTCTACCAATGAGAAGGGAGAGAAGCTGTTGGGAAGTTCATCCAGTTCTAAAACTGTTGATCTCGGTTTTGCCATAACTGGAAATTATCAGTTTTGAATGTTTGACCTTAGGGAAAACCTTCTTTTTGATTACAAGACATGCGAAGGTACTATTGGATATTTTTAATTTTTTGTGCTTCTAATTATTTCCTATCAGGGCAGGGCAGGCATTTGTTGATTTCCCAAATCGGTGATGGTGCAATCGTCTCCAAGGAACAAGGGATAATCGAACCTTTAAGGAGAGCGAGTTTTTTACCTTTGGACTTTCGTATTTCTGTACCTGCAAGAAGTGGATTGGAAACATTGTCAGCAGGGTATCAATTTCGGTTCGGAGCGGACACAAAGTTTTCATTGGTAGATGAAGCCCTTCATCTACACGAAGGTTCAATTATGATCCAATCGAGAAAAATGGGTAATAGGGTGGTCATTCAATCTCCTGAGTCCTTAGTGCGTATTTCCGGAGTGGGAACATGCATGCTCGAGGTGGAGACCAATGGTGGAGTTAAAGTCATTGGCGTTTTGGGCCGGATGATTATGAGAGCGGGAAAAGAGTCGAAGGAAACTGACTTGTTGGCGGGTGAATTGATCTTTGTAAAACCTGGAGAATCCGGATTTGGCGATAAAATTAATGTTAACCTGTCCAAAGTTCTAGAAACTTCATTTTTGTTATCCGCATTCAAAAATAGTACCAGTTTCCAAAATTCGCTCGTTTCTATCGCTCGGGTACAGAAAGATTCCACTAGTAAGATCTATGCCGCTGAGGTCGGAGACGCAAAAGAGTCTGATACTTTCGAAATTTTAACTACTGCGAGAGAGGGGGAAACCAAAAACTTAATTCCCGTCAGCAACAATGAAGCTTCAACCTCCCTGATTGACCGTTCTTCCTATCGCGTCCCTGAAATGGATCCTCTTAGTGAGTTACTCGGTCGGTCACCCATGCGATCGGGTTCTTTGCCAAATCCGGTTATAACTTCCCCCCCCGTTGATTCAAGGCCTTTGCCGGGCACATTATTAAGATTGAAAAAATAACAAATTTTTAGTTCAACTATAACATTATGAGTACTTTCACCCCTTTAATATTAGCCTCTTCAGGTGGACATGATTACCTGTATGGACTCTTTTTCTTAATTGTTGCCTTAGTTATTGGTGCAGCTACCCGTCACTTTTTACAGCGCATCCCACTTCCCTTCACCGTTTTACTTTTGATAATTGGATTAGCCATGGGTGCGCTTAACCGGGCATATGGGCCCCATGGTGGACACGGACATGAGGGTGAACATGCTTCTCACACCGAAGGTATTTGGGATAAATTTGTTGATACTTTGAGTGGAGCCATTACTTGGGGAGGGAATTTGGATGGACACTTAATTCTTTATGTTTTTCTGCCTATATTAATTTTTGAAGCTGGATTTGCCTTGGATGTGCATACCTTTAAAAAATCGGTTCTTAATGCCTTTTACCTCGCAGGCCCGGGCATTGTGACGGCAACAGTAATGTCGGGCGTCGCATTTTGGGGATTAATCCAGGTGTTTGGAGGGGATGGCGGTGTTCTGTCAGAATGGAACAGCGAGGCCGGGGCTTTTATTTGGCTCGCATCAATGTTGTTTGGAGCTGTCGTCAGTGCCACCGATCCGGTGGCGGTGGTTGCTTTACTCAAAGATTTGGGAGCGAGTAAAAAGCTGGGTACATTAATCGAGGGTGAATCTCTGTTGAATGATGGCACCGCGATTGTGGCTTTCGTTCTATTAATAGGAGTGGTTACCGGTGCGGAGGTTTTTACCGGTACCGGAAGTTTTATCGGAAGTGCGGCCATTGGATTTGGTAAAATTGGGGCAGCGGGTGGATTGATTGGAGTTTTTCTTGGATTGATTGCGATTCTTTGGGTCAAGAAAGTATTCAATGATCCAATGATTGAAATAACCGTTGTTTTGGTGACTTCTTACGCCGTATTCTTCATTTGTGAGCATTTCTTTCATGTTTCCGGCGTGCTTGGACTTGTTGCCCTTGGAATTGTAATGGCGGGAATTGGAAGAACCCGAATCAGTCCGGAAGTCGAACACTTCATGCATGAATTTTGGGAATTGGTTGCGTTCGTGGCAAATGTAATCATTTTCATTGTGGTTGGTGTGGTTATTGCCCAAAACGCCAATCCAACTGGTATGGATTTCTTGATACTGGCCTTGGTTTATGTTGGTATCCATCTGGTGCGTGCCATCAATATGGGAACTTTTTATCCCTTAATGAAAAAAGCCGGGTACGGGCTGCCGGGCAAGGATGCAATTGTGGTATGGTGGGGAGCATTACGGGGTGCAATTGGACTGGCCTTGGCCTTGGTTGTGTACGCCGAAGATTACAGATTTGAAAAGTTTGAAATTAAGAATGGCGGAGCGGGATACCAAGAAGGAAAAACGGCAGTGCTTTTATTGAATGATGATATCGCGGCTAAATTTGAATCCGGTCTCAAGGATAATACCAATATCAACTGGCGTGAGCTTGTTGCGAGAGATGAATGCTTTGCCACCCCGATACTCGATCGTAAAGGATCGATTATCGATATTTCCCAGACTCCCGCACAAAAAAAGAAGTTCTTTGGTGAAAAGTATGATCAGGATGGCAAGGTTATTGCCAGCAGTTTTTCAACCCAACAGGTGGCTGCGTTGAAGGAGGCAATCAGTACAGGAAAGAAAAGAATTTTAGTGGTGGGGGAAGGAGCTGGTTTTGAACTGAAAAGCAAGAACGATGACGGGGAAAATATTGCTGGATTTAGTTTGGTAGGTATTTCATCCCGCGTTCGTGATCAATTCCTTTTTCTGATATCTGGAATTGTATTACTCACTTTGCTGGTCAACGCCACCACGGTGGGACCGCTGGTAAATTATCTTGGGCTGACTAAACTTCCGGCAGTTAAAAAACTTATGTTTTCCAATGCGTCCGGAAATGTGGCCAAAGGGTGTGAACAGGAAATGGACTTATTGAAGGACGATCGTTTTCTGAGCGGTGCCAATTGGGGGGAAGTCCGCAAGTATTTACCCGATCCTGTTGCCTATCCCTTAAGTGCGGATGAAGTTGCGGGTATGGACACAGTTGCAGAAACCCGAAGGCGCTTGCTTGAAAGGGAAAGAAGCAGTTACTGGGCTCAGTTTCGGGCAGGACTTTTGAGTGCCCAGGCAGTGGCCCAGTTGGATAATAACTTGAGCGAATTTCTTGATTTAGAGGGCAAGGTACCAATGACTGACCGTCCTTATCTGGAAAAAGTTTGTGGAGTCAGTAAACTGACCGAGGCGTTTAAGGATTTACCCTTTTTAAAAAATCATTTCACTGACCGGATTACTGTCAGTTATGATGCAGCCAAGGGTTTTGTGGTTGCTCAACAGGACATGGCCAAAATGGTGGACAGTTTGTCGAAGGAATTGGATGAGAGTGGAGATGCCGATAAACTCGAAAGAACCCAGCGGATGTTGAAAGATGAAATTCGTCAAAATCGTCTGTCCGGTCTTAAGTTTATTCGAAATATGCATGAGAACTATCCGGAGGCAACCGTGGGCATTGAGACCAAGGACGCAATACGTTCGGTTCTTAATCACGAGCGCAACACAATTAAAAAACTGAAGTCTGAAGGCATGCTTGAAGCCGATGAAGCTAGCCGTCTAATTATTGCCGTTGAAGAACGGATGAAAGATGTGATGGACAGTTCGCTGGAATTGAGGCTTCCTGAACCGGAGGAGGTTCTAAGGGAAGTAAACTGGTTGAAAGGTATGGCAGACACTTTAATTGCGAAGATTGTAAACGCATCAGAATCCAGAGTCTACAACACCGGTGACACCATTATGAATCAGGGAGGTGAAGGGGATGGCATGATTGTGATCACACGGGGAAGTGTGAAGGTTTCGATCGGGGATATCGTGGTTGATATCATGGGACGCGGATCTGTAATCGGGGAGATGGCCGTGCTTGCCGGGGTGCCCCGAACCGCAAATGTGGTCGCCGATTCTTCGGTTACCGCACTTTGGCTAACCACGGAATCCATGCAGGGCATCATGGCGGAATCGCCTGAACTCTCCGGGAGTCTTTGGAAAACTGCGGCGATGCGATTTGCTGAAAATCTTATTGGCACAAAATCTCCTTACAATTCATGGGACCAAATGAGACTGCGACGCTGGTTGAACGAAGGAGAAGTCAGTGCACCCACCGATGGTGAGTCTGTTAATCTCTATGGTAAAGTTGCGATTCTGGTTTCGGGACAGGCTTCCGCATCTGCGGGGGCTGAAGCAATTTCGGCTCCGGCAATGCTCGATTTAGCGGAGGCCACTTTTTCAGGGAATGCCAAAGTTTTCGTTCGGGAATCTTAAAGAATAACCTCTGTTTTTTTCGCGCAATTTAATTGCAATGAAATTCCGCTGAATGGCGGAGAGGGCGGGATTCGAACCCGCGGTACCTTGCGGTACACAGCATTTCCAATGCTGCACGATCGGCCACTCTGTCACCTCTCCGTGTACTTGAAAGCAAGTTAGATTAAATGGCAAGTTGTGTCCAGTCCGTCAATGATCAAAAATTTGAAATGTAAGAACTATTCCAATTAAGTCGTGCTTTTTTTGCAGCTTTGTTTTTTGAGGTTTGCTTGTTTTAAAAGATTGGTTAGATTTAGATGAAATGCATATGACAGCTAACGATGTTGCGTACAATGGTAAGGTGGAAGGTGATGTAATTGTTACCCGAGCAGATGCAGTTATAAACTGGATCCGAAAACATTCTGTATGGCCAATGCCTATGGGATTGGCTTGTTGTGCGATTGAATTAATGGCCTCAGCTGCTTCCCGTTACGATATTTCTCGATTTGGGATGGAAGTGATGAGATTCTCTCCAAGACAGTCAGATTGTATGATTGTAGCGGGTACAGTTACCTATAAAATGGCAGAGGTTGTCCGAAGGATTTATGATCAAATGGGTGATCCCAAATGGGTTGTTGCCATGGGGGCTTGCGCATCAACGGGTGGCATGTATCGTTCCTATGCTGTAATGCAAGGAGTTGATAATATTGTTCCGGTTGATGTTTATGTAAGTGGATGTCCACCAAGGCCAGAGGCATTATTGGATGCAATGATCAAATTGCAGGACAAAATCGGAAACGAATCATCCGTTCGTAATCTCCGAAAGACTAGTTCGGTCGCCACCGGTTAATACTATGATTGACGAGGATTTTACTGTAAGTTTGCTGAAGAAGCATTCTTATCTCTCTCAACGAAATTCCATCGATTGGTTTACCGTTGAATGTCCGGATTCAGAATTAGTTTCCTTTACTCAGTCGATGAGGGATGATGAAGGTTTTGAAATCCTGATTGATTTAACTGCGATTGACCATGGTGAAGGTGCAGAATATCGATTTTCCACGGTTATTCATTTATATTCACTCGTTCATCGCGGTTATGTTCGAATCCATTCCCTTTGTTTGGACAATGATAAGCCGGTCATGCCATCGGCTTCTGAAATTTATCCTGCTGCTAATTGGCATGAGCGAGAGACTTTTGATATGTTTGGAATCCACTTTTCGGATCATCCAAATTTGAAACGTATTTTGATGTGGGATGAATATCCATACTATCCATTACGTAAAGAATTTCCATTAGCTGGAATAGATACCCCTTTACCGGCAGCTGATGTTGTTGAAGTTACAAAGGCTTCGGTTGAACCCGCTCCCATGATGGGTGGGCCTTTTGTTTCTTCCAATTCAGGTCCAATGAGTGATTCCGAACCCCGGGCAAAAGACGAGAGTTGGACTGAGCGAAAGGAAAAACCTTTATGAGCACAACAACTAAAGAAATTTCGATCGGTGATATTGGCTCTCGTGGTGCCGATGCAAATTCCAAGTTAGACGGTGATAAAATGGCATTAAATGTCGGACCTTCTCATCCAACCACTCATGGTGTGCTTCGTTTGATCATGGAATTAAATGGTGATTTGATTGAGAAGTGCGAACCCGTACTTGGTTACCTTCACCGGGGAGATGAAAAAATTGCTGAAAATATGACTTACAATCAATTTGTTCCCTACACGGATCGACTTGATTACCTTGCCCCGCTTTCAAACAATGTGGCTTATGCACTGACAGTGGAGAAATTAGCTAATTTAGAAGTCCCGCCCCGTTGTCAGGCGATTCGTGTATTAGTTTGTGAGATGGCTCGTATTTCAAGCCATCTTTTGGGTATGGGTGTATTCGGTATGGATGCGGGAGCTTGGACTCCCTTTATGTACACCTTCACGGAACGTGAGAAATTGTACACTCTTTTTGAAGAATTAACTGGTGCTCGTTTTACCACAAGTTATACACGCATTGGCGGAGTCGCCCGTGATATTCCTGATGGTTGGTTAGAGAAGGTTGAGAAATTTGTGGATCAATTACCCAAGGCTATTGGCGAGGTTGAGAAATTGCTTACCCGGAATCGAATCTTCCTTGATCGTACGGAAGGTATTGGCGAAATATCCAAGGAGGATGCCTTGGCATATGGTTTAACCGGTCCTAATCTTAGGGCCGCAGGAATTGATTTGGATTTACGCAAAGATAAGCCTTACTCTGGTTACGAACAATATGATTTTGATGTACCTATTGGTACGAGGGGAGATTGCTATGACAGATACCTTGTTCGTATTGAAGAGGTCATACAAAGCATTCGGATTATTAAACAGGTCATTAAGGATTTCCCCACGGGTGCATGGTATGCTGAGGATGCCAAGAAAATTTTTGCCCCACCGAAGGATAAAATCATGAATAGTATGGAAGAATTAATCCAGAATTTTATGATCGTTACTGAGGGTCCACAAATTCCAGCGGGAGAAGTTTATTTTGAAGCAGAAAATCCCAAAGGAGCTCTTGGGTTTTATGTTGTTTCAAAAGGTGGGGGAGTTCCTTACCGTATGAAAATAAGAGCTCCTAGTTTTTGTAATTTAAGTATTTTAGAAAAACTTGCCCCCGGGCATTTCCTTTCCGATATAACGGTCATTTTAGGTAGTCTTGATTTTGTTATGGGCGAGTGTGATCGCTAGTCAATTTTATGGAACTTTCAGAAGAAACACTTTTAAAAATTGAGGATTTAATCCCCAAGTATCCTGAAAAGCGCAGTGCAGCTTTAATGGTTATTCATTTGGTGCAGGATGAATTGGGTGCAATTTCCGATGACGCTTGTTCTTGGATTGCTGAAAAGTTGGAAGTTGAACCGATCAATATTAAAGAACTAATCA
>CAJWWH010000075.1 GCA_913048545.1 uncultured Opitutia bacterium | reverse complement strand
TCTCAGGGGAAAACCGTAAGTGGTCGTTTTCTTGATGTAAGTAAGGAGGATGTAAAATTATCCATCAATCGTGGAACAAGGGAGGTTTCTATTCCCTTAGCTTCCCTTGCCAAGGATTCTCAGAGTTTAGCTCAAAAACTGAAAATAATTCAGGTAAAGGCTCAAAAGGCGGGAGCAACCTTGGCCAAAAAAAGAAAAGCGATGAAGGTTCCTGCAGTTACAGATGCGGATCTCGAAATTGAGCACGAATTTAAGGATGTCGAGGGCCGAACGGTTAAGGCTCAGTTCATTGATGCTGATGATCAGACTGTTTCAGTTTTTATTAAGACAAGTTCGAGAAATGCCATTCCATTACCCTGGGATAAATTCGATTCAGCTTCGATTGCCAAGCTGGAAGCCTTGCGAAGGAAAAAACTAGAAATTTCGTCAAGGAAACCCAAAATTATCCCTGCTAAAGGAAACCGATTGTCTTATTATGGAAATGGAAAATATAAGGATTATAACACCGTTTATGAAGGTGATTCCTATACCATTGGATTACCTTACAGTGGAAGTGGTTTACATGTTTGGATTAATCCGGGTGCAGATAAACTACCAGATTCTGCCAAAGGCAATTTGCTCGGTTTGAAAAGAATGTCAATAGGTTTTAATTCAATTTTTACTGACAGGACTAATCCAAAGCGAGTTAGAAGGAAAAGTCGAAGGATCACCAGTTTTGACTCTTCGCCCGAACCATCTCTAGATCGTGAAAAAATTACCCTAACGGGGAAGTATGAGAACGGAGGCACATTTGAATACAATATGGAAGTGAATCGAAACGGAATGCAGTTTTGGTCTAGGATTAAAGATCCTGCTGGAGAAGAATGGCCAACTTCCACAAGAGTAAGCGTTAGCCTGCATGGAGTTGTGCCAAATGTTAAGGATTTAGCAATGAGTGCGATTAAACCACAAATCGGAGATGGTGCGTTTTACATGACACCTGTCGAAGGAAAACGAATGAAACTTCCTTTCGATAAAAAATGGACCGAAATCAAAATACCAAGAGGTGCTTTGTCATCTCTTAAAGGAGTGGAGGTCATGGGAACCCCATATTACAATTTTAAATTCAATATTTCTCCTAATAACGGAAAGGATATGAATTTTGATTATTCTAAAGGATATAGCGGAACTTTCCCATTTCAAGGCATCAGCTTAGGCTATTCCTCTAAAGAGAAAAATACCGAAGTGCCCCGGAGTCGAAGCCTGAAGGTTTCTGTTACCAAGAAATAAACTTCAGTCCGAAAAACTGGACAGTAAATTTTCCAGGCTGATGCGGGCACAGTCCTCGGGGGTGGGGTGGTAGTCAAAGGGTTCAACCGATATCCAGCCGATATAATTGATTTCTTTCAATACCTGGGCGACGGCGTTCAGGTCGGTCGGGCCCTGTCCGGGGCCGCGGTGGTTGACGTCATTCCCATGAAAATGGGCCACTTCCCAGCGGTGATCATAAATAGTGGCAATCGTTCCGGCGGGTTCATGAGCCATCGCTTTCATGTCGAGGTGTAGTCGGCAGGCCGGCCGGTTGACCGCGGTGATGAACCGACGGGCTTCCGCACAGGAGGACAGAAAACTGGTCTCCACTGGGGAGAGGGGTTCAACCGCAAGAGTGACTCCCAGTTCGCCAGCAAGTTCGCAGACTTCCCGGATGATTTCGACTGCCCGGGCAAAGGCAATTTCGTAGGGGGTGCCATGTTCCAGATTGCGTTGCTGGGGGCTGCCCAGCACCATTATGGTTCCGCCCATTTGTGCGGTCAGCCGGGTCAGTTTTTTCAGGTAATCAGTGGCGGCCCGACGCATTCCTTCGTCGGAAGAGGTGATGTGCAAGCCCTCGGTCTTGGCCATTAACCAGTGGAGTCCGACAATTTCAATCCCAGCAGACTGGGCGGCGTTCACACATCGTTCGGCATCCCTTTCATTGATTTCGAGCGGGTTTTCCTGGAGTGTAAATGGGGCGATTTCCACGCCCTCGTAGCCAATCTCGGCAATTTGGGCAAAGCCGTCTTCAATGGATAAATCCTGGAGTACTTCGTTACAGAGAGCGAATTTCATAAACAATGGATCCCGATTATCGGATTATTTTGATTCCTTGGAAAGATAATTTTCCGGATACCCCGGGTGGTCGGGCATGAGTGAGGTCGGGTGTCCCGAGTCTTTGGCATAGTCAGTAAACCGCTGGCCAATTTTCGCATCCTTGCCCGGACCGCGGTGAAAAATAAAACGGTAACGCAGTTTCAAACTTTGCCCTTTTTTGATTGTGTGTTCGCCGTCACCGCCAATTTTAATGGGGGCAAATGGATTGGCGGAGATGAGACCGTAATCCCGGGCGTGCCACCAGGATTTCTCACCCTTCTTGGTCAGGTTACTCGGGTGACTGAAGAATGCGATTCCGGCTTTTTCCCCTTCGATTGTTCCGTAGTAATGCACCCAGTCCGCCCGTTTTCCCCAGATATTTTTTCCTTCGATTCCTTCGCTGTTTCGAGCCTGGCCATATACTTTATCCACTCCGTGTTTCGGGTTGGGGCTCAGGCGGAGGTCTGGATGAGTCCGGATTCCCACGAAGCCATCCTTGAATTCTTCGAAGACAATATCCTGATTGGTGGCATGCATATTGATTTCCAAATCGAGAAACCGGGCAATATCGTCTCCCCCAAAGGTCATGGTGCGGGTATCGGCTCCAATGGTTTTCCCTTCTTTATCTTTCCACGCGTTCAATGTCTTGATCAGGGCACGGTCTTTCCCGGAGCGGGTTTCGATTACCTTGAGGTGTTCCACAATTCCGGCATTTTTATTTTGGTTATGCCAGTAATTCGCTCCGCTCATTCCCTGATGGCCAATGAAAATTGCCCGGTGATGGGGATGGTCTTTTGCTTCGCCTGGCGTACCGTCTTTGAGTGGGTAATCACGAAGCATACGAATGTTACCCGGTGCCTGAACCGGCCAAATAATCGGTTGGGAAAATTTCTCAAAATTATATTTGGCAAAGAATTTTCCAGCAATCCTCACCTCGATACCGTCGTCCGATTCAATCAAACTTGCCGGGTGGATGGAGTCGGGTCGTTTCAGACGGTTGAGGGTATACTGCACCCTCGGTTCCTTGATGGATTCCCCCTTTATCGAGAGTACTTTCGGACTGAATTCCAGTTCAAAAATTCTTCCCGCCTCCAGCCCATCGATATTTATTTCAAAGGGTCCATTCCCGGAGACTTTTAGAATCCTGTGTTCTTTTTTATCTTTCTCACTGGACCCGTAGCGGTACCCATATTCAAACTGAAAACTGCGCACGCTTATTTTTTCAGCCAACTTCTGAGGATCCTTAATAGGCTTGGTGAACCAAATTCTAAATCCGCTTGTGGTCAGTTTGAAGTCTTTCACATGGAAGGGTGTTTTGCCATTGTAGGTAATTCTTTGCAGTCCCTCATCTGGTCTTTGCCATCCCCGGGCAGTGGAGGCGTAGTAAATCGATTTCCCCGATGGATCCATGGCAATTCGTACCCCGCCTGACCGCAGTTCTTTGGTGTAGAGAAAAAGGGTGGAGGCACCCTGCCAGGCATCATCGACTTTTTCCATCATGATCCGGTTGATCCGGCGGCCGTTTTCGTCGGGTACGAGCATTTGTCCATTGAAGGGGCCAAAGTTTTCGTTTTGGATAATAAAAGGTTCTCCGCACGAGCTCATCGATTTCCGCGTCAATTGAACCGATGGGTGGTTGTGCAGATCATCGAGCATTTTTCGGGGCAAGAAAATGGGCACTCCGAAATTCTTCATGTCAGGATCCCAGACCAGACTGGAAGGGTGTCCATTGAACGAACCCGGGCGGACATTGTAAATGGGAGACCCGCCGCGCCAGTCGCCCTGATTATCCCCGCACCAGACCTCTCCATCCGGGGAACGGGTAATTCCATTATGCATCCGAAAGCCGCTGGCAAACGGAGTCAGTTTTCCATTCTTGTCGTACTGAACGACCCATCCGCGGAGTTGATTCGATGAGAAGTTACGGCCCCGTCTGCCTTCCTTTGAATAGTCACCTCGGGGAGTATGAAAAGTGGGACCGTTGTGGGATGCCGTGCCCAACGCGATGTAATATCCTCCATCACCGTCTCTACAGATTGCGTTGGTTTCATGATAATTTCCACTGATTCCAAATTCGGTGGATAAGTTATTGTAGCGGTCGGCTTTTCCGTCCTGATCGGTGTCAATGATCTCAGTCAGTTCAGCCATTTGAGAAACGAGGATATGACCAGGTGCGACCAGAACCATTCCCATCGGGTTATGAAGTCCGGTGGCAAAAACCTTCCATTTGGTTGACTTCGGATCTTTGCCGGGTTTCGTAACCACCACATCTCCCCGGCGGAGACAGGCGTAGAGGTTTCCCTGATTGTCAAATGCCAACCCGCCCACCTCGGGGGGCATGTCGTCCGGGAAAGCCATATTTTCTATGCTGTAACTGGACGCGAACAAGTGGGGTGTCAGAGAGAGGAAAAAAAGTATAGAAGTTTTCATGAAAAAGTGAGTGTGATGTTTACCGTACGGACTTGATGAACATGATCAAAGAATCGTATTCAGCCTGTTGAAGTTTATAGGGTGGCATCATCCCAGTCAGGTATCCTTGAACCGTTTTTGCCATTGGATTTTCAATTGATTCACGAATATAGGCATCATCCACGATCAGGGAGGAACCGTTGAGGAATTCCCTTTTGGAACCGAAGGAACCCTTGAGTGTGGGGCCGTGATTTTTCCCGCCATCCAAGGAATGGCAGGCAATACAACCCAAAGAAGTGTATAGCTTTTCCCCAATTTCCTGAGTCGGTTTTTCAATCACTTCCTTCTTTTCCTCAGCGGAGAATTTCTCTCCTGCGTTGGGGCGGATGACAATGCTCAGCTTTCCTGCTGTTTTTTTGATTACTTCGACCTGTGTCTTGGGAGATGAAAACTCAAGACTTTCATTATTTTTAGAAGAGAACGCAAGACTGAGCGTCTGGGTGGACGGGCCGGGTTGTATTTTGACTGAGATCTTACTTGTCCCCGCTTCATAGTCATAAACAGGCAGTCGGTCTGCCCCAATTGAATAACCAAGGTATTGGAGAGATGCCAATTCGGAAATTGATTTTCCGTTGATGGAAAGCGGATGTTTTCCCAATGCTTTGTAAAACACAAAACCGTATAATCTGGGGACATACCCAAAACCCTTTCTTCTTCCACTGGTCCGATCCCCCCAGTAGTTTTTCATGTCCAAAAAACCATTGGTCCATCCGTAGAGTAGGCGGCATTCGGTGGTATCCCAAACATAAGAAAGAGTGTCTCCCATGTTGACCGCTATCGCTGCGGGTACACCATCTATAGGTTCGTATTGCTTGGTAACTTCTCTTCCACTGCTTGGACTGTACTTGGGGGAGGGTAGTCCTTGGGTATGATTGGATAATACATCATCCTGAGGCAAACCCAGAGTGGGCACAAAAGTTCGTAACACGAGGGGTTGATCCATGCTCCCCAAGGGTTTTAGATCAAAGGTTAAGTACCCATTTTTAGCATAGGCATATTCGGGTGAACTTTCCTTGCCGTGAAGCGTGGATTCGGTGTAACTATACACAAGTAAAGCAAAGCTTGCGAAAAGGAGTTTCAAATTAATAGTTAGTTTCACAATAAGAAGGAGATAAAAAGTAAGGAACAGAGCCTATAAAAAGCCCGCTTTTCTTTTAGAATACAACTAAATTTTTGTTTCTGTAGCTAAATGATAAATCCTTGCCACCCTCATTTATGTGCAGATTTTGATTGATCTTAAGGGATACAGGTGAAAAGGAGTGATTTTAATTCACCAATCAAACTTGATCATTCAGTTTTTGATATTGTTTCGCGATCGTTTGATTTCGGAAAACAGAACCGATCTTTTGAGGCGGTACATTCCCCAGAATCCAAGTATAATGTTACTTGCATTTGTGATCGCCATAATGACCACGCTTTCTTCAAAAAAGGCGGAACTGCATAATAAATTATAACTGAATGCAAGGATGAATTAAATCCACCAAAGCTTGGCAATGTTTTGGTTGCTCATTAATCAATGTGCCGCCATGACTTTCGTACCCGTAATTCGATCATGTAGACATCTTCTTTCTTTTCCAAAAATAAATAAAATATTAAGCAGGCTAAGTAATCCGCCCGCTACTGGAATTTGGCTGATTAAAGAAAAAACTAGGTATCGGAGTGAATATAGTTTCAAGAAACCGACCTGCTTGCCTTCCATGTCCACAATTTTAACCTTCATAATTCTCTTGCCAATAGTTTGTCCGTGATTGGCAAGAAGTGACCCGTTTAAGATGAGGAACAGGCTTTGCCCGACTAAAAAAACAATCAAGTTTTCGTTTAAGGATAGTGGGATCCCATTCATCGCACGGGGTAGGAAGTGATCCCAAAACCCGGTAACAATCGCAATACCGATAAGAATAGGAATGATTATTATAGAATCAATAATTACGGCTCCTAAACGTGACCCTCTTCCGGCCAATGGATTAACTTGTTCGCTGATTTTATTTTTTTCGATCATAGTGTGTTTAATGATAGTTATTCCGCCCCTAATGTTCTATTACAACCTTCGGGTTTTTTTATAATTCAATCGTGTGTTTCTTCAATCTGTGCTACCGAAGAGATATGAAACTTCAACAGGGACAGGTTTGGGTGAAAGGAAAAGACAGTTACCGGATTACGGAGTGGGCACGGATGACGATTCAGTATAAACACTCGCACAAATCGAAGTTTAAAGAATCAGATGTAATCGAAGTTTCAAAGAAGGAGTTTTGCCGGCTGATCAAAGGGGCAACCCTTGAAGAAACGGAAGATTAATTTTTTGGCTCGACCATTAAGGCCTCTGCTCTTGTAAAGTGATACGATGTCAATTTCGATCGGAACTCCCTTTACCCATTTAGCCAAAAAAGTTCTTCTCTGCGGGAGCGGAGAACTCGGTAAGGAGGTCGTGATTGAACTGCAACGATTTGGGGCGGAGGTGATTGCGGTGGATTCCTACCCTGACGCTCCGGCCATGCAGGTGGCGGACCGGGCTCATGTGATTTCGATGCTTGATGCCGGGGAACTCAAACGGGTAATCGAACAGGAACAACCTGACCTGGTTGTGCCGGAGGTCGAAGCCATTGCCACTGATGTTTTGGCCGAGCTGGAAAACTCCGGATTCACCACGGTTATTCCCACTGCCCGTGCCACCCAGTTGACCATGAACCGGGAGGGTATTCGCCGGTTGGCTGCGGAGGAACTTAATCTGAAAACATCCCCCTTTCGCTTTGCATCCAATGCGGATGAATTTCGGCTGGCCGTGGAAACCATTGGCATGCCCTGCGTGGTGAAGCCAATCATGAGTTCCTCCGGAAAAGGGCAGAGCACAATCCGCTCATCCGATCAGATTGAGAAGGCATGGAAGTATGCTCAGGAAGGTGGCCGATCCGGGGGAGGCAAGGTTATCGTGGAAGGCTTTGTGGAATTTGATTATGAGATCACGCAGTTAACCGTTCGGCATGCTGGTGGGACCTCTTTTTGCGACCCAATCGGGCATATTCAGGTAGACGGGGATTACCGTGAATCCTGGCAACCGCAACCGATGTCGGTAACTGCACAACAGGAAGCAATGAGATATGCACACGCAATCACCGATGCCCTGGGCGGATACGGTGTCTTTGGAGTGGAACTTTTTATCAAAGGGGAGGAGGTTCTGTTCAGTGAGGTTTCACCCCGTCCTCACGATACGGGAATGGTTACCATGATTTCTCAGGATTTATCCCAGTTCGCACTTCATGCACGGGCAATCCTTGGTCTGCCCATACCGGTTATTCGCCAATTTGGCCCATCCGCATCCAGTGTAATTTTAGTGGAGGGCAAATCGGAAAATGTTTCTTTTGGTAATCTGGATCAGGCTCTTCTTGCCCCAGATACCCAGCTTCGCCTTTTTGGAAAACCCGAAGTGCATGGGCAAAGGAGAATGGGGGTGGCACTTGGTCGGGCAGATTCGATTGAAGAGGCACGTGAAAAAGCGAATGAGGTGGTATCCAAAGTTAAGA
>CAJWWH010000074.1 GCA_913048545.1 uncultured Opitutia bacterium | reverse complement strand
ACCTCCGGGTCAAGCACAGCTCTGGCCTCCTTGAGGTGAGCCATGGCTTCTTCAAATAATTTTTGCCAGCGGTCGATGGGAAAATTTTCATAGGTCTGGGCAATCTTTTCGGCTTTATCAATTTCCAGTCGATAAAAAGCGGCGTTCACTGCAAAGTAATCGTACTGCAGTTTTTCCTGAATTTTTTTTCGGTCGACCTGATCAAAGTGGGCGAGTCCTTCCTCAATCCGGTCCTGGGCAAAGAGGTAATAGGTGAGCCTTAGATGGTCCTGCTGTTCAAGCTCCGGTTTGTATTTGAGGACATCGAGGAGTCTGAGGTACTGGGCACGCAGGCGGTCGTTGAGAATGCGTCTTTCTTTCCCCAGCCTGTGGGCCCGGGCATGGACAAGGGGGGCGTATTCCAATTGTTCGTACCAGCCACGGTCCACCGGATCGAGGCGGAGCAGGGTACTGTTCATCCACTTGCCGCATTGGTTGGCAAAGGAGGACTTGGCGAGGAATTTTTGAAAGCGTCCGTTATCTTTATGGTAAAATGAATAGGACCAAATGGTGGTATTGTAAAAGTATCGGGTTTCGAGGAGTTCGATCAGGCGATCGTAGAATGATCTTCCGGACCCTCCCTCCTTTTCTTTGCGCATACGAAATGCAATTTGAGTAAGATCGGTCCGGTTGAGGTTGTTGGATTTAAGGTAACTGAGGACATCCTTATCGGTACCGTTTTGGGAAATCCATGCCCAGGATGTTTTGTCTTTCTTCCTCAGTTCTTTCACCACCTGGAAAGAAACCAGCGGTGCGGATGCGATGGACTGACCATCGGAGGATGCACGGGCGGGGTATAATCTAAAATCCCCAATGGAGGGAAAGTAAAAAGAACTTTCAAAGGTCTGGGTGGAGTAGGCTTCGAGGGTAATTGGAATACTGCGGACAGTGCGGGTACGGTTCAGGGGAATCGATCCATTGGGGAGATGGAGGAGAAGACGGAGCTTGCGTCGTGAGGAGGTCGGGTTGGTCAGCACCACAATGGAACCATAGGGAATACCGGGAAGAAATTCCCCGTCGACAAAATTGTCCAGCCGTTCCCCTTTTTCGTAGCGGTAACGGGAATCAAGCCGGTAAAATCTTTGGCTCATTAAAACCTCGCTCTTTTTTGCCTCTTCGGAAGGAAGGAGTTGTTCATGGAAGAAAAGTTGTCCGTCCGGGCTCTTAATGGTGACCGATCGATCCTCGATTTTGGTTTCACTTTCCCCGGGTGAAAAAGGCAGGTCGAGGACGGCGAGGGCAAGCAGCATTTCATTCACATTACGGGTGGCGAAAATGAAGTTTCCAGAGAGGAAGGGACCTTTGCCACCGGCAAGGTGTCTGGCATAATCACTCCAGAAAGAATGGACCGGGATGAGTCCCGGATTCCGGGCATTGGCAAGAGTGACTTGATAGTAATTACTTTCCGCCCATTCCATCACTTTTCCAGTCTTCCGGTAAAAAGAGCGGGCTTGCTTACGCCGTTCGAGATTGGCTCCGAATGGATCAATTGAGCCGTTGGCGACTCCGCCAAATCCGGATGCCTTGTTGAACCATAAATCAGGTTTTTTGAATGCCTGAGTTTTACCCTTAGCTTCTTTCTTACTTTTTTGTTCGATTGATTTTTCAGCCGGTAACATTTGATCATTAACAGAGCTTGATAAATAGGCTGAATCAACTAGTCCATTTTGTTGCAGAGATCGGTTCATACTAAACGGCACAATCATTTCTGATACCGCCTTATCAGTTATTCTAAGAGCGGCGGACGGGACAGGGTAGGCTTTATCCGATTCTAAGATCGCCTCGGATCTAAAATTAATTGAGTTGAGAGACTGCCTGGTAAGTAGTGCGATTTCCCCCTTATCTGCATCAAGGGATGCGCTTTTTAGGGTAATTTCAAACAGGCGGTCGAACAGATCGGGGTTGGGCGGAGAAAGCTCAGACTTTTCGGCAAGGTGTCGACTGATTTCTTTTTTGGACGCAAAACGGGTGGTGGAAAGCAGGGCTTTTTCGAATGCATTGAGCCTGTCAAAGCGAACGGGCTCGAGATATTTCGAGAGATCGTTTTCAAGAAACCAGTCATCCAAAAAAGTGGGCTCCTTTTTATTGGTCAGGTAGGGCATGATGATCGCAGTAAAAAAATCCGGATCTTTTCGATAGAGAAAAAAGTGAACTTCGTGACTGGCATACTTTCGATAATTTTCCAGTTTTTGCTCACGATCAAGTTCGGACCAGTCGAGTAAAAAAGCAAACTCCCGAAAGGCAGAATTTGCATTAAGGGTAAGCAGTAAATCGTAGGCATCCTCGAGTGAATCAATCGAGCGGAAACGGGATGTGGTGAAGTCTTCCATCTTAAAACTTTTGCCCGATTCGATGATGGTCACCTGCTTTTTCTTGGCATGGGCGGATTTAACATCCAAATCGGTTGCCATACGAACCTCCCGTGTCTGGGTGGGAGAATCAGTGAGTGGAATATCCATCGATACCTGCTGGATTGGATCGACTGCTACCAGACGAAGCATGCGGTAACCGGTGCCTGCGGGAATCTCTATGCTCACTTCGCCCTGGTTGTTTGGACGAAGGTTACTCCTGAGAAGGGTTCCGTGGGAAAGGAAATCGAGGTTGGCCAAGTCGCTCAGTCCACTGGGAGCTTCTTTTTTACTATTGATCGCCGAACCCATTATGTCCGCTGCTTCCATTAGGCTATCATAATCATTTCCGGTCTTGGCCAACTTTTTTTCAGTCTCGGTGGAACGAACGGACCATGGATTTAGAATCAGTCCGGGACGGGGAAGCAGGTTGCCGGGAAATTTTACCGCACCCTGACGTTCGAGCACATATCGGTATTCTTCCCCGATATCCCGTTCCTCCACAAAAAGGGTTTTTGGTGTGGCCAGATCGAGGGAAGACGGAGAAGGAATTGGATCGATTTGAAGAAGGGAATGGGCATCAAAGGCGGGTACATAGGTTGTGCCAAAAACATGTAAACGGGTGGATGGGTTTGAGTTGGTTAACCTGATCATCAGTGTATCGTTTTTCGGTTGAACGGAGGCAATACTGAGGGGAGGGCCGTAGGTCCGTTCGAGGATACGGCTGGAAGAGACTGCAAATCCGGAGTTATTTTCTCCACGCGTGACCCGAATATTTACGGTGCGTCGAGTGGGGTGGTGGTAGAATTCAAAGTCAGCCGCAGGCAAGCCCCTGATTTCAATAAGTCCGGGTAAAGAACGGATTTTATCCGAATGATCAAGGTAGTAGACTCCGCCCTGTCTTTTTTCAAAGAGAGAAAATTCATTGGCACCCAATCGGTTATCCAAACGGGGAAAAGGAAAGGACAGCACTTCCCCCTCGATGGTATGGACCAGCTTGGGCAGGATGGACCGGCCAGTGGCATGTTTTTCCAGTCTCCACTCCCGAGTCTGGGGACTATGGGACTGTATCCATTCAATATTGGGAAGAAAGCCAAGCCTGATTCTTCCGTCTGCATCCGTTTTCAGAGTACTTTTCCGGGTGCGGCGAAAATCGGTGTGCTTACATGTAACGGGCACAGAATAGTCAACCAAGGGCTCACCGTTTTTCCCCCTGATTTCCAAAATAAATCCAGCGGTGGAACGATGGAGCAGGGGAATGGCAACCTGGGTTCCGTGATCCATTCCGTTAATGGTTATGGAAAAACTGTCTTTTAAATTTACCTTTTGGTCGGTGCTGATTTTTTCAATCTTGGCTTCAAGAAATGCTTCGAGGCGATTCATTCTTTCCGGAACCCGAAATTCATGAATGAACTCTTTTCCGATGTCCAAATCTTCTATGGGTACTTCCATCCGAGTGGGTTGGCTGTCATGGTCCGATGTGATGATCACAAGTTTGCAATCCTCCAAAAGTTTAAGGGAGGTGGGGTATCCGTTCAGACGAAGGCTTGGCCGTACGATGAGGGATGCTTTTTGGTTCTTCCGCAGAGATTCCCTGTCCACATGAAACCCGACCTGTAGTTTGTAATTTTCACCTAGATGATTGAACTGGGCAAGGCTGGCAAAATCGCCATCCCTGAGGATAACTGTGCGACTGCCCGGTTTATTTGTAAATGGAACCAGGATAACTCCATCCTTCTGAGTATATTCCTTCCCGTTTAGCCAAAGCGTGGCCTCATTCCGCAACTGGTTACTTTCATCGAGGATTTTGAATTCGTGCCCGGCGGGGCCAATTTTTTTGAGCAGGCGAAGAGTGCCTTTTCGAATGAGTGCACGGCTGGAAATTCCATTACCGATGAATTCAACCACATAGACTCCGCGTTTTTTGAGGTTTGGAAAAGAGACTGATTGCAGGGTCCTGCGAATGGGCGGACGGTTGCTCTCAATAACTCGCTCGCGGGTGGCGGAGAGGCCGTCCAGTTCGATGGATGTGCTTACTTCCGTGCCGTTTTTCAGGTAGTAATTAAAGGCGTTAATTTCGAATTCCTTGACGATTAATTTGTCTATATTCTTGGTCCATAGTTTGAGTCCGACCTTTTCCCCGAGGCCAAAACTTTGCACATTATTTACGGCAAAGGAAAGATCAACCCGATCGCGCAAAGTTTGAAGCTGACTGGTGGAGAGCATGGAGTACCATTTCTCCGCATCTCCTTTTCCCGTAATCAGTTTGGCCTCGGCAAAAATCGGTTTAAGAAATTCATCGGTTAAAAATTTTGAGAAGGATTTGTAGTCGGCATCGTCTTTTAAAAAGTGCAGAAGCATGGCTCGGACGAGAGGAACTTCATTTCGGATTGGTGGAAAACATCCATAGTTACTAAAGCCATTGTTTAAATTGACGGATTGAGTGCCCGGCTTTCTTAATTCAATCATAAGTAATTCCTTACGGAAATAGCTCATGGGGCGGGGGAGAGAAAGATATTCCATGAAGAGTTCGCGGTCCCATTCACCAAGGGATTGCCTGTGTTTGAGAAGATTATGGATTAGATTGGCCTTCAGGGAATTGAAGGAAGCAGGGAGGCTCTTCACAAAAAGGAGCTGACGGTTCAGCCAGGCGGTTCTTTCCTCTTTTTCCAGTTCTAAATTCTGGTCGGGGGAGGGAGTGAGACGGGTGAGGTAATTTTGTACGAAAGTATTGGAGTTGATTAGTTTTGGATCAATTGTGCGGAGTTCATCAAGTTGTTTTTTGGTGAGCATTCGATGAATATTCAGGGAGCCAAATCCTCGACTTTGCTTATCCTTTAAATCTTTGATGATGAGGGCAGGAAGATTGGGGATGTCAGGATGTCGGATACGACCGAGGAAATCGCGAAGTTGAACCGGGTTTAATTTATTGGGATTGAGGTTGCGTAGGCCTTTATCCTCCAATCCCTGAAGGTTTTTGTAGGCTTTTACCGCATCCTGATAAAAGGTGTTGTAGGAGACCTGTTTGGGATCAAGTGCAATGGGGTGGGAGGGCTTTCTTCCTTCCATTTTTCGACTGTGATTGAACCGAAGGCGGAGGCGATCCATCAGGTAGGCAAAAGATGCGGCGGGATTTTTTTCATAAATGAGCAGGGCTTCCCGGTTTTGGATTTCACGGACTTGGCTGGTGTTTCCATGTCTTTTGATCCAGAGCTTGATCAGTTTTGCGACTTCTTCGTGATCACCCTGGCTCTGGGCATGCAGGGCATGGTAGTAATAATACTCACGGGTTCCGGGAATTAAGTCTTTCAGGACTACCTGACGATCCGGAGCGAGGGCAAAATCCTCAACATATCCAATTACATTTCCCTGCAGGTAAGAAACTGTGGGAAGGAGGGAGAAAAGAAAAGAGAGAAACAGCTTATTTTTCATATGAGTTTTTTATTTGAGGAAGGAAAGAATTCGGGTGGAATCATTAGATCGTTCGCATTAGGACGAACGAGGATTCATTTTCTTAGAAAAAATTTAAAATTCGTAAAAATTTATTCGCCATAGGGAATCCAGATATTTTTCACTTCGGTGGCTTGGCGGAGAAACATTTTTCCCTCGGCCTGCTGGGAATCATTCCAGTCGATTGATTTTCCCTGATTTACCCAGGTCCGCTTGAGGTTTCCAGCGGAGGCTTTTTCAATCAAGGGGGAGAGTCCGCCCGATCCAAAATACCATTGGGCATCGATTTCCATATGCCCGGCGAGGGTTTCGGCCACATCGCTGTGTTTTGCGGTGACCAGATTAACCACGCCTGCCGGTAAATCTGAAGTTTCAAATACCTGATAGAGATCGGTGGCGGATAGGGGGAACGGTTCGGAGGGAACCGCCACACAGGTGTTGCCCATAGCCAGTGCAGGGGCGAGAAGTGAGATTAATCCAAGCAGGGGGGATTCATCCGGGCAGATCATTCCAATCACCCCCACTGGTTCGTTCATGGCCAGTGCGATTCCCCGGATAGGAACGCCGTGGGCTGCTCCGTCATATTTATCTGCCCATGCTGCATAGGTAAATAAACGGTCGATGGAACTGTTCACTTCCAGTTTGGCCGCGTCCTGTCCACAACCGGTCATACTGACAATACGTTCGGCAAACTCGTTTTTACGGGCGGAAAGATTTTCCCCGAGGTAATAAAGAATTTGAGCACGCAGATGGGCGGTGGATTTCCCCCAACCTTTGGCACCGGCAGCCGCTTCGACTGCATTACGGATATCCTTGCGGTTTCCTTGTCCGATTTGGGCGAGCAGTTTCCCTTCCGTGGAAAAGACCGGGGTGGAGTATCCGCTGTCTGGACGAGCCTGCTTGCCCCCAATAAAGAGCTTGGCGGTACGGTCAATTTCTGTGCCCGCCGGTTCAGACTTCCCTGGGTGAGCCATCAGTTCAGCCAGTTCATTCGTGGGGGCATTTTTCGAACGGGTGTAGGCAAATAGTCCTTCCCCACCGCCTTCCCGGCCAAAACCACTTTCCCGTCTTCCGCCAAATCCGGCGGCGGCGTCAAATTGATTGGTTGAATTAATCCAGGCCACTCCACAGATCACTTTGGGGGCAATATCGAGAGCGAGGTTAATATTTTCGGTCCAGATGGATGCGGCCAGGCCATAACGGGTGTTATTGGCCAGAGCTACTGCTTCAGCGGGTGTACGGAAGGTTGTCCCGACTAAAACGGGGCCAAAAATTTCCTCCTGCATGAGTTGACATGCAGGGTCCACTTCGGTGATGAGGGTGGGTGGATAAAAACAACCGGTCTCGGGTAGCTTAGCTGGGCAGGTGTGCCGTTCTCCGCCTTCTTTTAATCCCTCCTCCACCATACGGGTAATGGATTCGAGCTGACTCGGATCGACGATGGCTCCCACATCAATGGACTTGTCCATTGGATCCCCAATCCGGAGTTTATCTATCCGTGCCCTGAGTTTTGTATGAAAAGTTTCCGCGATTCCTTCCTGTACAAAAAGGCGGGATCCGGCACAGCATACCTGTCCCTGATTAAACCAGATTGCATCGACTAATCCTTCCACCGCACTGTCAAGATCGGCATCGTCGAATACGATGTAAGGGGATTTGCCTCCGAGTTCGAGAGTGAGTTCCTTGCCCTGTCCGGCAATGGCCTGACGGATTTTACGACCGACCTCGGTTGATCCGGTAAAAGCAACCTTATCAATTCCTTCGTGAGTCACGAGCATTTCTCCTACCCGTCCATCCCCGGTAACGAGATTGACCACACCAGCGGGTAAACCGGCTTCGATACAAATTTCTGCAAAGAGAAGTGCGGACAGGGAGGTATATTCCGCCGGTTTTAGAACCACCGTGTTACCCATGGCAATGGCGGGAGCAATTTTCCACGCCAGCATCAGCAGGGGGAAATTCCATGGAATGACCTGGCCGGCCACGCCCAGTGCCTGCTGGTCGGGCATTTCCTTTTCCATTAACTGAGCGGCTCCGGCATGATAATAAAAATGACGGGCGACGAGGGGGATATCGATATCCCGGCTTTCCCTTATTGGTTTTCCATTATCCAAAGTTTCAAGTACGGCAAGGAGGCGCGAATGTTTCTGAACCAGACGGGCAAGGGCGTAGAGATATTTCGCCCGTGCCGGACCGCCCATTCCTTCCCATTCTGGTTGTGCTTTGCGGGCGGCATTTACGGCTTGGTCAATATCATCACTGTCTGCCTGGCAGACATGGGCGAGGAGATCTCCGTTTGCAGGATTCCTGCTTTCTAGGGAATCGCGTCCGTCCGGGCATTCAATGGAACCATTAATATACAGGCCCATATTTCCGGAATGTTTAGCAATCCATTCCTTTGCCTGTTCAGCACTTTCCGGTGCCTCTCCATAATCCATTGTTTCCAAAATTTCCTTAACTTTCATTTCTTATCCGATTGCG
>CAJWWH010000073.1 GCA_913048545.1 uncultured Opitutia bacterium | reverse complement strand
ATTTTTGTTCTGAACTGTTATTCCAGAGGGAATGATCAATTCGAGGCGTCAACCATTTCAAAATCTTACTTTTACCAACGGGTATGGAAACCTTTTTTCCTAACATAACTTCCTTGATGAAAAGGATTCCTCCTTTCTTGAGCGAGTACTCCAGTTTTTTGGTAAAGAATTCCCTCCTACATTGAAGACTAACCATGTTTACTTGCCGCCTTTGTGGATGTGGATCTGCAAGGTAAGAAATATCGTCGATTTAAAATTTAGTGGTCAAGGGCGTTTAAAGTGATATCACCTTTAACAGTATTTTTTGAGAGGGTGTAATCGATCTTGGGTAATCCTTCAATCTGATATTCGTAACCCCGCTCCCATGTATTAAGAAAATATGGATAAAAAAATAAAAAATGTGTATTGTCGTTGTCCTGACAAAATATGCCCTGTACTGCCAAACTTTTTGCCTTTATTTACCATTCCTGTTCTTTAAACAATTATCACCCATAAGTCCTTAATGCTTGATAAATAGAAGGACACACCGCGAAATTGGGGGTATGATCGCTTGTTTGGTAAAATAGTATTAACGATTTCGAATCCCGTTCTTTTCGCTTTTTTAAACCAAACAACCGATTGAAAATTTGATCAATTTAAGTTTTGACTTCTATTTGGTATAAAATGTGCAAATTTTGTTTTATGGATACAAAAGATGATTATGAAAATTGGGGCTTCATCTTGTTGATGTTGTTTCTTGTCATGATGTTTTCCTATTTGTCCTCCAGTGCTCTCTGATTTTTGATATCAGTCATTTAAGAAGCGAAGATATTTCCATTGGTTTCTTCTTAATTGATTGGAACTGGTGAAGGGGTAGGTACATTTAAACTAATTTCTTTCATGATTTATTTACCGTTGTCGATCGTGAGCAGGTGAAATTACGGATAGAAATTCAGGTCTAAGGGATTTTCAATGGGTTGACTAAATTTTTGTAATTTGATTTTTTGTTACAAGCCCTTCTTCATTAATCCTTGTTTTTCAATTCTCCAATAATTTTTATTTTGAAATTTAAATCAGACCTTATATCCCTTCTTTTTGGTTCATTGTGTGTAATCTTTTCTTCCTGCACTTCTGTGGAATACAGTAGGGTGGGACAAGGACAGAGCTCGGTTAGCACGGAAGCAATGGACCCGTCGGTGGAGGCTCCCATTGCAGATGTAAATGTTCCGGCTGAAGAACCGGAGTATAAGGTGGTGTATCGAAAAAGTAATCTTGAAGCACTTGCGATTGGCCGTAACCGAATTGAAATTGAAGCACTGATGGGAGAACCGGAGGGAAAGAGCTTGGATGGAGGAAATGGATATCTTTGGGATTACCGCCGTCCAGTCTATGATGAATCGACGGAGGTAACTTATGGATGGAGTTTAATTTCTTTTAAGTTTTTGAAGGGGCTATGTGCCTATGTTAACATAAACTTGGAGCAGCCGCCTCCGGAGATGTTAAAATCTCAAAACTAAAACAATTTCGTGTTGTTATGCCTGAAAATAATTCTATTCAGGCACCCGTTCAAAAGTATTATGAATACAGACTTCCGATTTTTTCGGAAGCAAAGGTTGATTAGGGAAGCCTTATAATGCTTATTCCTTTTTTAGTTCCTCCAATTTGGAAAGGTTTACCTGACGGATCGTAAATTTTCAAGGACTCACCTGAGGAGCAGGTAATCGTGAGCGGACCGTTGTGTTTTAGAGGAACTTTTTCTCCGGACATCATACTGAGCCATTCCAGTTCATTACCAAATTTATCCTGAATGAGAACCCAGATGGTGCCGACCGCTTCGATGCTGTACATTTGGTCGAATGACCGGGAAATAGGAAGGGGAGAAGACCGCTGAGTTGTTTGCCTTGGAAATGAATTATTATTCGCTCCGTAATTATTACCCCGCGGATCCGGTGAAGGGGGAGGAGTATAATCATTGGGTTGAGTATTCGGTTGGAATGGAGAGTCAGGATAGGGTGGGGGTGCTTCCGGTAAAGAGGTTTGAGAACTGCCCCAACAACCCGTGAAAAAACAACATAGAGAAACAAGACAAAATAAAGAAACAATGTGAATGCAGGCGTTATGTTTTGTCATTCGTGAATTGGTGTGTGGACAGGAATTAGCAATATGTAATTGGTATCAATTGAAATTAAGGATTCAACCCTAAAATAAATTAAGGGATCATCAAATCCTTAAATAGATTCTATTTTCTAAAACCATTTTTCAATCTCTTCGAAATTATGAGGATTATTGGAACCGGTGGAGTGAATAATTCCGGTTGGATAAATTAGAATTTCTTTGGTTTTCAGTTTGGCTACGATAAACTTGCCGTCTGGAGAAAATCCGCACTCAATAAATGAAGAAGCAAATTTGTCGCCAAGGGTTGAAACCCATTCGCCGGTGCCAAAGCACCATAATCGAAGTGCTCCATCAAGAGTAGTCAGCACGAGTTTCTTATCCGGTGAAAGACGGCACCCCTTTTTTGTAAAGTCGGGCTTGACCGGGTGGTCAAGACCCGAAAGGAAATCAGGCAGTTTTTTGAAATAGGGTTCGGTTTTATCAGCCAATGCGAAGAAGAAATCAGGGGATTGCTCCAAGTTTTTTGTTTCGTCCTGAATACAAATATTATTGGTGACCGGGGTTTTTCTCACCGAACAAAGTCCTTCTTTTGTCGAAATAATGATTCTTTTTCCATAGGGAGAAAAAGAAAAATCTATAATGTCCTTTAAATTTAATCTTACAATTTTATAGACCAGTCCACGGGTTGTCTCGGTAAACAGTAACAGTCCGGATTTTGTGACTGAGACAAAAGATTCTTCATTGGGTAAGAAGCGGCTACGAACACAACCAATGTATGGAAATGTGTTTAACTTGATTTCTTTCCCGGATTCCGCATCAAATAATTTTGGAAGCACCCCCAGACCGGAAGTCAGAATTTTGGAACTATCGGAATTGTACTCAAGGAAATCGAAACTGGTATTGTGATCGGATCCGTGAACCGTCCACTTTTTTTCTGCTTTGGGCAGTCGGTAAGAATGAAATTTACCATCCAAACCCGAAGTCGAAAAACTCTCGCCGTTCGGAGCGAATACCGTACTGGTCACTGCGAAAGTATGTTGTGAAAGAGTCCGTTTTAATTGGAATGATTGACCATCCACGAGGTGAACATCCCCATTCGCACAACCGGCCAGGATCCACTTTTTATCTGAGGTTGCATCCATACTGGTAATGGAGGAGTTCAGGTCGGCCATTTTTTCCATTGGCTGTCCTGAAAAATCAGTAATTCCTAATGTTCCATCGCTTGAACCGGTGATCAATTCATTTCCAAATGCCCGGGTCATTGCATGCGGGGCGGTTAGAATATCCGGGCTTCCCATCAGAAAGGTCCCGGATGAAATTGGGACAAGTGTAAGCTTGAACTTTTCAACATTTAAAGTTTTGTTCAACCTTTCACTTTTGGTTGAATTTCCTTCGTAATCCAGAATTGGACCCAATGCGATCCGGAATCCCCGGTCGCCCTGTACAATTGAAGGGGCATTCGCTCCGCGATACGCAGAACGACAGCGGTCAAACTTCACATCGTAACAACCACCCCGTAATATTTTCCAATCTCCATCGGTGGAGAAAGGATTCATTTTTCCTGCCACTCGTTGTTCGAGAATTTTTGCTTTTTCACTTTGGGTTGAGTCAAGACACCATTCCCAAACATTTCCATGCATATCATAAAGCCCAAAGGCATTGGGGAGTTTCTGCTTAACAGAATGAATCTTATTTCCTGAATTTCCTGCAAACCACCCGTAACGATCAAGATGTTTTTCAGAGAGTTCCCCATCGTGATTCAACGGTCCCACTGTACTTTCACAGAACGGCCCGTTGCTGCCGGCCCGGCAAGCCCACTCCCATTCCGCCTCGGTGGGTAATCTCCATTCATATCCCACGGGTGGTTGATGTTTTTTATTTAATGCTTTGCAGAAATCTCGGGCATCAAACCATGAACATACAACGGGTAATGAACTGTTTTTTTCGAGACTTGGATTTTGGGAGGTGACCAATTCATATTGTTCCTGAGTGATCTCCGTTTCACCGATCCAGTAGGGTTTGGTGAGAGTAACGGCGTGTTGTGCCTCATTGGACAGTCGGCCCACTTCAGCGGGAAATTTTGCAGGATCGGAGAAAGAGCCCGAAGCCAGCTTTGCATGCCCGCTCCACAGGGCATACTTGCCATTTTTGCTCAGAGTCAGAACCGCATCTTCATTGCCCGCGAAGGATGCGGAAAAAAGGCCTTTCTCCGGATGCGGGGAAAAACTGAGAATTTCCTCGGATTGCATACCTTTAGCCAAAAATGAGAGTCTTGACCAGTACCAGGAACGCAGGTCAGTGGGTTGCAGGTTCAGAATGGAAAGCGCAATGTCGGGCTTTTGGTTGTTCAGTGCTTTTTTGACTTCAGCAAGTTGTTCAAAGTAATTGCGCAGACGAAGTAAATGCTGATTACATTTCATTTGTTTGACAGTCTCCAGGGAGAGCTTGAATTGACCAAAATCAGGATGAATACCGTTTAAATATTCCTGTGAAATCGATAGGATTTTACAACTTATTTGACCGAGGGAATGGGTAAGTAAAATTTGCTCCGTCGATTGTTCCGTTGAAGTTGGGGATGAATCCTTATTGAAATGAACACTTTTAATCCGGGGCAGGGGAATACTGAATGCCCCTCTCTTGGTAGCGATTGAAAAAAGATTTTCCTTGCCTGAAATTGAATCCAAAGTCGTGGAATCCCCGTTCTTGAACACAGCATAATTGGAATTGGGAGGAGGAGTCATTTCTCGTTCCTCGGACGGGAAAAATGAACCGTCCCAGCCGGCAATATTCACTTCTTTCAGTCGGATATATGAATTTCCGCCCTGATTGATAAAAAGAATCCCATTGGCATCGGGATGGAAATCCTGACTTGCATCTTTCCACTGGGCGACTTGTCGCCCATTGACAAAAATGATAAATTCTTTTTTCCCCCGGTGCGCCAGCACGGAAATGCGTGCTTTCTTTTGATCCATCATTTCTTTGACCATTAATGTACCCAGAGTCTCTCTTATGATTCGTCCTTTTTTTCTTTTGTTTGCCTGAAGATTTATCCGGCTGTTTGAAAAAGAAAGATGATAGCCCACATTACCGTAACTTGATCCGTCGGAGTCCGAAAAAATTCTCAGGGCGAGGTACAAAGACCGTTCCCATTCCGCTTCAAATTCAATCTCAAGAACATCCTTTCTTGGCAGTAATGTCCCGGTGCTTCCTGAAAATACGGAAACAAAATCCCCGTCTTCATCTGACCATGATTTACTGTTACTGCTTTTCCACTCTTTCAAACCCATTGACGGATCGAAGAGAGATTCATAGGTGGCGGGGAGAAATTCCAACTTTTGAATTGCATCAATCGGAGTTTGGATCGGTTCAGTAAATCCTGTCTCCACCCAAAGGTGAGATTTAGTTAACTTAATAAAATTACACCTAAGCTTGTCCCCGTTTTTAAAAAATAAACGCAGTGCCCTGAGTTTTTTGTATGCGTCCTTTGCGGGAGGAATCGACCGATTGAAAATGATGTTTGAAACCGATTTATAATTGAAACTAATTTGTCCCGAAACTGATTTGTTTTGCCAAAATAAATTTTCTCCGTCATCGAGACCGATTAAATATCCGGTGAGTTCGGAATCATCGAAGAGGCGAATTTTTTCTTTTCCGATTCGACCCAACTTTGCCTGTCCGGATTGATTGGAGTCTGGCGATGAATTGAAATGTTCCGAAGAAATTGGGTCGAGTGCACACAACTGAACCATTCCGATCCAGAAGTAAAAAATAAAAAAAAGAGCGAGAGGCTGGGTCATCTTTCGTATATTGGAAGGTACCTGTAATTTAATGCGAGCGAGAGAAGTGCTGATGTGGTGGAAAAAGTGGTGCCATAATTTCCATTCCACCCGCCTTCTTCGGTCTGGGTGGATTGAAGTTGTTTGAAATTTTGATAATTCCATGAATTCCACAAGCTCGGATCCGCTCGAAAAACCGCTTGTGCGGTGTAATACAGACTGTAAAATTTATGACCCTGATCACCGAAACTTGCATTTTCGCTAAGGAAATCCACGGATTTTTGATACGCTTCCGTTTCTTTTTTATCCGCCAGGGAAAGAATCAGGGAACCAATTGAAGTCCTGGGCAGGTTGGCTCCCGTACCCCCGGTGTATCCAAATCCGCCTTTACTATCCTGACAGGTCAGAAGAAAAGCGATGCCCTGTTCGACTGCTTTCTTCGGGACATGAATCCCGGAGTTCTGGGCCGCTAAAAGAGCGACTAATTGAGCACCCGAAACCGTGGTGTCCGCATCCTTACTTTCCGGACTGTACCTCCAGGCTCCTTTGGGATTATTTTTTTGAGAGGTTAAGATTAAATTGGTGGCTTTTTGTAAGGCGGGACCTATGCGTGAATCATTATACATGCCGTAAATTTCAGCCAGTGCCAAAGTGGCAAAGCCATGGTTGTACATTGAAGTTCCGATATATCCCGTTTTCTCGTCCTGTCGCTCGAGCACATATTTCAAAGCCGCCTGAATGGGTTTCCGATAGGTTCCAAATTCTGGGTCATCTCCCCGGCCCAGAAATGCCAGGACTGACATCCCGACCACACCGGGTTCAGATCCATAGGAAGAATCATCCCAGCAGCCTTTTTCATTCTGTGTGCCGGCGAGGAAACGAAGGCCTTTTGTATAGGTTTTCTCGATTTCATTGACCAGACGGTCATTTGTTTCCTCGAACAGTTCTTGTCCAAACATATGGACTCCTCCAATTAGGAGAAGAATCCACCGTGTGTAAAAATGAAAGTACGGACTCATCACTATTCGATTTCCCGAAAATAATTTTCCATAATTTTCTTAAATTCCGCCGGTATGGAATAGGAGGAACCGGTTGTATTTTTCGATTTCCTTCCGTCATTTCCCTTTTCGAAAACCTGACCGTTCACGGTCCCGTTTTTCCGGTCTGTTTGTCCTCCCTGCTTGGAACCCCCTCCCGTCGAACCGGGAAGCATTTTACCTGGTTTATTCCCCTCCTTCTGGTTCATTTGAAGAAGGAGAAATTCCATGCCACTCATGTCCTCATTATCGCTCATTTCTTGGGACTGACCGGATTGTGGCGAGGATTCAAGAATCAGATTGATTAAATCGCTCACCAGGTTACGGGCTTCCATCTGAAAGTCCAGTGTTGGGTTGCCGTATTGATCTTTCCCCAAATTGATTGCGGATTCAGACATGGCCATGTGGGCATCGTCAAAGATTGGATTCAACGCATCCTCGGCGGTCTCAATCTGCACATCCGTTAAATCGACCATTAATTCCTCTTGTTGAACCTGTAATTTTTTTGTCCAGTTTTCCCTAATTGCCTGAAAGTTTCCGTTTTGAAGGACCCGGGTTTTGGAAATTATATCTTTTTCCTTATCCCGAATTTGGAGAAGGGAAAGAATAATCTGAGTGAGATCCCTCGATTCCGAGTTTTTGATTCCCTGAGCGTTTCCTCCCTCCATTCCGGGATCGGATTCCTCAAGCATATCCGCCCATTCTCCAAAGTTTTGAGAGAGAATATCAAGCTGATCGAGAGCCACAAAGGAAAGATTATGTTTGATCTTATTGGCGACGAGGAGAATTTTTTCTTCCGCTTTCTCCCTTTCCATTAACTTGCTGACTTCCCCGTAGACCGGTTTACCGGTTCTTTCATGGTAACGACTTATTTCCCCCTTCACTTCTTCCGCATCAAAATGGGTTTTAATTTGTCTCTGTTCAAGCTTGGTTCCTTGTTCAGATAAATGGATATTCAATTTCTGTGAGGGTTGACCAATTGATTGGGGAAGAATGTTAAGAATGTGCTCACTTGCACTGCTCTGATTTTTTTCGATTTTTCGAAGGCGCTGGGATAATGTTCTGGCTTCAAGCCGATCGAGTTGCCTGGAACTTTCAGATAAGATTTGGGTGAGTTCCTGAATGGCCCGTTGTTCCTGTTTTTCTGCTTCCTTGAGCTTTTCTGAAGATTGAATCGCATCGGAGGTGTTTGCCTGTTCGATCTTGTTACTTGCCTGGGACATCGGATCTGATGCAATCCCCTCCATCTTGTTAAAAGTATCCGCAAGTGTTTCCAGGGATTGTGTTTCGAAAATAGGATTACGAATGGCATCATCCAGAATATTCATTCCGTCACGGGCCGCACTCTTTAGGCGTCGAGCGGTTTCTCTCTGAAGATCGGCAAGCCGGTTAATTTCTTTTTCCTCCCGGGAACCAATCTCTTTTTCCTCCCGTGCAAATTCTCTACTGAGTGCCGCCGTTTCGATCAGAATATTTTCCTGTTCCCGTATAATTTCGGATGTCCTGGCCATGATCGCTTCAATCTCATCCCTTAACTGTTCCGCG
>CAJWWH010000072.1 GCA_913048545.1 uncultured Opitutia bacterium | reverse complement strand
AAAAAAGCGTTAATTACTGGAATTACAGGACAAGACGGTTCTTATTTGGCTGAATTATTATTGGAGAAGGGGTATGAGGTACATGGTATCGTGCGCCGTGCTTCGTCCTTCAATACATCCAGGTTGGAACATATGTATAAAGATCCACTTGTGGATGATACAAAATTATTTTTGCACTACGGGGACTTGGCGGATGCGGTTCAGTTGGTGAAATTACTTTATCAATTACAACCCGATGAGATTTACAATCTTGGAGCACAAAGTCATGTACGGGTGTCATTTGATATTCCCGAGTACACGGGGGATGTCACGGGAGTGGGTGCAGTGAGGATCCTGGAAGCGATTCGCGAGGCCGGATTAGTAGAAAAAGTCAGGTATTATCAAGCTTCCTCTTCAGAAATGTTTGGTAAAGTGCAGGAGGTTCCACAGGTTGAAACAACTCCATTCTGGCCCCGGTCGCCTTATGCCTGCGCAAAAATGTATGCCCATTGGTTAACCGTGAATTATCGGGAGTCCTACGGTTTACATGCGAGCAGTGGAATCCTGTTTAATCATGAATCTCCGCGCCGTGGAGAAACATTTGTGACCCGTAAAATCACCCGGGCGGCAACGCGAATCAAATTGGGACTACAAAAAAAATTAATCCTTGGAAACCTCGATTCAAAGAGGGACTGGGGATACGCCAAGGAGTATGTTGAGGCAATGTGGTTGATGCTGCAGCAGGACGAACCGGATGATTATGTAATCGCCACCAATGAGACTCACACCGTTCGGGAGTTTTTAGAGGAAACTTTTTCCTGCCTTGAATTGGATTACAAGGAATTCGTTGGTTTTGATCAAAAATATGAAAGGCCAGCTGAAGTGGATCTTTTAATTGGCGATGCCAGTAAGGCAGAGAAAAAACTGGGATGGAAGCCCCAAGTCACCTTTAAAGAACTTGTCTCCATCATGGTGGAGGAGGATATGAAACTGGCTGAGCGAGAAAAAGCGTTATCTGAGGCCAATCTGGGTTGATGAAAAAAATATTTATAACCGGACACAACGGAATGGTAGGGTCCGCGCTGATTCGTGCCTTGAATAGAAGAACGGATGAATATGAAGTCATTACCCGTAATCGAACTGAACTCGATTTATGTGATCAGCAGGCAGTCAAAAGGTTTTTAGAACAGGAAAAGCCCAATTATGTTATCAATGCAGCGGGTCGTGTCGGAGGTATTTTCGCAAATAACACTTATCCCGCAGATTTCATCCGCGAAAATTTACTGATCAATTCAAATTTGATTCATTCTTCTTTTGAATCCGGGGTGGCTCGTTTTCTTAACTTGGGGAGTTCCTGCATTTATCCCCGCGACGCCGAACAGCCCCTCGTAGAAAAATCCATGCTTTCCGGACCTTTGGAACCCACCAACTCGGCTTATGCGATTGCCAAGATTGCCGGACTTGAAATGTGCAGACACTACCGAAGTCAATACGGTGTGATGTTTCATTCTGCAATGCCAACCAATCTATATGGCCCGGGTGACAATTACCATCATGAGAATTCTCATGTGTTGCCTGCTTTAATTCGTCGATTTCACGAAGCAAAGCTGGCTGGTTCTTCTGCAGTCACGATTTGGGGTACGGGTACCCCAAGGCGGGAACTTTTGCATGCGGATGATTTAGCGGATGCATTGATATTTTTATTATCGGTGGATAATCCACCGGATTGGATTAATGTTGGTTCGGGGACGGATCAATCCATTCTTGAACTTACAAATTTAGTTAAAAGTGTGGTCGGTTTTGAGGGGGAGATACAACATGATCTCAGTAAACCAGATGGGACTCCAATTAAAAGACTCGATGTCACTCTACTGGAACAACTGGGTTGGCAGTCAAAAATTTCCTTGGTCGATGGGATTCAGTCAACTTATGAGGACTTTTTGGAGTCTGAAAAGAACGGTACTTTACGAATTTAGCACGGTAAACTACTCAAATTGTTTACGAAAGTTTTTGAATTCATCGTGGAGCTCCCTTAATTGGTAGCGCAGTGCTTCCACTTCGTCCTTTAGGTCAGTGAATTCAGTGGTCATTTCTTCCACTTGGTTGATTCTTTTATCCGGGCCCGGCACATAAACGGACATTCCATCATTCATTTCCTCGACTACGGGTGGGGGTGCCAATCGATGGTACCACCTTTTCTCCTTTTGCCCGGGTGCAGGATCCATAATATTGACCAAAGAAGGTTCCCGGTCTTTTAATTCCTGAAGGGTATCTTCCACATCGGAAATCCCGTCAAAGGAAAACATTCGACTTGCCCGGGTATTCAGTTCACCCGTGGTTTGTGGTCCGCGATTGAGCAGCTCCGCCAAGAGAGCCCGTTCAGCCTTAATCAAATCAAGTTCTTTTTCCGCATTATGTTGAAACTTGGGAACTCTGGAACCGACCAAATCCACCCGATGGACAAGTCGCTTGATTCGTAGTTCCTCAATTACCTGCCTAACTTCATCTTCTTCTAGACTGGAACGGGGAAGCCGATTGTTTTTCTGATTACAGGCGTTAACCAACCCGTTCAGGCTCATGGGGTAATACTCCGGAGTGGTGAGTTCTTTTTCGATCAATGAACCCAAAACTCTCGTTTCCTCAAAACTTAGTTCAACAAGTTCGGCGGGAGGGGAATCGTCTTCTTCCATTTTACAGTTTCAAAGGAGAAGAAAAAATTGAGATGGAAAGGCAGCTCGCAAGAGCCGTAACACGATATTAAGAGTCTGAGACCACGCTCACCAGACGATGAGGCTTATCAAATTCTACTTTACCTGGAGCGAGTGCAAAAAGTGTGTGATCACGACCCAGTCCAACATTCGCACCTGGATGATACTTGGTGCCTCGCTGTCTCAGAATTATGTTTCCGGCCAAGACTGTTTCCCCGCCAAACTTTTTCACCCCTAAGCGCTTGCTGTTACTGTCCCTTCCGTTTCTGGAAGTACCCTGTCCTTTTTTATGTGCCATGTTAAAATTCTCTCAGTTTCTATTTTAAGTCGATTGATTCAATTTCAATTACAGAAATATGCTGTCTGTGACCTTTTCTACGTTTGTATCCCTGCCTTCTCTTCTTTTTGAAAATAATTATCTTCTTATCTTTCTTATTTTCAAGGATTTTAGCTTTTACAGTTGCACCCTCCACGGTTGGGGTGCCAAAGGTAGCCTTACCTTCGTCCACAAGCATTAAAACCTGATCAATGCTTACTTGATCACCTTCGTTCGTGTCGGGGTAGCGATTAACAAATAATTTATCGCCTTTTTGTACAGTAAATTGACTGCCTTGTGTTTGGATAGTGGCTTTCATGATAAGAAATCGTGTAATAAAACATTTTACTTCGTGATTGGCAAGCGTCATCTTGATAACTTAGTCCTTCGCCGACAGCTTATTATTGCCGATTTGAAAATGTTAGACTCCGATCATCAGGTGGACCACAAAACAGTGCTCCGATATTTTGAAACCCGTGGAGTTTTAGATCATTACGAAGAAGCTGCCCGCCGCGTGGGATTATGGGCTTCGGAAGAATTGGTGTTTCGAAAGTCCTTTCCCAGTCGTCAGGCAGATCTTTTGGAATTGGGTTGTGGAGCGGGCAGGATTAGTTTCTCCCTCTGGATGATGGGTTATGAGAAATTAACCGCCACGGATGTTTCAAAAAAAATGATCAAACGGTCATTGCACATACAGAAAGAAAGGAAAACTAAGATTAATTTTTTACCCGCAGACGCAACTAAGTTATCAATGGATTCCAATTCTTTTGACGGGGTAATTTTCGGTTTTAACGGGTTGATGCAAATTCCACACCGTGAGAATCGCAAGAATGCAATACGGGAGTGTTTTCGTGTACTCAGACCCAATGGAAAGTTTGTTTTCACTTCACATGATCGATCGCTCCCGAAATGGAAAAAATTTTGGGAGAACGAACGGAAAAAATGGAAAATCGGATTAGAGGATAAAAATTTGGTCGAGTTTGGCGACCGCTATGGAGACACGCCCAATGGTAAACTTTTCATTCATGTTCCGGACACGGCAGATATTCGAAAAGATCTAAAAGAATCCGGTTTTCTGTTGGAACGGGATGTTTTACGGTCCCGTGTATGCGATGAATCGCAAACGGTTAAAGACTTTTCAGATGAATGCCGCTTTTGGATTGCCCGCAAACCGGGTGACAATTCCTAGTGATCATTTAAGCATTCTAAATCCAGATTCATTTGTGCCACCCGGGTGGCGGGACCCTTCATTTGAACATTAAATTCGTCGTCAATCATGAGTCCAATTTCTCCACCAGGCATTTCCACAGTTATTTTTTCATCGCACGCCCCCATTTTCCGGGCCACCGCACCCGCGGCAGAACTACTGCTCCCGGAGGCAAGGGTGTATCCGGCACCGCGTTCCCAAATTTCAATCCTGATTCGATTGCGGTCAAGGATTTGCAAAAACTGAACATTAGTACGGTTGGGGAAATTGGAGTGGTTTTCGAGGGCAGAACCCAGTTCCATGGCTAAGGATTTGTCAACTTGATCCACAGGGATCACACAATGTGGATTTCCGATGGTCGCCGCATAATATTGCATGCGTTTCCCATTCACCTCAATTGTTTCGTCACAAACTTCCCTCGAATCACCCTCAATATTTACCGGAATAACATCGCTATGAAAACGAACTGTACCCATTTCCACGACAATTTCGGAGAGATCTTCCGATACCTGGCAGGTCACGATTCCGCCAAGAGTTTCCACTTGAAACGGCTCAGTGGAAACTTTCCCGCTATCTCGCAGATAACGGGCGAATATTCTCAGCCCGTTTCCGCTTTTTTCCGCCTCGCTCCCGTCAGGATTCAGTATTTTTAATTTGAATTCCGCCTGTTCTGAATCGGTTGGACCTAAGAGAATACCGTCAGAGCCGAGGCCAAAATTACGATGACAGATTCTAATAATTTCTTTCTCGGAAAAGGAGATTTCTTTTCCTTTCGGATCGAATACCAGATAATCGTTCCCAAGGGCATGATATTTTTCGAATTCCATATAATTTTTTCCTTTATTTACTACTAGTCTGATTGGTTGATTCTCGTTTTTACCCAATCAACTACAAGTTGATCTTTCATTTCCGCTTTTTGTACAACTTGAAGAAATTCCGCCGGGTGGATGTCGTGCCTGGCAAAGAATGCCCGGTCTCCTCCACAGCAAAACATAGTATCTGCAGGGAGTTCACCCCGAAGTTTAGCCCGGGCTTTTACCAGTATTCTTGGTAACCATCGGATTCCTTCAATCTCTTCGGTCTTACCCGGCAGCGTTTGAGAATCAAGTAGTTCAATCGAGGGAATACATCTCTGTTCCTCAACGAAAAAAGTTCTTCGAATGGAGTGGATGAGAATAAAAGTGGCCAGGTCGGGAGCACCTTCGCAAATCCAGTCCTCCACATAATCGAAGATATCCATTTTATTGAGCCCAATGCTGTGAAGAAAAGAAAGATCTTGCTGAATGGGAAAGGTTTCCGGAGAAGTATTGCCATCCCGGTAGAGTTTCTCAGCGTTTTCCCAAATGTGCACCAATTGCTTTTGAAAATTATAATTCATCACGATGTGATTGAATAAATCCGAATTTGTTCAAGTCAATATTTTATGCGAGTCGAAAATCGAGTTGTTTATCGGAGATAAAAACCTTATCGATTTGCACGCCAATTTCCTGACCCAATTTTAAGCGAAGTTTTGGATTTCTTGCGACTAATGCAGTCCCATTGGAAGAAACCCGGTAACCCAGATCACGGGGTAGTGTACGGATGGGCACGAATCCACGGGCCAGCGTTTCAATTAATTCGATAAAGAATCCACGCCTGGAAATTTCGGTTATCATCGCCCGGTGAATAACCGGAGGCTTTTTGCCCAAATCTCTCTTGTAATAAAGCAGCAACTTGTCCTTCACTGACTCCCTTTCCGCATCCACGCTGTTCCGTTCGGTCACGGATAGATGCTTTGCAGTTCCTTCGAGTCGGGTCATATCTATTTTTTTTCTTTTATTACCACGGACATGTCCTTCTATCGTGCGGTGGACGATCAGGTCGGCATACCGTCGGATAGGCGAGGTAAAGTGAAGATAATCATTCTTGGCCAATCCGTAATGTCCGTCCGGAGTACTTCGATAGCACGCCTGTTTTAAACTTCGGAGAAATTTGATTCGAAGAACCTGAGCAAGTGGATGCTTGTTCATGGCATTGAGCATTTTAGTCACTTCTTTCCGCCCCGTTAATTCTCCGCATGAAATTCCAAAGATCTGAAGGAATGCACGGAGCTCTTCGAGGTTTTCCGGATCCGGATCGGGGTGAACGCGAAAGACACCCGGTAATTTTTGTTTTCTTAATTCAACCGCCACCCTCTCATTTGCCAAAAGCATAAACTCCTCAATCATATGGTGACTTTCATCGCTTTCGGATTGCAAAATCTTTTCGGGTTCCCCTTTGTCATCCACTAAAATTTTCACTTCCATGGATTCAAGGTCAAGGGAGCCCTTTTTCATTCGTTCAGTTCGAAGAAGGGAAGCTAAAGAAGCTATTTTACGAATATTTAACTGAAGATTTTTCAGTAAAGTATTGGAAATTTCATCGAGTGTTTTCCCGGGGTTCCCGGAATAACGGCTTGGGGGTGGCTTGGCAGATTTGATGGCTTCCAAGTCATTCTCGCTCAGGAATAAACCCGCTTGTTCATAAGTCAGTCTTTTATCGCTTAGAATAACAGATTCCGTGATTTTAGACCGGATAACCTTTCCTTCTTTTGAAAAGACAAAGAAAACCGATTTCACGAGTCTTTCCTCACCTTCCACTAAGCTACAAATTCCACTTGATAAACGATGGGGAAGCATGGGCACCACTTCACCGACAAGATAAGTGGAATTTCCCCGGCGCTGGGCTTCCCGGTCCAACGCACCTCCCGGTTGTACATAATGAGAAACATCCGCAATGTGAACTCCGATTTCCCATTCTCCATTCTTTAATTCCTCCACCGACAGGGCGTCGTCAAAGTCACGGGCATCAAGCGGATCAATGGTCAGGGTGAAAACTTTGCGCAGATCTTTTCGATTTTTAATATCTTCTGCGGAAACATGTTCCGGACACGAATCAGCTTCCTTGTTTACTTTATCCGGGAAAGTTCCACTCAGACCATATTTGGCCAAAATTCCCTTATGGTCTGTGAGGGGATCATCACTCGGCCCAAGTACCCGGATGATCTTACACATTGGTATACGTGCAGGCGGATCCCAGCGAACAAATTGGGCGAGGACTTTATCATGTTCCACCGCACTGCGCTGGTCACCTAAAATTTTAAAGGGAACAAAAAGTCTCGAAACTTCAGTTCCATGGCCTGAGCCATCCCCTGACACAGCGCAAATAAATCGTCTCGCTGCCAGTCACGCATCTCGTCAAAGGCGGCCAAGGTGTGATGCAGCACCTTCAGCACATCGGCACGCTCCATGGACTTGTGCTCGAAATGTTCTTCGCTCAGGTCCGGCAGATTCCCGAGCAAATAATTCACCAACGGCAGCAAGTCGGACAAACGCTCGGCCCGTTCTTGCACCATGGGGATAAGCTGCTCTAGCTTGGCCGTGTTCAACATCCAATCCTGTATTCGTTGGGCATACTCAGGCGCTGCCAAGCGCCGCAGATACTGACCGTTGACCCAACTCAATTTTTTTTGGTCGAAAATGGGACTGCCGGTAGTCATACGATCCACGTCAAAGGCCTCGACCATTTCTTCGCGGGAAAAAATTTCCTCTTCGTTGGGCATGGACCAGCCCATCAAGCTTAGATAATTCACCAAAGCTTCTGGTAAATAACCCATGTCGCGGTAATAGGTAACGCTGGTGGGGTTTTTGCGTTTGGACAGCTTGCTCTGATCCGGGTTTCGCAACAGCGGCAGATGGATCAACTCGGGCATCGGCCAATCGAAATACCGGTACAGCAGTTGATGCTTGGGCACCGAATTCAGCCATTCCTCGCCGCGCAGAATGTGAGTGATTCCCATCAAATGATCGTCCACCACCACCGCAAGGTGATAAGTGGGCATGCCGTCAGCTTTCACCAGCACCTGCATGTCAATTTGCGCGTAGGGGATACTGATTTCTCCGCGCAGACGATCGGTGAACGTACAGTCACCCTCTTCAGGAACCCGCATACGAATAACGTGAGACTCACCTGCGGCGATGCGCGAGGCAACCTCATCGGCACTTAAGGAAATACAGTGCCCGTCGTAACGGGTGGTTTGTTTTTTCGCCTGCTGCTCCGAGCGCACAGCGTCCAACCGTTCTTTGGAACAAAAACAGTGAAAGGCATGACCTTTTTGCAGCAATGTTTCTACATGAGCCGCGTAGGTCGCCTTGCGCTCACTTTGTCGGTATGGGCCTTTGCTGCCTCCTAGGTCGGGTCCTTCTTGCCAGTCGCAGCCGAACCAACGCAG
>CAJWWH010000071.1 GCA_913048545.1 uncultured Opitutia bacterium | reverse complement strand
ATAGTTGCTGCTGTTCCTGTCGCACCTTGAGGACCTGTATTACCTGTTGGTCCCTGAGAACCTGTCGGACCTTGAGGTCCAGTTGGACCTGTGTTTCCTTGAGGACCTGTATCACCTGTTGGACCAGTGGCTCCAGTGTTACCTGTTGGACCTTGAGCACCTGTAGCTCCCGTTGAACCTTGAGGACCTGTTGGACCACTCGGACCTGTGGCTCCAGTTGCACCTGTAGCTCCAGCTAAAGCTGTAGCAGTACCCCATGAACCATTAGTTTTAGGTCCAAAGATTTCATTGTCAGATGTGTCAATATATACATCACCTTCTTTACCAAACCCTTGATCTGGATCTCCAGAACCATTTAAGATTGCTGGTTTGTTTTTAGGGTTGGCAGAGTCTTGTACTTCTTGTTGGAAATATAAATCTTGATCTTTGTTATCGTTTAAATCAATCGCTCTTATAGAAGAACCAGAAGCATAAATAGCTTTAGCTGTATCTACTTCTGTATCTCTATAAATAAGAATCTTTACTCCTGTCTTAGGAGCACCTGTTGATTCTTGTGTAGTAGTTGCTGTACCACTAGTAAATTGAATGGATGTAGATGTTGGGAATGTGTATTTAGTTGTTGCTAAAGTTGTTCCATTAAGAGACACTTTAACGTCTGTTTGTTTTAAGTAAGGGAAGTATTCGAATGGGCAAGAGGAAAGCGAAATCTAAGAAAAATGCGAAAGCGTTCGAATGGCTAAGTCTTTGAGGATACCGGGTTGATCCTCTTTTGGTTGAGCGAGAAGCTTTTCAAAGGCTCCAATCAAGTCGGCCTGTAAATCAATCAACCGACGGGTGTTAAATTTATCGGTGATCGGGAGGAGGCGACCCAAAAACCACGGATTTTGAGTGAATAAATTGAGGGTTGTTTTATCGCCTGAGTCCGAGAAGTGGTGGGCGTGCTTTTGGGCAATTCTCGCCAATTGATCCTTTCCGATACGACCTTTTGAATCAAGTTCTCCTCCGTCCACGAGAACACGGAGTTGTATAAGCAACCGGTTACGGTTCTGTAAATTACTGAGCAGGGGACGGGCGTCCTTGGCATGAAAAAAATGCCGGTCAATCGCTTCCAAAGTCCATTTTAAATTCCCTGAAAAGAATGCTTCGGTGGCTTCGAAAAAATCGCCTTCTCCAAAGTCCGGAACCAATTCCATGATTAAGTCTTCGGTTATTGTGGATCCTTTTTCTCCCAAATAAGAGGCCATTTTTTTGGTTTCCTCGACTCCCAGTCTCGGGTGACTACCGATCTTACCGGCAAGAAATTCAAGGGAACCGGGGGCAAAATTTACTTCGCAGGATTGAGCCGTTTCCTCCACCAAACGCCTGAACGCGACATCTTCTTTTTCCTGCTTGGCGACATCCTCATAGGTTGCATTTTTTTGTAACCATTTAACAAAACTGTGCCCCCGGTGAACCGGGCAGGCAGATAAAATAACCATCGTTTCGCCTAAGTTTCCGAGAAAAGACTTAATCGATTCGAGGGCATCTTTCGACCCCTGAGCAGCACCGACTCTGGTTTGGTTAATGAAATTTGCCTCGTTGATCCAGACTAATTTTCCTCCCCCAAAAAGGGAGAGCGTTTGACCGGATGTCCGTGCATCTTTGAGTATTCTTTCGACATCTTCGACTTTATCCGCTCGCCCGTCAATTTGCTCACGGGACAGGTCGTCAGGAAACTGAGAGAGATGTTCATCAAAAATCTCTTTAGCCCGTTGGCGTACGAGGAAATCATCATCCCCCAAAACTGCAAAAAACCTTTCTTTCGCCATTAACTGCTATGCTTTAAAAGCGGGGAGATTTGCGATGAGATTAAATATTAAAATCACCTGATTCAGCGGCGGCAAAAACCTCTTCCAATTTATATTTTCGAAGTTTTCTTCTCATCCAATCGAGTGCAGCAGTGGCGGCCCGTCTTCGGTTGGAATCACGGTCTCCACGAAGCTGGATTTTTTTCGCCCAAACACCTACAGGAGAGGCATATCCAAGATAAATAGAACCTACTGGGAGGACCTGTGTGCCCCCGGTTGGGCCGGCAAATCCGGTCACGCTCAGACCGTAATCCGCCCCGTATTTCTCACAGGCTCCCGTGGCCATGGCAATGGCCACTTCCTCGCTAACGGCACCATGTTGCTCAAGCATGCTCTCTGGGACATCGAGAATTTGTACTTTTGCATCGTTGTGGTAACAGACTGCACCACCGTGAAAGACTTTTGAAATACCTGGAATTTCGGTGAATGAGGAGGAGAGCAAACCCCCCGTGCAGGACTCCGCGACTGCAAGAGTTTTGTCCAGATTACGCAATTCTCGGAAAATGACCCCGGCAATTGTCCGGTCTCCGAGACAAACAAAATCCTCCCCCAGTGCATCCCTGCATGCATCGGCAAGGTTGTGTAAATCCTGTTCATTTAAAACTTCGGAGTTGAGGGAACTTAAACGGATATCGACCATACCGGCATGGGCACAATATCCGACCAACAGTTCATCTTTTCCCTCGAATAAATGTTCAACTTTCTCGGCAACGGTTGATTCGCCAATTCCAGCAGTTCTGATTTGAAGATAGCAATCAATTTCTGGAAACACCCCCTCTTTTTGTAGCCTGGGAATGACTTGGTCTTCAAACATTGGATGCATTTCACGAGATGGACCGGGGAGCATAACCAGTATTTTCCCTTCTTTTTTTAACCAAAGACCGGGAGCGGTGCCAAACGGGTTTTTTAAAACTTCAGCATTCCCTGGGCGATAGCACTGGCGAAGATTGATTTCGGGCATCGGACGTGCTAAGTCGCTGAATCTTTCCTTGAGTGCACTTTCAATAGTTGGATCAAAAACAAGCTCTTCATCCAATGCCTTGGCAATGTTTTCGCGGGTGATATCATCCGTGGTGGGACCGAGTCCGCCCGTGGTAATCACAAGGTCAGAGCGCTTCCAGGCATCAGAGAAGAAAAGACGAATATCTTCCGGGTTGTCCCGGATAACAAGATTCGCAGATGGTTCAACTCCGTGATGGGCAAGTTGATTGCCAAGGTAGGTGAGGTGGGCGTTCTCACGAATGCCGAGGAGAAGTTCATCGCCCAGGGTAATCGTTTCGACGCGTAAGGTCGAAGTCATAGTCGGTTGTATTTTTGGATCAAAGGTTATAATTTGTGTTCTTGCCAAGTTCTAAAATACTCAAGATTTAATAGATTGCCAATGCAAAATCAGAAAGTCGAAATCCGAAAGTTTATTCGTAGTCTCCCGCAGAGCTCGGGGGTCTATTTAATGAAGGATCGATTGGGGCATGTTATTTATGTGGGAAAGGCAAAAAATTTAAAAAGAAGAGTGAGCAGTTATTTTCAGGGTTCCCGCAGGTTTGTGAGGGCACAACCCAAAATTGCTGCGATGGTTGAAATGGTATGTGAAATCTCGATTCATGAAACTAAAAATGAAACCGAAGCCCTACTTTTGGAAGGCAAGTTGATTAAAGAGTACAAACCCAGGTACAACACCGACTTTACTGATGACAAACAATTTTTAATGGTTCGTGTGGATTTGCAAAACGAATTGCCCCGCTTCCGTCTATGCCGAAACAAAAAGGAGGATGGCTCTCATTACTATGGTCCTTTTGCCCAGGCGGGCTTTTTACGTTCCACTCTTTCAGAAATGAGAAAGAAATTTGGTATTCTTCTCTCGGATGCCAAACCAGTTAAGTTGAATGATGGGCGTTACCGAATGTATGATGATGTAAGAGCGGAGATTTTTGCTGGTCACAATGAAACCTCCAAAGAGGAGTACAGGAGGCGAGTGGAGGAGGCATGTGCGTTTCTTGAGGGAAAGGCAAAAAGTTGGCTGGCAGAATTACGTGAAAAAATGCAGAAACACGCGGAGGCGATGGAATTTGAACGGGCTGCCGAATTTCGAGACTTGGCGGACGCATTATCCAAAACAATCAAGAAAACCAGAAGATTTACCAGACAGTGGCCCAAGCAGGAAGATGGAAATTGGCTAGGGTTGCAACGATTGACTGAGGTTTTACAACTCGACCGTCCCCCAGCGGTAATTGAGTGCTTTGACATTTCCCATGTTTCCGGAACTTTTGTGGTTGCTTCCATGGTCAGATTTGTATCAGGGAAATCGGACAGAAGGGCATACCGCAGATACAAAATAAGAAGTTTTGAAGGAAACGACGATTTTCGCTCGATGGAGGAGGTGGTGGGTCGCAGGTACGGACGACTTTTTCAGGGAGGACATGAATTTCCTGATTTAATTGTTATTGATGGAGGGGCAGGGCAGGTAAGCTCGGCGATCAAGGCATTCAATTCCCTGGAAATCGTTGCCCCTCCTTTAATTGGCTTGGCGAAGCGGGAGGAAAGTATTGTTTTTCCGGATGAGAGAGAGGAACTAATTCTTGATGCCCGGGACTTGGGGCTTCGATTATTACAGAAAATCAGGGATGAAGCTCATCGATTTGCCAACCAATTCAATGCTGATTTAAGAAGCAGAAGAATTCGAGAGTCGATCTTGGATGATTTTAAGGGACTTGGAAAAATAAGGCGAGAGGCTTTGCTCAACCATTTTGGATCATTGGAAAAACTTCGTAATGCAACTCCGGAAGAAATGTGCGAACTCAATGGCATTGGCCCGAAACTCGCCGAAAGATTGCATGATTTTCTTGGAACTGATAAGTAGACACTCCAACAGACCTTAAATTTAATTCAAATTAGCTCAATGCACCTATTTAAAACCGTTGATGAAATAGTTCTCAAACATGGAGATGAGTTTCGAAAACTTATATTTGATGGGAGTTGGGACTTACTGATTAACCGAGATGACCTTTGGCATTATTTAAGGCAGAATTGGGACGCGGCCGAGTCATGCAATAGTTTAGCAAATGTAAGTTCTGACACCATTCTTCCCCCGATTGGATCCCAGGAAGTATGGGCTGCCGGAGTGACTTACTATTCGAGCCGACTGGCGAGAATGGAAGAATCCAGGGATGCGGGAGGCGGAGATTTTTACAGCCGAGTGTATCAGGCGGATAGACCGGAAATATTTTTCAAAGCCACTCCTGCCCGTGTTGTTGGGCATGGACAACCCTTTCGTATCCGCAAAGACTCAGAATGGGATGTCCCGGAACCCGAACTTACTTTATTTGCAACCAGCTCTGGAAAAATTGTGGCGTACACAATTGGAAATGATGTTTCGTCAAGAAGTATTGAAGGAGAAAATCCCTTATATTTACCTCAGGCAAAAACCTTTGATCAATGTGCCTGTCTAGGGCCCGGACTGTATGTTCCCAAAGAGCCACTACCAATGGAATCTGCGGTGGCGATTCAAATAGAACGGGCGGGTAAGGTTGTCTTTAGGGGTGAGACATCACTTTCCGAAATGAAAAGAACCCCGGGAGAATTAATCGAATTTCTTTTTCGGGAAACGAGCTTTGAGCATGGAGTTTTCTTATTGACCGGCACGGGAATTGTACCGGGCAGTGATTTTACACTTCAATCGGAAGATATTGTTTCAATTACGATTGATTTAATTGGCACATTGGTGAATTCCGTGAGATGACTTTTCTACAACACTTTTTAACTACATGAAAGAATCCTCATTAATTGGTTTTTCCCGCGGAGATTTCACGGGTTCCTCTTTTCACGCGGTAAATCCAGCCACCGGGGTTGGTTTAGGGGTGGATTATGTTCATGCATCCGAAGCCGAACTCAATCGGGCTTGTGAACTTGCCCAACAAGCCAGTCTTTCCATGGCTTCACTTTCGGGTAAGGAGAAAGCTGATTTTCTTCGCTCATTGGCTGATCTGATTGATAGTGCTGTGGATGAACTGGTTGAAATTATGCCTAAAGAGACAGGACTTCCAGAAGGCCGGGTACGCGGAGAGGCTGGCCGTACAAGTGGTCAACTTCGCATGTTTGGCAATTTGGTCGAGGAGGGGTCCTGGGTTGATGCCCGGATTGACCGGGCAAATCCCGATCGTCAGCCATTACCCAAGCCTGATTTGCGTGCAATGCTTAGGCCGGTCGGTCCGGTTGCGGTATTTTGTGCCAGTAATTTTCCGCTGGCCTTTTCAGTAGCGGGTGGAGATGTTGCTTCGGCGTGGGCGGCGGGTTGTCCGGTCATTGTTAAGGCTCATCATTCGCATCCCGGCACTGCACTGCTTGTGGGCAAACTCATTGCCACCGCAGTTCAAAAATGCGGGTTGCCGGAAGGGACATTTTCCCTTCTTTTTGGAGAGGGAAGGACGACCGGACAGGCACTTGTGACAAATCCGATCATTCGAGCCGTCGGTTTCACGGGTTCCCGATCCGGAGGACGTGCCCTGTTTGATCTTGCATCCCAAAGACGCGAGCCCATTCCGGTTTTTGCTGAAATGAGCAGCATTAACCCTATTTTTCTGCTTCCTGAATTAACTCAGGACGAATTCGATAAAATTGCAGATGGTTTATTTGTATCCGCTACCATGGGAGTCGGACAATTTTGCACAAATCCAGGAATTGTCTTTTATCAGGAGGGCGTTCCGGGAAACAATTTCCGCAATTCGTTTGTGGAAAAAATGAAAAAGTTCGAGCCCGCAACCATGTTACATCGTGGAATCCGTAATTCATACGGTCAGGGAATAGAGAAAATCAGTAATGGTGAAGGGGTGAAGGTCCTTTTGGGCAGTGATGATAATAAAGGGGCGGGAGGATGTGATGCAATGCCCTGTGTTCTGGAAACCTCGGTCAATCATTTTTTAAATGATTCCAATCTTGCCCTAGAAATCTTTGGACCCGCCACTTTGTTGGTTTCATACCGCGATCGAGACGATCTGTTGAAAGTGGCTGGTGAATTGGAAGGGCAACTGACCGCGAGTCTGTTTGGGCATGCGGAAAATCTCGATGAGCATGAGGGTTTAATCGACATTCTCGAAACCAAAGCAGGAAGACTGCTTTTTAATCAGTTTCCCACCGGGGTGGAAGTTTGTGAATCAATTGTGCATGGTGGCCCTTACCCGGCAACTACGGACAGTCGGTCAACATCAGTGGGGACAGGGGCAATTTTACGTTTTGCCCGCCCCGTTTGCTTTCAGGGCTTTCCCGGGGATTTCCTGCCGCCTGAATTGAGGAATGAAAATCCAAATAAAATAAATCGTAAAGAAAACTGATCAATGAACATTTCACTATTTTGGGGCAAGATTTGTTTTGCCTTGAAGTACAGAAAATCCGTAACATTGAAATAAATATTTTATTAGATCCCATATGACCTTGAACCCATCCACTTACTATGCTTGGTAAAAAAAGCACCATAGGAATTTTTGACTGCCTTGAGGGGCAGTTTCGTATGCTTGACAAATTCCCCTTCATTGTGGGCTGTATGGGTAATGCAGATTGGCAGGTGCCCGGAGGCGAGGGTTGGGAAGGTGCATGCATGGTCAAAAAGTCCGGCAACGCTTTTCGCATCGTCCCGAACAAGAAAGGTGATGAGAAATTATTGGTGAATGGTGGGCCCTTTGCGGAACCATTTAATGTGGAGGACGACGAAGTATGAATACTTCACAGGCAAACTTTGAGGCGCTGAGGCTCACCAGTGAGCGTATCAGGCGATTAAAAAGCTCGCACATGACCGCGCTGTTAGAGGCTCAAAAGGCGACAGAAAGCGCTGACAGGTCGTTTTGTAAAGGAAAGGAGCAGGGAATAGACATGGGCTTAGCGTTGCTTGAGTCGTTATATGAAGACCTGAAGGGGGTGGAATGATGGGTGTCTCTACTTTGTACGATCGCGTTCACGTTTTTGATGCTGAGTTAGACTGCGAGTGGGCAACAGTTGATGTTGATATTCACTACCGCATAAACGCGGGAGACGGTGACGCAGAGCCTCAAACCAATGAGCTTGTAAAGGTGACAACGCGCATGGCAGGCGTGGAGGGGCCGATCGATGTCACGGGGATGATGAACTTTGATTACATCATGGATCTGGTGGACGACGACGCTGGGAACGCCGACGTTTTTGCATAACTATGCAAACAACAACGAAAAGTGTAGTCTTCAACTGTCTAGGGCGATCCCTTCGCCCGTTGGCAGGTCGCGGTACCTGTAGACGCAACGCCGCAACATCCTAGCGGCCGACTCCGCCGTGAGTTTGAGCCGGTTAACCAGCCCCGGCGGATAAAATGCTGGCCCTACCTTAGAGACTCCCCATGTATACCTATAAAGCGCAGATAGTTAGGGTGATCGACGGCGATAGCATCGTTTGCAATATTGATTGCGGGTTTGATGTATTCCTGAACAATCAAAGCGTAAGGCTTTACGGCATCGACACCGCAGAGACTCGCGGGGGGACGCCACAACTGATGGCGCAGGGGACTCGTCCCGTGCGTCACTGGTTTCTATCACAAACGCGCTCCGCCAGACTTCGGTCGGCGAGTGAGTGCGGAGGCGCGGCCGGCTTTCGGGTCGGCGGCGGCTCCGCGTGAACGATAGTTACCTGGTTGATCCTGCCAGTAGTCATATGCTTGTCTCAAAGATTAAGCCATGCA
>CAJWWH010000070.1 GCA_913048545.1 uncultured Opitutia bacterium | reverse complement strand
TCGATCCCCATGAAATGGTCCGAAGGATGGGGCGTGGGATTAACCTTGGGAATGTTCTGAGTGCTCCTGAAGAGGGAAGATGGGCACCCGCAGCGACTGAGCAGTACTTCATGGATCTGGCAGAAGCGAATTTCACCAATGTTCGCATACCCATGGATTTTTATGGTAGTCGAACGAGTGGGGATACCTCCTCTTATTCCACTCTTGCCAACTCTTCAGCAGATTTCACTGGTTCGATGGATGACTTCGTAGTGTTCAGCACTTACCTCGACCGGATCGAGGAAGTCGTAACTTGGTCCCTGAACCAGGGTCTGATCACGGTGCTTGATTTCCATGGAAGTGATCTGAAGACGGAGTTTTTGCACACTTTCAACTCCACTAATAGTCATTATCTAGATCCAACCTCAGCCAGGCGGGCAGCGGATATGATCAAGTTCAAGTCAATCTGGCGGGCAATCGCCACCCGCTTTCGGGACTATGCCCCTGAATTGATTTTTGAATTGGTGAACGAGCCCTACTTCGAGCTTTCCGCCGCCGAAATGGATACCCTCAACTCCGAGGTTATTCAGATTATCCGGGCGACTGGGGGAAACAATGTCTATCGTAACCTCATCCTGGTGGGAGGGGGTGAGAATTCCTACCTCGCTCCCCAGCAGATCAATCCGTCGATCCTGGTTGGGGATGCCAACCTCATCGCCACCTTCCACTACTACGACCCGTTCAAGTTCACCAGTTCACAACGCGACCAGTACGACAACAACACTTGGGGCACGGCGGATGAAATCCTCAGCGTGCAGACCCACTTCGATTCGGTGAAGACCTGGTCGGACGAGCAGGGAATCCCCATCTACCTTGGCGAGTTCGGAGCGGACAACGCCAAAGGGTTTGACTACGGCTCGGGCACCTTGAGAAAGATCAACGCCAACACCAGTGGGTTCGCCGACGGTGGACCGGATCTTGCGTCCCGCATCCTTTACCACCAACAAGTGGCCGAGGAAGCTATCTCCCGGGGCTTTGCCTTTTCCGCCTGGGATTCTGGGCCCACCTCCAACAAAACCATTCATAAGCGGACTGATTCGAACGAGTCCTCCAACTTTGACTTCAACTCCTTTTCCGTGACCAGCTACGACCCCCCTTCGGTCACTGCCAGCACGACTCCGGACACCTCGACATGGGTCAGTGAAATCAAGGAAGCGATTCTACAAAATGGAGAATGGCCCGAATGCTACGGACCGGAGGGACTGATCAAGAATCCGACCTTCGGATGCTCCCCCTTTGACGATGGCTGGTCCCTGAAACTGGTTTCCACTTCCTCTGCCCAATTCACGAATGGGGGCAGCATCGATGCCCGAACCGGAAACTCGGCGGCCAAGGTGACGGTTCAAACCGACCTCGGTCACAATAAGGTGATGCTTGAAAACCGGGTCTATCCGGGTGACCTGAATGGAAAACGGGTCACGGTGGAAGCATGGGTCAAATCCGAGAGTGCGGCTGAATTCAGGCTTCAATTAAAAGTGATTCCTCAGGACGGGGTTGAGTACGGTAATCAGTATCCCACCTCCGATGTCTACAGCTCGGGAAGCTCCTATGAACGATATGTTTTCAGGCATACCGTGGGGGGCGCGATCGATTCGATTCAATTCAAGATTCTCATGGGCAGTGCACCCGCCACCTTCTATCTCGACGATTTTTCTATTTCAATCGAGGATTTTTGAAAAACCGATGCGAAAGGACTTGGCCATCTTACTTTACTAATGGTCTTAACTCATAGTTTACGAAGGGATCGTAAAATTGATTCATGAAAAGAAACTGTGCGTTTGCATAGATGAATTCGAACACCGCATCGGTCGGGTATTCTTTTGTCACTTCAAAACCTTCGTCATGACACTCAAAAATTAATCCCTCATATCCCCTGTTGATGGAATCATCTGAAACTGAAAGGGTAAATTGGGCCTTGTAATGAACGGAGACATCAGGAATTCCAAGGGCTCTGTATTTAGCAATTTGAGCGTCGTTTAGTTTTGCAGCTAATCCCCCCGACTTTAAATACTTCACATGTTCAGGATTTTTTTCATCATATTTTTCTCCGGTCTTTTGTTCAAATTGTTCCACAGTCATTCCCTCCATTTTCATTTTCAAATCATCCATAAATAAAAAATTTTCAGGATCAAATTCACCAATGAACTGAACTACCCTTCTTTTCTGCTCATCCTCAAATGATTCCCAACTTTGGTTCTTGAAAAACTTATAGTTATCAAAAGCATTTCCGAGTGTAATACTATCATCGATACTTTCGAAAACGCATGATTTAACCTCTGTTACAAATTCATCTTCCATGACCGAAGCGAAAAATCCTTGTTCACTGGTTTCATCGGATTCAGGAGATGAAACAACTAGGCAAAACAAAATTGCGAAAAAAAGCGAGAAACCACCGGCAATTTGTTTATATAATTGAGGAAAATCCTCGCGGGTGTAAATAAATCGATCAAACGCTACTCCCAGAGCAGCAAATACAACCGGGCTCCATTCATAAGGAGTGATTTGAATTCCGATCAAACTTGATAAAAAATCTACGGTCGCCAAACCGTAAAATGCCCAACCCACCCAAGAAATATTTATTTCTTCTGAATTTTCTTCATCATCTTTTTCCGCTGAGGAATTGTCCTTAATAAGAAATCGGTTACAAATTTCTAAGGCTTCTTCAATCTCATCTTCCTTACCAATGGTTGAGAAATCTATTTTAAAAGGACTCGAACTGCTCCTGCGTGAGAAAAAAACAGTCAACCTGCCGGATATTTTTAACAACATTCTCCCAATGGGTGAGTATTGTGATAAATAAAAAGCTTCTTTCTTAATATTAAAATCTAAACCTTCCCCTGAATTACCAGCTATATCCACATCGTAGTGACTTATAGTTATCATATCGGTCCATGGCACTTTTACACTAGAAAATGGGGTGGAGAATTCGACATGATCTGAAAAGATTCGCAATCTTGGGATTCTCTTAAAAATTTTCCCTTTGGATTGGTAGATTAAATAACCGATGAGTAAGGTAACCACAAATCCCCAAAAGAACTGACCAAAAATCATTAGGAGTACGCCTACCAAAAGAATGAAAAACAATGAAAAGATTGAAAAGAGAAAGCGAAATTTTCCCATTATCAACTCATATAATGGGATGTCCTCAGAAAGCTTTGATCTTTCAGGTTGCGTCTGATCATTGGCCGTTTTTGCTTTGGATACAGTTTCAGGTTTTTCCTCTTTATTTTCATCGTTAGAGCTAGGTAAAGGCTCCTCAATGATTGCTCCTAAAACCTTTTCAATAGGTTCCCACCCTTCCATTCCCTTTTTCCAGCAAAGGGTTTCTACAGTGATTTCCTCAGCTTGAATTTTGTTTTTAATTATTTCTCCCGAAAATGGACCATGTTGTTCTCGGTTAATTAGAATGTAATAACTCATAAATAAAATTACCTAATTCACCGATATTCTTGTCAAGTATATTATAATTTATAATGGATTTAATAAACTTCATGCATATTTTACATGAAAAGCCTACACTTAGAGAACAAAACAGACTAACGCTTGGTATGGTTGTCGATGAACGCCCAAGTACGCACACCCCATTCCCCCTCGGTCATACAAATCGGATTGTGGAGAAATTTCTTGCTGGGGTCCTTGCGGTTCAGGCAACAGGAACCGTCCGGGTAATCCACAGCTTCTTTGGGTAATTCTTCATAATCATAGGAAATACCCAACTTGTCCAGCGACTCCCGGAAACCCCGGGTGTTTAGGCCGCCCTGCACCAGTCGAAGATTGAGGGATTTCCGGATGGCTTGGGTCTTTTTCCCATACTCAGGCACATAATTTCTTGCATTGGGATCCGTAAAGCTGGTCCCTCCACCTGCATCCAGTGCGACTGCGTTAGAGAAAAGATCAAGGTGCCTGGCTCCCCAATAGATCGATCCAGCTGCACCCATGGAAAAGCCCATGATGGTCCGCTGCCCACGATATTTGGTTAGGGCGTATTTTTTTTCGAGGTGCGGAAGCAATTCCTTAAGAATGTTGGTCTCCGGTCTTTTTCCCCTGGCTCCGTCCCTCCAAACCGTGCCCCCGTATTTCTCAGGAAAGACCACAATGAAATCTCCAATCTCACCCGATTTCCTAGCTGATTCATAACTCTGAAGGACTTGAGCAGAGGCATTGCCCCCACCCGCTCCGTGTAGAAAAACGATTAAAGGATAGGGCCCTTTTCGATGATCATACCCGGGTGGCAGGTACAAGGTGTAAATAATTTCGTCTCCGGTCGTGGGACCCTTAAGGATAAGGTTCTTTTGGTATTGGCCCAGGTGAAGACCCGATTCCGAATAAAGGGGTCGATTCACGGATGCCCAAAAAGCTAAGGTCAATAACGCGGAAAGTATGGCTTGGGTCGACAGATTCATGATCAATAAAAGCTAAGACCAAGCTAAAATCGATGCAAGTCGACTTATCCTACGCGAAAAAGTACACCATAAGGAAAGAAGATACGAACACTCACCGAGTTCTTGACCCTTTGCAACCTATTCAAATAGAATCAGTCATTTCTTGGGTATGTTCCACAAATTTTCCATAGCAATACTTCTGCTTCCTGTTATCGCAGTTGAGTCCGCCATTCACATGGTCAACAAGGCCCCTCCGTCCCCAGTGAGTTCAGATTCCATAGGTTCGAGTTGGGGAAATCCATACATCAACCTGCAGGACGCCCTTGAAACAGCTCAGTCGGGAGACGAGATTTGGGTGGCAGAAGGCACATACACTCCAATGGATGGGAAAGATTCGGATAATGAAGAGTATCCTAGAGAACAGTCCTTCCAACTCAAAAGCAATGTATCGCTCTATGGTGGGTTCAAGGGCTATGAAGACTTCATAGCCCAGAGAACGGTTGATGCGAACCGCACGATTCTTAGCGGAGAGATTGATGATGACTCCACATACTGGAGTCTTCATGTATTGAGTGGCAGATATCTGACCGGCTCGGTAACCATTGATGGATTTCGTATTGAAAAAGGAACTGCGAATGGAGTGAAGTATGTGGTCACCGATTCAAACGAGAGCATCAATACTTATGGGGCAGGTGGTGGAATTTTTTTATGGGAATGTTCATCCAACTTTACGATTAAGAATTGCAGTTTTTTATTCAACACCAGTTCGTTCAGAGAGCAGGTAGGTGAACAGGGGTTATCAGATCATAGCGGTAGTTGCATATATTTGACCAATGGTGGAAGCCTTAACCTACTTGACTGCGTATTTAAAAACAATTACGGAGAATCCATTATATTTGCTAGAGGTGCAAATGATTTTAGGCTAGAGAATTTGGATTTTATAAATAATGAAGGAGGAGTTCTTGATTATTCACAAACGGGTAATGAGGCTTCGCAAATAACTTTCAATTCCTGCCGCTTTCTAAATAATACGGACTTAGCAGGCAGACTAGTTAAGTTTATCACTTCAAGAAATGGTTCAATTATTTCTATGAGTAACTGTCAGTTTTCAGGTAATGCCAAATGCCAAATTCTCTTCCAAGGGCTATCAACAAACATTTCCAACTCCTTGTTCACCAACAACGGCACACAGTCAGATAGCGGAGAATCATATATTCTAGGTATTAAAGAAACAAACGAAGTAGACCTAACGGAGTTAGTTTTTGATTCAAATTTTCCAAATTGTATATATGTGATTCACTCATTTGATTCTAATAATTTTTATTATGATTATATTTCTCAAAAACACTACCTGACAGAACCAAAATTCCGCATATCAAAATCCAAGTTTTCATACAATAAGGGGCACGCCTTTAATTGCGATTGGAATGCAAAAAGTGAGAATATAAAAGCTACAGAAATGGTGACGACTCTAATCGAGGATTCAAATTTCACTTTTAATGATTCCTATGCTGCCCATTCAGATGCTCCCCTAGTTGTCAGGGGATGCTCGTTCATAAGTAATACTTCAAAATCAAATGGCGGTGCGATTTCTGCCAGTTCCATGTATGTGTCGAATTCGATCTTTAAAAATAATATAGCATATGAAGCGGGTGGAGCGATTCACCTTGAAGGCATTAAAGGGGCTAACCAGGCATTCAATGATTTCGAGGAACATCTTCGGCCGGTGGTTCATGTTCAAAACTCTATATTCGACTCCAATGTTGCAGGGCTTGATGGTGGAGCCATAAGCGGGTGGGATTCAGGCTACAGTGATGACTTAGACTCAGATCAATTAAATTACTTTGAACTCACTCCGGTCGATCAGAGAGAGTATGCCCTTCTTCTCAATGTGAGCAATTGCATTTTTTATGGAAACGAGGCACAGCGTGGAGGTGCGTTTTCAGGATTCGGAGCTTTGATCAATTGTACTTTTACACAAAATTCTGCATATTCAAGTGCTGCGGTTTTCTGTCCGTTCAGCGCACATCCTCAAATTGCCTACACCAGCCTGACCAACTGCATTCTTTGGGATAACCTAAACAGTTACAACTCAAACGACCGACATGGAATTTGGAACTCGTGGAATCTTGGAAATCAGTTCCAATCTCTGCCAGCTGAATTTCGTATCCCCCAGTACCCCGGTGACCCAAGAGCGTCCAAGACCAATGGCCAAGGCAAACTGGAAGAAAATATCCAAGTCTATTTCGACCAAAAAAACGACACTCCCATCCTGGCTCACAATTGGAACGACAACTCCAATCCTCTACAGGCGGCTTTTTCCGCAGACCCTATGTTTGTTAACCCATCGGACCCTGACGGGGCCGATAACATATGGATGACGGAGGATGATGGCTTATGCCTTCAAGCAGGGTCACCCGCCATTGATGTCGGCAATTCCAACTTTCTTTCCTTTGACGGTTGCGATTTGGACGGAGATGAAACTTTCAATGAGTCTATACCAATTGACTTATTGGGAAACTATCGGATTTTTGGCACAATTGATCTCGGGGCTTATGAATACCGTCCCGGAAACGCTCTTTCTGGAGCACCTAATTGGTTCAGTTTGGATTGGTTCGGCAGTTACTTCGAACATGATTCCAATGCCAACTGGATTTTTCACTATGACTTGGGGAGATGGGTCTACATGAGCGATTGGTCCCCAACTGGAGTCTTTTTGTATATCGATGGGCTGGGATGGACTTGGACAAAAGAGGGAGTGTATCCTCATCTTTATCAGTTTTCTGAAGACACATGGATTTATGTATCTGTCCAAAATGAAAACCCTGACCGGTACTATGACCAAACCCTAAGGGAGTGGAAAACCTTCTGACCACGAAGGTCCAAAATTAAATGACCGCGTCTTTTTCGAGAAGGTCTGCGTAACTGCGCATGTATTCAATCACATCATTACGTTCGTTTCGTTGGAGGTAACGAAAACCACCTTCGAGGTTTTCCAAAACCCGACGGTCAGAAAGGTATTCCAATTTTACGATATCGTTATGAGTCACACCATAGCGTTCGATGGTGATGAAAATATCATCCACTTTGCAACCGGTTTTGGAACAATAATCAATTGCATGTTCAGACCACTCATCGAGTTCAAAGTCGATGGATTCCACAATCTCAAAACTACTCATACCGGTTAAGGTCTGAATCAGGTGTCCAGCATTGCAATGCCCCATGTGACCCCATTGGTAATCAATTTCCGGGTTTTCCAGACGTTCTGAGGTTTTGCGCAAAGCATCCACCAAAACAAGCTTGGTATGTTGGATATTTTCCGAGTACGAATTTGGTAAAGCCATGATCTAATATTTAAAATAAAGGCGAGATGCCCTCTTTTCAACTCTAGAGGCCGAGTTTATGTAAAAAACAGGCTATTCGTATAGTTTTCCGAGCATTTGCAGGTTTTTCTTGGCCAGAGCATCTCCACGACCGGCTGCAAGGGAAAACCATTTCATGGCTTGTTCAGAATCTTTCGCAATACCTTTGCCACGGAGGCTCATTAAACCCAGATATCGGGCAGCTTCTCCATCTCCCTGATCGGATGCCTGAAGAAAAAGTCCCCGGGCGGAATCGAAGTTAACCGGTAGTCCCCTACCCCAGTAATGCTTTTTCGCTTCTTCACAGAGAGCGGACGGGGTTGCGTTCGGAGTAGAGAGAAAATTAGGGGAAGCATCTTCTTTTCTTGGTGGGGGAAGGTCAACAATCGGAACTGCAACGGTATCGCTTGGAGGCAGTGGGATAGATGGTGATTCGGAACTTTCATACACGGAGGGAAGGCGGGAACTTGAAAAAGTTGGGGCTTCCGAAGAGTCCGGCGCTGGAGGCGGGGGAGGAGGAGCCATAGGTGGAGGGGGAGTGGAAGCCAGTGGTACTGGACTTGGCTGAAACTCGGATGTGTCTTCGAGCAAGAGCCTTTCATATTCGGCAATCTTAACCTTCGCACGCTCTTCCTCCTGGTCCAAAGCAAGCCGGGCGTACCGAATCGCCAGATCAATTTTGGGCGGACCGGCCACTCCGTAGGCAAAGAATTCCGCCACCGCCAATTGGGATATCGGGAAACCCCGGTCAGCAGCGGCTCGAAAGTTGACTAAGGCCATTTCCTGATCAAGTTCAACTCCGATGCCCTTGAAAT
>CAJWWH010000069.1 GCA_913048545.1 uncultured Opitutia bacterium | reverse complement strand
GCAGGCTTATTCCTATCACATTTTCCCGACCGAGTGCTTCAACTGCAATGGCCGCGGTCACCGCCGAGTCAATTCCCCCACTCAGTCCAATCAGGCCCTTAGAAAATCCGCTCTTATGAGCATAATCACGCACGCCCAGAACGAGTGCCAGGCGAAGTCGTTCCATGGGGTCGTGCAGGGATAGGGAGGTTATTGGGCACTGATCGTTAAGATCATGAACTTCAATACATTCCTTGAATGAATCAGAGTTGGCCAGCAGGGTGCCGTCGCGATCAATAGACATAGACATCCCGTCAAAGATAAGTTCATCATTCCCGCCCACTGAATTGACATAGACCACCGGGCATTGGCATTTTCCGCTGACTTTTCGAAGTAATTCGATCCGCTTTTCACTTTTTCCAAGGTGCCATGGACTGGCGGACAGGTTGAGGAGGAGGTCGGGACTTTGAGAGGCAATTTCCTCAACCGGATCCTCCGGGTATTCATTTTCGAGAACATTCCAGATGTCCTCACAAATGGTAACGGCAATTTTCTTGCCCTTGTATTCGACAAAAAATTCCTCCCTACCCGGAACAAAGTATCGGGTCTCATCAAAGACATCGTAAGTGGGGAGCAGGCGCTTCTGAAAACTTTGGGTCACCTGTCCCTGCACGCACCAACCCGCTGCGTTCAGGAACGGCTGTTTTGATGGGTTTTGGTTGATCTCCGCGTATCCAATCAGTGCGGGCACGGGTCCAGTGGCGGAAGCAAAAATATGGAGTGAATCTGCGAGGTCTTTACCGAAGTTTTCCTTGAGTAGAAGGTCGCGGGGAGGATAACCGCAAAGAAAAAGTTCCGGGTAGACCACCAAGTCCACACCCTGTCCAGTCAGTTGTTCATAGGCATCCAGAGCCAGAGCCAAATTGCCCGGAATATCTCCCACAATTGGGTTTAACTGGGCGATCCCAATCCTCATCCTGTTGCCAAGCTTAGAAAAGATGTCATAACGGTTACTCAGTATGCAAAAATTTAGTCAAAAAGCGAACACGAAGGAGGAAGCGGTTTTCATATTAGGTTCAGGTTCACCCCGTCGGCGCGAATTACTAAAAGAAATAATGGATGATTTTAAGGTGGTTGTATCCGATGCCGTTGAGATTAAGTTTCATCCGGACGGGCCGCTTTCATTGGTACAGGAAAACGCCCGGTTAAAAGCGGAAGCAGTCGCTCAATTACACCCACAAAACTGGGTGTTAGGGGCGGATACTCTTGTCGCTTTGGGGGAAAAAGTTTTGGGTAAGCCAAAGGATTTGGCGGAGGCCCGTTCAATGCTTGAATTACTGAGTGGTCAAACCCACGAGGTAAGCACCGGATTGTGCCTGATCAATCTTGCCTCCAGTTTCAATCAAACCCGGGTGGAAACGAGTCGGGTAACATTCAAGGATATCGATGATCGGGTAATTAAGGAATATTTTTAGGTGGTGGATCCCTTGGACAAGGCGGGTGGATATGCCATTCAGACAAATCCGGAATTAATCGTGGAGAATTTCGAAGGCTCTCATTCCAATGTGATCGGATTACCCGTGGAGATGCTGGATCAATGGCTGAGTGAAATTAAAAAGGAAACTTAAGACATTCTTGAACTAAATATTTTTTTTGACTCATTACTTTGTTTAATTATTTAATTAAATAATCTTGAAAATCTTTGTCAGGAAAAATAATGCGACTCTTGGTCCGTACAGGAAGGAAGAATTTGAGGAACTTCAGAAAAAGGGAGCTATTAATAAAAGTGATCTGATCTGTCTGGACGGTAAAAATTGGATTCAAATGAAGGATTCTGGGCTTGTACAGACTGGGGCTCTGAAAAAACTTGGGTGGAAATTAGGGGTGGTAATCACATGTTTTTCCATTTTGATGACCCTGATCTTTTATTTCGCCGACCTTGGTGGGTTCAGTGGTTGGCAGGGGGGTAGCGAGTCACGAGATTTGGACTATTTTAATTGGGAAGAGGAGGAAAACGATTCTTTTAAGAATGGTGCAACAGTATTGGTCTCTCGGTCAGGTGAAGTGCAGGTGAGGGATGCGGGTGAAAAGGAATTGGCGGAGGCGAAGGATGGTCAGGTTCTCTCCCCCGGTGCAAGGATTGAGACGGGTAAAGAGGGAGAAGCGGTGGTTCTTTTCAGTAATGGCACGAGTGTGGCCGTGGGTAAGAAAACCAATTTTTCAGTAAACATGTTCGGGCAGAAAGATTTTAACGCCTCCGATGATGTGTTGGGTTCAGTTAAAGGGGAAACGAGTGCATCGCACATAAAGCTTGATCTCAAACTGGGTGAATTAGTGGTGGTGGTTAAAAAACTTGATCGTGAATCATCAATCATTGTTTCTTCCAAACTGGGATTTGCGGGGGTGCGCGGAACAAGTTTCAGTTTGAAAGCGGAAGAGGACTCTTGCCTAGTTAATGTTCTGAGTGGGGAAGTGGATTTTTTGGACACGAGAAAAAGGTCAAAATTTGTTCGGGCGAATGAAAGAGCTTGGAGTGATGGAAAGGAACTGGTTCTGGAACGGAAAATCTCACCCAAGGACAGGGAACGGATTGAAGCGATGGAGGCAAAAGCGAAGGAAGCAATCAAGGGGGTGCCCATATCCAGTTTAAGGGAGTATTTTGATCTGGTAAACCCAAGCCTCGGGATGTGCGACCCAGAAGAGAAAAATAAACGTTTTCTTGCGGCGGGAGGAAACGCAAAAATTACGAACTCTATAAATCGTGGATTGAATTGGTTAATTTCAATGCAGCAGGAGGATGGATCATGGGGAGCGGGAGACAAGGATGAAAGCGGAAACAATATTAAACTCGATTTATGGCACAAAAAATCGATGACAGCCCAGGCAGTGTTGTGCCTTCTTGGAAACTGCGAACTTGATCCCGACACTGTTCAGGGAAAGGCGTTGGAGAAGGGAATCCAATTTCTTCAAACTAACTTATCCGCCAATGTGGGAGGCGGGAACAGGGGGAGCTATGGACATCCCATGCAAACCCGGGCATTAGTTCTCGGGTATAAACTTTTAAAAAGACCAGAGCTTGAAGGTGTAGCCTCCAAAGCGGTTGCAACGGTTATTGAGGGGCAGAATGAAAACGGAGGCTGGGCTTACGCTTATGGAAAGGGACCGGTGGCTCATGTGGATCTTTCCGTTACAGGATGGAATGTAATGGCTCTGGCAGAAGCTCAATTTGCAGGAATTAAGGTAAATGGATTGAATGGAGCGATGGAACGAGCAATGAAATATGTAAAAAAATCTCAGGACCAGAGCGGTATGTTTTCTTATAAAACAGGTACAAGCGGGAAAGCCAGTTTGACCGGTATGGGAGTTCACTGTTTGCAACTCGGAGGAATGGGGCGCTCAGTGGAAGCTAAAAGAGGACTCACATGGTTGAAAGACAACCTGCCAACGCAATGGAAAAAACTGGATCTTTACGGAATGCGGCATGCAAGCAAGGCTAGTGCAGGAGCACTGAATTCGATTGGGCAAAATCTTTACTGGGAAAAATTTAGAGGATTAATACCTGAGATTATAATTAGAAATCAACTTCCTGCAGGACTATGGCCATCCGCAAATCATTTTCACGGAGATAGCGATTTATTTCGATCAATTCTTGCCTTAGATGTACTGTTAACATTCTACGAGGATTGATCGATACAAAACCCTGCAGAGTAATTTAAAAATTAACTACAGTCTGAGGATGGGTGCTTTAAGATGGGCACCATTTAACTTTCAGTGATCTGTAGTAAAGTACAAATGAGAAGTGAGGAGGAATATAATTCTATATCTTGGCGAGAGAGAGTTTTAGACTGGATTCCATTTCGGAAACTGCTCCCTGAATTTCATCCCGAAGGTCTGAAAGAGTGGATTTTGACAAGTTAATCTTGTCGTGTGCTGCTTTTTGCAGTTCATCACATATTTCAGTCAGACGATCACTCCACTTCTCCAAAGACGAAAGTGTTTGCTCAATTAGTATGTTTGAGGAGTTTGCAATTGCTTGAATGTTAGAAATTTGATCGCTTAATTGACGCTTGGTTTCGCGGGTTTCAGCAAGAAGAATTCTTTCGTTAGCTACTCTTTTTAAATCCCCGGTCAGACCAAACTTGGAAAGAAACCAAATGATCCATTTGGAAGGATCGAGTTGCCAAGGCTTGACTCCATTTCTGTAGTCCCATTGGAATTCATGGTGATAATTGTGGTAGCCTTCACCCATAGTGAAAATAGCAGCTATCCAGCTATCCCGTGCACTGTGACTGGTGGAGTAGGGCCGTGAACCGATCATATGACAAAGCGAATTTATGCAGAATGTGGCGTGTTGTACCATGACTACACGAGCCACTCCGGGGATAAGAAAACCACCTAGAGCTCCTGCGAGAGGGGATAAATTTTTGGTGGTGACTGCGTATACATATCCAATCAAAGATGGAAGAATGAAACTCATAAAAAAAGCAATGCCATGAACCCATTTGTCTTGCCACACAACAAGACGGTCTCTCTTTAAGTCTTGTACATTATTAATTGGGCTGTCGGGTTTGAGTTTGAACATAAGCCATCCCATGTGGGCCCAAAAGAATCCTTTCGATATGTCATATGGATCATCGTCAGTGTCTACATGCTTATGGTGTTTTCTGTGCTCAGAGCTCCACCAAAGTGCCGAATTTTCAAACGCGGCAGCACCGAAAAGAAGAACAAAAAGTTTGACCGGCCAACTAGCTTTGAATGCCTTGTGGGAAAATAAGCGGTGGTAACCCACGGTTATGCTCATACCCGTAGCAGGGTAGTAGAAAAGAAAAACGGCGAAGAGAAACCAATCCCAGCCGAAAAAATAAAAGTATGCGGGAACAGCAGTGAAAGTAAGAATAGCAGTTATAATCAAAAAGCTACTCGTCACCCACTCCACACGATTGAACGGAATATTTTTGAACATGAATTTATTCTAAGGATGAATCGCAAAATTACGAATTCTTTTTTTTACTTTGTAAGGTTGGGCTTTGACATTAATCAGGAAATTTTTTGGGTTAGTTATTGCTTCCATTATTAAATATGAAAAATCTCATTCAATCTCTCGGTATTATTTTAACGATTTGGGCGACTTCCTGCTATTTGTTGGGGGATCCGTCGAAGATTCTTTCCTTGCAAGGGAAAAAGGGGCCGGGGCAAGGAAAGACAGTGGTGCTTGTTTCCGGAGATGAGGAATACCGAACGGAGGAAAGTATGCCTATGTTGGCAAAAATTCTCGCTGAAAAACATGGCTTTGACTGCAAGGTTCTTTTTGCGTGGGATAAATCCGAAAAGTACATTGACCCCAATAATCAGCAGGGCGTAGTGGGTTGGAAGAGCCTGGAAGAGGCGGATTTGATGTTAATTGGTACTCGCTTCCGTAAACCAAATGCAGCAGATGCGGTGTACATTACCAATTTCTTAAATTCGGGAAAACCAATTATTGGAATTCGTACCTCTACCCATGCTTTTAATGGAGGAGACAAATTTGGAGACAAAATTTCCTACGGACAGTTCGGTCCATTGATTATGGGGGAAGGATGGGTGAGTCATCATGGCAGGCACAAAGTAGAAGGTGCTCGGGGAATGATTGAAACCAAGAATGCAGCGCACCCCATTCTTCAGGGAGTGACCGATGTTTTTGGTCCATCCGATGTTTACGGTATTCGTCGATTAACAGAAAAGGACACCATTCTCATGCGCGGGGCGGTAACCCAAACGCTTGCCCCTGATTCCTCTTTTGTGGATTCAAAAAACGAACCGATGCAACCTCTTGCCTGGATTCACCCCTACACCGCACCTAATGGAAAGAAAGGAACCACATTTTGTACGACCATGGGTGCGTCCGTGGATTTGGTGAGCGAAGACTTAAGACGTATGCTCGTGAATTCCGTGTATTTTCTTACGGGTCTGAAAGTTCCCGAAAATGCTGATGTCCACTATGTGGATCCATTTTATCCCTCCTTTTACGGCTTTATAAAAGATAAAGAATTTTGGCCCTCACAGGACATGCAGGCGGAAGATTATGGACTCGGTAAAACTCCTCACGCTCCTGATCCCAAGGGAACTCCTGACTGGGCATTTCGAGATGTGCCTGAAAAGCAGTAACTACTGAGGAGCTAACCTCTCTTCCTCCCTCTTTTCTAATTGATCTCTTGCCCGTTCCGCCAGTTCGCGGTATCTGCTGGCTTCCTGTAGGTAGACCATGCGGAGGTTTTCTCCGCTCAGTGCACTGTGACTGCGAGAATGGGGTGAAGAGTAGGGAGAACTGAGACTTTGTGAATTTGCCAGTGCCTGAAAAGACCGGGCCCTCGATTCATAGGACCGTATTTGATCCTCCAGGCTTCCATCTTTTTCTAATTTCGATTGAGTTCCCAAGGAAGAACAACAGGACAGCAGGATACAGAAACTGGAAAGGAGCAAAGATAAAGTAAGGGAATTGGTCATTTTTGGATAAATATTTTACGGAGACCGAAAGGGAAAATAAGCTGTATGATAAATATACAATGCACAGAGTTTATCGGACTGGTTGATTTTTCAAGTTCAAAGATTTAAGAAATTTTTAAATTTGTGCTGACCAAATTATCATTGGGATATACTAAAGTCTGAATGGATCAAAATACAAGTATCACTCTTATTCGCCACGGGGAAACGGAATGGAATCTATCCGGCCGTTGGCAAGGTCACGCGGACTCTCCTCTCAGTCCAAGGGGAGTTTCACAGGCCAAAGCGTTGGGGGAAAGAATAAGGGAGGAACAATTTGATTTTTTTTATTCAAGCGATCTTGGGCGGGCACTGCACACATCCGAACTGATAGGCAGTCCGTCGGGAATGACTGCGGAAATGTATCCCGGTTTCCGTGAACGCGATCTTGGGGTGCTCGAGGGATTAAATACTGATGAAATGATGCAAAGCCATCCGGAAGTGTACCAATCATTCCGACATGATGGTCCGGAATATGAGGTTCCGGGAGGGGAGAGCTTTCTTCATTTTTATGAGCGCTGTTCGGCCTCCATTGAAGATTTGGCGAACAGACATCAAGGGGCAAGGATCGCAGTGGTCACCCACGGTGGGGTGCTCGGTGTCCTATTTCGGTATATTCTCAAAATCCCTTTGGAGGCAGATCGTAATTTTGTCCTCCTCAACTGTTCCCTGAACAGAATTGAAAAAAAGGAAGCAGGATGGAATTTAATCAGCTGGGGGGATGTCGCCCATTTGAAAAACTTGGACTCTCTTGATGACGCGTGAGTTATTGAAGTTTGGCTAAGAGTTTTTTTCTGCAAAACGAAATACTGCGCTCAAGCTCAGTCAACTGGAATTCCTGCTGGGCTTTCAATTTATCAATTCCCTGGGGTGCTCTAAATGGATCAATGGATTTCCCTTTTTGACTCAATGTGAGAAACCGTGAAAAGTCGCGTGCTGAAATGGTCGAGTACGGACCCCAAAATTCCTCTTCTAAATATGGAAATTCTTTTGAAAATCCTGAAATTATTTCGAGTTGGAGGGGCAGGGAGGGGCATAAACTTTTCCATTCCCTGAAAAACTTGTCCAAGTTGACACAACCTTCTCCCATCGCGGTCCATTGGACCCGAACCCCTTTTTCACTTTTCCAAACCATTGAATCACGAATTCCACTCGAGACTGCATATGGGGCAAGGTTTCGAAGAGCATCAACCGGATGTTCAAGTGTCCAGGTCGCATTTCCGGAATCCAATGTGGCCCCCACAAAATTTGTGCCAGCCCGCTCAATTAATTCCACAAGTTCGCGGCTATGCAAATCTCCGGCATGATTTTCCACGGCGATACATACCCCGGAATCCATGGCATTTTTTTTGCATTGATTGAGAACTTTTAATGTGCTCTCCATATGCCTGCGAATCCCGCCTTTTTCCTTTCGGTCCTGCATTGATCCTAGATAACAACGGGCCACACTTGAACCCACATCCTTCGCCACCCGGATAATGAGATTGAGGTGCTCGGTCGCGGTGCCGTAATTAGGCTTAAATTTTTTGGAGGTCGGACAAATTCCACCTGTTCCCGTTTGAATCGTAATACCGCAATTTTCTGCCTCCTTTTTAATTTCATTCAAGTAGGAGGAATCCAAGGTTTCATAAACATCCAAGTCTGAGAATAAAACGGTATTCAGATTTTGTGACCTGGCATAGTCCAAAAGTTTGGGAGCTTTCCACCCCAATGCCCGAATTGAAAAATTATCAAAGCCGAGTTGCAATGGGAGCAACTTATTGTCCGGATCACCAGATAATTCCGTTGCAATCACGGTTGAAGCGAGCAAAGAAGCGGATTTTTTACAGAAATTTCGTCTGGACAGCGGAGGGATTTTGTTTTGCATGACGGACTTAGGTCAAAGCAAGGGTGGGACTGGGGCAAGTTGGAAAAAGAGCGGACAGGTTTTTTTTCAGGGAACATGCATAAAACGAGACATTTGTATTGGAGGCTCAGGCAGTCATTATTTTTAAGACTTTTACACAAGTAAATGAACTTTTCACACCTGCACCACCTTTCGCTCATCCCTCCTTTTACTTCATTTTTTTCTCATCAATCACCTTCATAATCCTTCCCCCTTTTTTTATATACGAAAAAATAAGTAAAAAAACTTGCCAGTCAGTAACGCGTGAGTGTAGCTTATGGGGTAGATGAAGGAAAGTAATGAACCTAAGCTTGAAGAATTCAAAGTAGTTTATGAAATGGAAGGTTCCTTAGATTTCGCGACCAAGTATTTTATGGCGAATGAGACCGAAGATGCCAAAAAAATGTTTTCATTTGTATGCGAAAAAAATGATATGGTTTCCACCATTCATCGAATTGAAAAGTGGAATAGA
>CAJWWH010000068.1 GCA_913048545.1 uncultured Opitutia bacterium | reverse complement strand
TTCTACTCAAATTTTAAATGAGGATTGCGAATCATTTTCTATTAATTCTAATTAATATCATGAAATTTTCGATTCCCTGTCTTTTTATTCTTCCCGCTTTTTTGTTTTCTCTCCCCAAGCCCAACATTCTCTGGATTACCGCTGAAGACATGAGCCCGGTTCTGGGTGCCTATGGATATCCGGATGCAGTCACTCCCAATATTGATGCCTTGGCAAAGGAAAGCGTTCTTTACAGCCATGCGTTCGCCTCTGCTCCAGTCTGTTCTCCTTCACGCTCCTGCCTGATTCAGGGATGCTACCCGCCCACATTAAGTACTCAGCAAATGCGTTCCGGTTTTCCGGTACCCGCGTACATGAGGGGGTTTCCCGCACTGCTTCGCAAGGCGGGTTACTACACCAGCAATAATGTAAAAACCGACTACAATTCCGGAAACTATCAGGATATTATAACAAGTTCATGGAATGAAAACTCCGCTGATGCACACTGGAGCAATCGGGACGGCAAAAAGAAGCCCTTCTTTTCGGTTTTCAACCTGATGACATCCCACCAAAGCCGGTCCATGGTCTGGCCATATGAACGCTTTCAAAATGAAATCCAGTCCAAACTGTCCGACGACGAGATCCATGATCCTTCCAAAATCACTCTCCCTCCCTACTATCCTGACACCCCAATAGTTCGTAAAACGGTCGCCCGTTTTCATGACTGTGTGACCGCGATGGACAAGGAGGTGGGGAACCTGCTCGCACAATTGGAAAAGGATGGTCTGGCCGAGGACACCATTGTGTTCTTTTTCTCCGATCACGGATCGGGAATGCCGAGGCACAAGCGGGCATTGCTTGATAGTGGCATGCATGTTCCCCTACTGATTCGCTTTCCTGAAAAATGGAAAAAATTCGCCCCGGGGAAACCGGGCTCAAAAACCGGACGAATGGTAGCATTTGTGGATTTCGCACCCACCGTCCTGAATCTCGCCGAAACGGAAATCCCTTCCCACATGCAGGGAAACCCTTTCCTCGGTGCCAACAATGACAAAAAAAGAAAGTATATTTTCGGTCACCGCGACCGGGTGGATGAAGTGCGGGACCTCGCCCGCTCAGTACGGGACCACAATTTTCTCTATATTCGAAATTATATGCCTCATCTCGGGTACAATCAACCAACTGCATGGCCGGATATCGGAGAAATCAGGCATGAATTTTACCGCCTGACCGACCCCAAAAAAATGACTTCATCCCAATGGCATTTCGCCGGCCCGACACGCCCCGTCGAGGAACTGTATGACTGCAAAAAAGATCCACAGAATCTGAAAAACCTGGCAGGTAAAATTAGTCACCAAAAAGTGCTAGGCCGGTTGCGCCGGGAACTGAATAATCACCTGAAACAATCCCGGGATCTTGGATTCCTTCCTGAATATGAAGCCTGGAAACTTTTTGAAAACCGTTCGGGTTGGGAAGTGGGGAAATCCGGCAACTTGGACTTACAAACTTTACGCAACGCGGCCTCGCAAGTGGGTATTGCAAAGAAAGAAACCTTGATCAAAAACCTGCAATCCAACAATGAAACAGTCCGATACTGGGGAGCAATCGGACTGAATGCGCACAAAGAAGCGATCGGTAACGAAGCAAAAAAGGCCCTCAACCAGGCACTGAGTGACTCCTCGCCTTCAGTCCGGATTGAAGCCGCAAACACACTGATCAAACGCGGCATACCGGATCTTGCATTGTCCGTGCTTATTCAGGAATTAGAGCACCAAAATTTAATCGTGGTGACCCATGCCGCACGGACGATCGAATTGTTGGGCAAAAAAGCGAAAGCCGCCAGAAAAGCGATGCAAAGATGCCTCATCCGGGCTCATAAAATACGACCGCCCGACCTGTCTCCGGTCATCGTCCTGCCCGGAGATCAGGATATGGCTATGTTTGTCGGTTTTTCCTGCCAGGCATTCCTTAGTCAATTCAAACAGGCCCAGTAAGAGAAAAAATGTCTCACAGAAACCTTGCGTTCGACCTCCGTCCGATGAAAAAGGATGAATGGCATGAAGTGGGGAAATTAATCCACCAGTCCACCAATTCCTGGTATGTGGCCAACGGAAAAAAACCGATCTTCACCGGGCCGATATCAGACGCCCGCATCTTTTGCGAAATCTATGAGGCACTCGATCCGGGATGCTGCATTCTAGCGGTTTGCCGGGAGACTGGGAAAGTTTGCGGTTCCTGTTTTTATCACCCTCGCTCCACCCATGTTTCACTTGGAATTATGAATGTTCATTGCGATTTTTTTGGTAAAGGAATTGCCAGTTCCCTTCTTTCCTGGGTTACGCAATACGCAGAAGAACAACACTTGCCCGTCCGTCTGGTTTCAAGTGCCCACAACCTTGATTCTTTTTCACTCTACACAAAAAAAGGATTCGTGCCTTTTCTCAGCTTTCAGGATCTTTTTATCGAAGTGCCGACAGATGGACTGCACATGGAAAAGATGTCCGAAAACGGAACCGTTCGGGAAGCGGTACCCGATGATATTGTCGACATGGTCATATTGGAAAATGAATTGGTCGGAATCGAACGGGCAAAAGACTTTTCTCATTTTATCAAAAATTCAGAAGGCATTTGGAAAACGGTTGTCTTCCGGGACAGCAATGAAAAACTCCTTGGTTTTCTGTCCTCCGTCAATCACCCGGGGTGTCGAATGATCGGACCAGGAGTTGCCCGGGCAGAAAATATCATCACTGCCTTACTCGCCACTCAACTCGATTTTTTCCGCGGGTACTCTCCCGTCTTCCTCCTTCCGGTCGATGCCGCTCAAGCAGTAAAAACCGCTTATTCTTGGGGGGCGAGGAATTGCGAGATTCATTTCGCCCAGTGCTGGGGTAAAACACAAACACCCAGAGGTGTGGTCATGCCGACTTTTATGCCGGAAACAGGCTGATCATTAATTATTTTTAGTGTACCAATCGGGCGTCCCGAACCAGTCGTGCATTTCCTTATCAAAGGGTGCAACTATGTGTTCAGGTTCAAGGAACTCCCCCTGGTCCTGAGTTTCCACAATCCAAGTGGCAAGTGCGGTTCGCATTTTGAGTAGTGCTTCCCGGTGCGCGGGCTCTTTGGAATCGGCCAGATTATTGATCTCGTGTGGGTCAGCTTCCGTGTCAAACAGCTGCTCGGGCGCAACAGTGGGGGACATCAAATCCGCTGGCGGGCCGTTTAATTTTCCCGCTGCCATCAATTCGCGCATCAATGGTTTGATCGGAAAACATTTTTCCTTGTATCGGTTCAGGGAGGTAAAGTGACGGTTGGGATAGTAATTGCGCAAATAGTGATATTTCTTTCCCCGGACACTGCGAACACGGTTCACCGTCTCATCCACCCGATCACGGGCGGAAAAAGCAAAGGTTCGTTCAGGACCGACCCGATTCCCCAGAAAGATTCTTCCATGCATTCCGAAAGGTTTCTTGATCCCGGCAAAACCAAGGGTCGTGGGCGTGAGGTCAATCAGGCTGACGACTTCGTCCTTCACCGCACCCACCCGATAGTTTGCAGGGGCGGGGAAGTCTTTGGGCCAGCGAATAATCATGGGCACATGCAGACCGGTATCGTAGCACCAATGAATTCCTCTCGGCTCGATCCGTCCATTATCCCCAAAAAACATAATAATTGTATTATCCGCTAATCCATCCTTTTCCAGACGTCTGAGCACCTTGCCAATTGTCTTGTCCATCCCGGATACAGAGTTGAGATAACGGGCCCATTCCTCACGAACGATTGGGTGATCGGGGTAGTATGGAGGCGGAGACACATTTTTTGCAGTAGCGATTTTTTCATGCTTACTTTCACCTTTCCATTCGACCCGAGGTTGACGCCAGGTATTACGATCGTAAATATCATACTCACATTCCAGTGTATTCATCTGAGCAAAGAAAGGCTGATTCTTTTTCAGTTCCTCCCATTTACTTCCGTCGTAAAGCTTGCCTTCATTCACAAAATTAAGATCCAGTTTTCCCGAACCAATCTCCTCTCCATTCATCGTCTTTAAATTGGCTGTAAAATAACCGTTATCTTTCAATCGATGGGTGATGGGTCGAACCCCTTTAGGCAGTCGATAATCATCCTCCCGGTGCGAACGCATGTTATGAGTGTCGGTGGTGGTTTGATACATGCCCACAAAAAAAGCACTTCGACTGGGTGCACAAACTGGAGAAGTCGAAAAAACTTTGGTGTATCGCTCCCCTTGCTCGGCCAGTTGATCGAGGTTCGGTGTTTTTACATTTTTGGCCCCGTAGCAACCGAGATCAAGTTTGAGGTTTTCCCCCACAATCCAGAGAATATTTGGCTTCTGTTCGGAAAAACATGGGGAGCAGGCAAGAGTGGAAAGGAGAATAAGGAAAAGAAAATTTTTAATCATTTAATTAATTATTTGTTAATAATTTGAGCATGTCTCCCCCGAAGGCCCGGCCAACCCGGGAGAAAAATATCGTGCTGCCCAGGTAATGGTAGGGGCGGTCCGATCCGATCTTTTTCCACTCCTCAAAATTGTCCCGCCAAGTCGGATAGGCTTCATCCGCTTTTTTGTCCCAATACACATCAGTCGGGATTGCCCGCACATTCCCCCTGAACTCCTCAACCTCGTTCATGGATGCCTGTGCGGCTTTCACAATTGCCATATTCCCGGTTGCTTCCTTAAATCCGTTCTGCCCCATAATGCCGATCACAAAGGGAAGACGGGGCAACCCTAAATCCTTACGGATATCCCTTATAAAATTCTTCATATTCTGGGCGTATTCATCCTCGAATCCATTGTACATATCATTCCATCCCTGAAACCAGACAAAGCCAGAAATTTCATACCCCTGTCCCTCGTAGGTTGGAAATCTGATTTTAAGATTAGACAGACAGTCCTCAACCTCTTTCATCATTAGTCGGTAGTAGTGGCCATGACTTTCAATCACTTCCTTCCTGTACTGGTTAGACTTTTCTTTCAAAATTTCATCGATGGATTTCTCCACCTGTGCCTCCGCTTCTTTTTTGGATATCTTCGGGTCCTCTTTCTTCAATTGATTCCATTTTTGCTGCACCCAATTATTATGATCCCTCTTCGCCATACTTATTACAAATTCATCTATTTTTTCCTTGGGTGGCAGACCCGAACTGGGTGGGCGAAAATCCCGGGCAATACTTTTACCTCCCCACGCGGTTTTGATAAGCAGAACCTGCTCAGCCAGCACATCCCCCATGGTGTTACCAAATTCCAGTTCCGGACCAATTTTCCCGGGCGAACCATATCCAACGGTCAGGTTTCCTCTTCGGCCCAGGTAGTCAATCCAGACATCATCTCGCTCAATATACTTTCCGTTTCGGTGAAGATGGGCAAAGAAATCCCTGGTCTCAGGAGCCTGAATTTGATGATTGAGCAAGGGATCAATTCCCCCTTTTCCCTCCATGTTTGATTGACCTGCAAGTATGAAAACCCGAACGGGAGAATTCGCACTGCACTCCCCATGAATTGGCCAAAAAGAAAGAAATATAAATAATAGATTAAGTAATCTCACTTAATTCTAAGTTCAGGATTGTAGAAATTGACGCAACAAGAAAAAACCATAAATTACTAATAATACATCTCACTCCTCAAACATCCCTTTTTCTCATAACCCGTTCCTTTTGAAAACCCTTTCCTCCCTCAAAAAATCCTGGATCTGGCTGATCCTTTTTATCTTTTTCCTTTGGCTTGCCTACCCCATTGTGCGGGTGGGTGTTTTTCTTATCTTTGACCCCATTCCGAAAGATCAGACTTTTACTCTTAATGAATCTCAGATTAATGATGCAAGCGGACTGAATCAAACCGAGCATTCCGGGATAACCGTTTTATCATCGGATCTCAATCAAAGTATTTTGACCCTGCGAACAATCCTGAAGCAGGCTCATTTAAACAGGAAGCGAGTTATTCCACTCGGTGCCCGGCACTCGATGGGAAAACAAAGTATTGGAAGAGGTGCTATTCATATTGATCTTTCGCAATTGAATGAAATGAGGATGGAAGGCGGGCTTTTGCGTGTGCAATCTGGGGCGAGATGGAAAGAGGTTTTGCAATTTCTAGCCCCCCTTGGAATGTCAGTGGAGGTCATGCAGAGCAATGCGGACTTTTCCATCGGTGGAACCCTCAGCGTCAATGCCCACGGCTGGCAACCCGACCGTCCTCCGGTTAGCTCGACGGTTCAACAAATCACTCTGATGAATGCAAGCGGTGAAGTGATGATGTGCTCAAGAAATGAAAATGCCGAACTTTTCAAACATGCAATGGGCGGGTACGGATTGATCGGAATTATTCTCGAGGTCTGGATCAAGCCCGTACCCAATGAAATTCTTAGATCGTCGCACAAAATTGTAAAATGCGAAAATTTCAACCGGGAATGGAACCGGATCAAAGAACGACCGGTCCGGCTTGCTTTTGGACGACTGTCCGTGGCCCCGGATACTTTTTTTCAGCAGGTCCTTCTTACCAGCTACCAATCAACGGGAGATCTTTCCAATCAGGCTGCGGAGTATCAACCCACAATGAAGACCTCTCTTGCCCGGGCAATTTTTCGTGCCTCCCTGAACAGCGGACGAGGGAAATCATTTCGTCAATGGATGGAGAATTTAATCGGTGGGGAAGCCGGTGGAATCCACTCGAGGGCAAATCTACTCATCGAACCCGTGCGCATATTTACCAATAATGACAGAGATAAAACCGACATTCTGGTTGAAATCTTTATTCCCCGGGAAAGATTTGCCGAGTTTATTCCCGCTGCCAAGAAATGGATGATTGGACAATCGGAAAGCTTACTCAATGTGACGATCCGTGAAATCGCCGAGGATTCCGACACTGCCCTGCCCTATGCCAAAAAAGATATGTTTGGACTGGTCATGCTTTTTACAATCGACCGTACCCGGGAAGCGGAAAATGCGCTGCAGATAAAAGTAAGCGGATTGATTGACCTCGCCCTTGCTCAGGGCGGCACCTTTTACCTGCCTTACCGGAACTATGCGGATTCCAGACAAATGAATAAGGCATATCCTGAACTCGGTGAATTTATTTCCTTCAAGAAAAAACACGATCCAAGCGAAATTTTTTCAAGCGACTTTTATTCCTACCTCCTACGCTCAATCAAACAGGACAATCCTTCTCCTTAAGGGGTTGTCGTCAGATCAGATTCGTATTCCGTACCGCTGAGCACTTTCCTTAAGGCGGCGTAGTTGGATTCAAGGGACTCTTCAAGCACCGAGTAGTAAAGCTCAGAATGATAGTAACAGGTGGCCACATCCGCATCAATTAATTCAACATCCTGTTCCCGTACGGTGGGCATTCGGAGCAGGCGGCCACGGGTGAAATTTTTAAGCTTTAAAATATAATCAGCCGCATTGAGGGAGATTATTTTTTTCATCAGTATCGCGTTTTTCAGCCGGTTTAAATCATCCTGATTTCGAAGAAAAATAACCTGTTTCGCGGAGACCCCTGGTGTCCGTTTGTTGGACTCCCGTAAAAGTGAGCGCCAGGTCTGACTGTCCGGGCAGTCGACAATCTTAATCTCAGGCACCGGTTCCTCAAGAAGTTGAATTACATTATGGGAATTTCTCCGCATCCTAAAACATAGACCAAACGCTTTGCCGCTTTCCTTTTTTTCGAGCACGAACGGGGCTGATTCCCGTAAGTAATCAACCAGAAAACGCACCTTGAACCCCGTGTCCTCCCCGCTTTTCTTTTCAAAAAAAATGAGTTTTTCCACGTCCAGCACCTCGGATGCTTTCTGTCTCTTTAAAACTTCGTAAATCTGTCTGCGAACCAGTGCCCCCTCTCCGGGGACGGCATGGTGGGCAAAGTTTTCATAAGGAAATTTACCGGACAGTTGCGGGTGATCCGTGACTACGCGGTCCACTGCTTTTTGCAGTATCTGGAGTCCCTTGTTCTCTGTCAAATACCTCAAATCAAAAGTGTCTTCCGCCCGTATTCGGTAGGCATCCCTAAACAGACGGTGTCCAAACTGGTCAAACAGGTCATCGTCTTTGGGCATCCCTGCATGTACAGGACTTTCTTCAGGAAGCACGGAAGGGGTAATGACAATAATGACCTCCCGCTTTTGACCGGTTTCATTCTTTGACCTGAATAATGCACCCAGAAAGGGGATATCTCCAAGCAGGGGAACTTTCGTGAGGGTTTGTTCCGAGTCTTTCGCAATTAATCCGCCGACAATAAAAGGGGTGTCATTGGCAATACGGGCATAGGTCTTGACCTCGCGAATGGAAAGTGTGGGAGCAGTGGCCAGCACTACCGAATCTTTTCCCAAAACTTTTTCATCTTTTCCGGGAACCCGGGCGGAAACTGCTGCATTGATCTGCAGAGATACCTCGGTTCCGTCCTTATTAATCCGTGGCCGAACCGCGAGCTGGATGCCCGCCACCACATCACGAAAATCAACCGCACTTACATAATCCTTTACAAATTTAGTGTTGGCGATCGGAATTCTTTCCGAAACATTAATGTACGCCATCCGGTTATCCAAAGTCAGCACACTCGGCCGGGACAACACCTGAGCGGACCCGTCCTCCACCAGAGCCTGCAGCCGGATATTAAATTCACTAAACACATTGGTGATCGTTGCATCAAGCTGTGCCTCCCCAGCCAAAGGGAACGCTATTTTACCGAGCACCAGGCTGTCATTTGCACCATCCAGTTTATCCTGAATCATATTCCCCCCGGATACGCCATCCCCTCCCCCATTAAAATCCCATTCCACACCGAGCTGATCGAGAGCCTGGGAGGAAATTTCCAGTACCATTGCCTCGATCATAATTTTTCGGGCAGGCAGGTCAATTTGCTCCTGAATAATTCTTCGAATGCGTCCGGCTTTTTCCGGAAAAGCAGCGTCGAAGAACAGTATAAGTTCATTGATCGGATCCGTTTCGGTTTGAGGAAACACTTTTTCATGATCAGGAATGGTGTCATGAAAAGTGGTTTCCGGCACCGCCACAACCACGGGTAGGTTTTGGGGGTCAATCGCCGCTTTTGGATCTCCGATATGTACGCCGTAAAAATTAAGCAGCTTTGCACAGCGCACCGGGTCGACATAACTC
>CAJWWH010000067.1 GCA_913048545.1 uncultured Opitutia bacterium | reverse complement strand
CTGGCTAATAATAATTTTTTTTACGCGATCTGCGTTGCTTTCTGACATAATATTGAAGTTGGTTAAATTTTTAACATTTATTTTTTGGTCACATCACCATCCCTCCGTCAACCGTAAAAACTTGACCGGTGATGTAAGATGATTTTTCGGAAGAAAGAAAGGAAGCCATTTCTGCTATGTCTTCAACCTTGCCGAATCTCTTGAGAGGAACGGTACTTAGGGCGACTTCTTTGATTCGATCATCAAGACCTGAAGTCATGTCGGTATCAATGAACCCGGGTGCAATCGCATTCACGGTTACAGATCGGGCTGCAAACTCACGGGCAAGGCTTTTGGTTAATCCAATCATTCCCGCTTTCGCCGCCGCATAATTTGCCTGTCCCGCATTTCCGGTCAATCCGACAACCGAAGAGATATTGATAATCCGTCCCCATCTTTTTCGGGTCATCGGTCTGCCCAGTGCTTTGATCCAATGAAAGCAACTGTTTAAATTTGTGTTTATCACATCCATCCAGTCATCCTCTTCCATACGAAAGAGAAGATTATCCCGGGTAATTCCGGCATTATTGACGAGGACATCCACGCACCCGTGTTTCTCTAAAATATCATCGCATGCTTTGCGAATCTCCTCGCCGGAAGAAACATCAACAGCCAAAGATTCCGCCAATCCGCCTTTCTCTTGGATACTCTCAGCCGCACTGCCACATGAAGACGCAGATTTACTCACGCATATAACATGCAGTCCGTCCTCGGCCAACGACTCCGCAATTGTTCGGCCAATTCCCCTGCCCGCCCCGGTCACGAGAGCAATTTTAGATTTTGTAATTTCTTCACTCATATGTTTTTAATAGTACATTACCCAAATAAATGGATACCACACCATACCTTTGCTAAAATCCTTTCACGAAGGCAACACACAAGTTTAAAACCACCAAATTTTCGGATGAATTCTTCAAATAAAACCAAGCCCAAATTACAAAAGTTCCTTGCCGATGCAGGGCTTTGTTCAAGAAGAAAAGGCGAAGAATGGATCCAAGACGGCTTGGTCACAATTAATGGTCGCGAAGCAAAGCTGGGTGAAAGGATTTTACCCCAGTCCGATATCGTAAAACTCAACGGCAAAAGAGTTCAGGTCAAACAAATGCCCAGTATTACATTACTCGTCAACAAACCCAAGGGTTACACCTGTTCCAATGACGATGAGCATGCTGACCGACTGATTTTTGAACTGCTTGAATCAAAGTACAGATCCGTCCGTTTGTTTTGTGCCGGACGGTTGGATGTGGAAAGCGAGGGAATGGTTATTTTAACCAATGATGGAAGTCTGGCCAACCGTTTGACACATCCATCTCACGGGGTTCGAAAAAGATATAAGGTCGAACTTAATATTCCTTTTGACACGGTAGATTTATCTTCGCTGATTAATGGCGTGGTGGTCGAGGATGAATTTTTAAAAATCGATGAACTGAAACCAAGCAAAGGAAAATCACTACGGTCAACCAAACTGGATATTTTCATGGGGCACGGGAAAAAACGTGAGATTCGAAGAATTTTTTATCATCTCGGATATAAAGTGAAGAAGCTTAGAAGAGTGGCGATTGGAGGATTGGGAATCAAGAATGTATCAATCGGACAAAGCCGTTTACTCAAGAAAGAAGAAATTGAATTGCTCTTTCCCAGAGAAGTTTCCTAGTTTGTAAATCATGGGAAATTTCAACTTAAAAAAATATTACTCGATCTTCCTTGGCGGTGGATCTCTCCTCGTTTTCTTTCACTCCTTACCTTTTGCCCAAGACAAAAAACCGACCAGCAACTTAGCTGATGCTTTCCAGGGCACGCCCGCAAAGATTGCCGATGCGGAAGAGGTTGAACCTATTGTTATGGGCAGAAAAAAATGGAGTGATCCGGCTCCCAACACCGGCTCGGAATTTCAATCTCAATCCGATCAGGAAAAAACGGTTGATCCAAGCGGAAAAATCGAAGAGTTGGATCCTTTGGAAACGAAACAGGGAAAAATGGATCCGGCCCTTATGCCCATCGCCCCCCCCACAATTCCTCCAGCGGTTAATCTTCACCGCAATTTTGAGGGAACACTTATACTGAAGTCGCGTAAGTTCGGTTTTCAAAGTGATTTCCCTTTTCAATTAGTGAATTCACGCGGTCAAAGGCTTGCCTATATCGACACACAAGGCTTGCGGGCCGTTGATCCTCTTTCCCTCAAGGACCGAAAAGTTAATATCCTGGGTAAACTTGAGCCAATCAAGGAAGGATCGGATGAATTAGTCATCCGTGCACGTCTGCTTCGGGAAGTAGATTAACACTTTACCTCTTTTTGGATTTCAGATGAATCTAATTAACGGCAATGATATTGCCCAAAGTATTGTTGAGGAGTTAACCGAGGAAGTTTCTCGCATGCCAGGAGAAAAACCTTGTGTGGTTTTTATTCGGGTCGGTGAAGACCCTGCCTCGGTATCTTATGTCAGAAAGAAAGAAAAAACCGCAGCCAAGATCGGAATTGAAAGTAGATTACAGGTTTATTCGAGCAGTATTTCTCAAGAACAACTTCTTCAGGAAATAAGCTTGGTGAACCAAGACAAGAGTATTCATGGGATTTTAGTGCAAGCCCCCTTACCCGCCCACATTGACGAGCGCACTGTGTTCAATCATGTGTCACCGCACAAGGATGTGGATGGGTTCAATGCCTCCAACTTGGGGAAATTATGCCAGGAACAGGAGGACGCATTTATTTCATGCACCCCTGGTGGAATTATTGAATTAATCAAAAGAAAAAATATTCCCACTGAAGGGAAGCATGTCGTGGTGCTTGGAAGAAGTCTGATTGTGGGCAAGCCCGCAGGAATCCTTTTTTTGAGAAAAGATTTCCCGGGCAATGCAACAGTGACATTCTGCCATTCCCGAACGCCCGATCTGGCAATCCATACCCGTCAGGCAGACATTTTAATTGCTGCTATTGGGAAACCCCAATTCGTTACCCGCGATATGGTCAAGGAAGGGGCAATCGTAATAGATGTGGGGATCAATCGAATTGAGGATTCCAAAAAGAAGTCGGGCTTTCGCCTTGTCGGGGATGTTGATTTTGATGATGTCTCACTTATAACCGAATTCATTACTCCTGTACCGGGTGGAGTGGGTCCCATGACCGTGGCCATGTTAATGAAAAACACGCTCCAGGCATGTAAGCACAATCAACCCTAATTCATGGTATTCGAGGAAAATAAAAGGGAGGAACTTAAGCAACTGAACACAGAACTCGTTCCCGCGGCACTTGGAAAAAGATCTGTCGCCTTCTTTATGGACGCCGTGCTGCTGTTTATCTTCATTCAAATGATCTATTTACTCATTCCAAAATTTTTTGATGACTATTCACGGAATGAATTTAATAATTTAATCAATCAAGTTTCTCTCTTTAGTAATGACGAACATTTTGATTCCCAAAAAATGGCTAATTTTATTCAGGAATCAAATATTTCAGAGCAAACTTTTCAGATTATTATTACCATTTTTTTATTATCTTTTCTTTTGCCAATTTTGTATTTCTTTTGTGGTGAGGCATTTTTCCAGGGTCAAACTCTCGGCAAAGCGACTTTTGGTTTACGTACGGTTACTTTTGAAGATCACGGCACTCCGTCCCTGCCAAAACACTTGATCCGAGCAATTGTAAAAGGAATCACCACTATATTTCTTGTGCCCTCCCCAATCATATTGTTGAGTATGCTCAATTTTTTTTACTGCTTACTGAATCCAAATAAAAGATGCATCCATGATCTCCTTTCTGGCACTGTCACCACACAACCTGCTCCTTCGACTCAGTAAATAAGAATCACTTTACTTTTAATGAGACATAAAATTGCGTTTATTGGTGCCGGTAAGATGGTTTCTGCCATTGTCAAAAGCCTGTTACATGCGAAAACATTTCAGCCCGATGAAATTGCATGCTGTTCCGCAAATGACGGAACTTCTGATCTACTCTCCTCAGAAACGGGAGTGCATCGTTCCCAAAATGTGGAAGAAATGATTGCCCTTAGGCCCAGTATTCTTGTTCTGGGATGCAAACCACAACAGCTTTCCGAAATTCCAGCTGAAATCAATCAATCATCTGAAGGAATGGTAATCCTTTCCATAATGGCAGGAATAACTCTTGAACGTTTAAAAAAAGTTTTTCCAATGGCGAGAAATATTGTTCGTTCAATGCCCAATACCCCGGGTCAAATTGGTTCCGGAATAACCGGATATCTCTTTGCATCCACCCCAAGTCAGGAAGATCGCGAGACGATCCAAAAAGTTCTTTCCTCCCTCGGACAAGTCCGGGAGGTGGTTGAAGAAACTGATATTGATCGCGTCACTGCAATCAGTGGAAGTGGGCCCGCCTACATTTTCGAATTCACCTCCGCTCTTGAGGAAGCGGGTAAAAAAATGGGTCTGTCTGCTGAGTTATCCAGAGATCTTGCTCTGCATACAGTGGTAGGGGCTGCAAAGTTGATGGAAAAAAGTAATTTCACCCCGGAAGAACTACGAAATCAAGTGACCTCTCCGAACGGCACCACCCAAGCCGCTCTGGAAAGTTTTTCCAATGACCAACTCCGTGAAGTTGTTTCACGGGCCGCTCATGCAGCCCGTGACCGTTCTGTCGAATTATCCAATGCATGATGCATGACTTAAGCAAGGGAACCACTGTGGTGACCGGTGGGGCCGGCTTAATTGGCAGTGCCACAATTTGGGGAATTAATACTCAAAATTTAGAAAATATCTGGCTGGTTGATTGGGTCGAGGAAAACTCTAAAAAAGAAAAAAATATAGAAAATTTGAAGTATCAACGCCTCGTTGACGCTCAAAAATTTAGAAATCTTATTGCCGAAAAAAACTCAGACCTATCCTATGTCAAAACCATTATCCACTTAGGTGCCTGTTCGAGCACAACCGAAACCAACGAGCAATACCTCGATGACAACAACTTTCTTTATACCATGGAAATTTGTCAATGGGCCCTCGAAAGGGATGTCCGTTTTGTCTATGCATCCTCAGCCGCAACTTACGGAGACGGTTCCTGCGGAATGGACGATCAGGAAGAAGACATCACCCAATTCGAACCCCTCAATTTATATGGCTGGTCGAAGCACAAGTTTGACATGCTTGCAAGGGAACGTGGATGGTTCGAAAAAATAACCGGTCTAAAATACTTTAATGTCTACGGACCCAACGAGGAGCACAAAGGTGATATGCGTTCCGTGGTCAGTAAAGCATACGAACAAATTACCACGAGTGGAAAAATGACCCTATTCAAAAGCCATCGGCCCGAGTACCGGCACGGGGAGCAGAAGAGAGATTTCCTCTATGTGAAAGATTCGGTACAAATGACACTTTGGCTTGCTCAAAATCAAGGGGCGACGGGTATATTTAATTTGGGTAACGGCTTGGCGAGAACCTGGATTGATTTAGGAATGTCAATATTTTCAGCACTTAATATGGAACCGAGGATTGAATTTGTGGAAATGCCGGAAATTTTGCGGAATAAATATCAATACTTCACCCAGGCAAAAATTGAAAAACTCAAAAAGCAGGGATTCAATCGAAGTTTATTCAGCCTCGAAGAAGCCGTGGCGGATTATGTGAGGAATTACCTCGCCCCGGACCTTAGGCTCGGAGCTTAGTTTTACTTCAGTCCCTGGGTAGATATCGGTGTTTCCACATTTCTCGACAGGATGAAATAAGTTCTCTCATTTTTTCCGGGGTAATTGCCTGCTTGGGATCATCCCCAATTCCTTTGGCCGGCTTAAGGTGAGATTCAACACACAATCCATCGGCACCGTACGCAATCGCAGCGAGCGAGGAAGCCAGAACATATTCCGCATGACCCACACTGTGGGAAGGGTCCACCACGACGGGTGCCCATGTACGGTTTTTTAAAAGGGGAGTGATGGATTCATCCGGATGGTTACGATATCCGTCCAATGGCGGGGTCGTGCCACGAGGACAAAGCATCACATTGGGATTTCCCGCTGCCACAATGTACTCGGCCGCGGCGATAAATTCATCCGGGGATGCAACATGACGACCGCGTTTAAGTAAAACGCCCGAGCCTGAACCCGCGGAGAGCTTACCGATTTCCTTGAGCAGTGAATAATTTAATGCATTACGAGTGCCGACTTGCAGAATGTCAACTTTTGCATCCAATGCAATTTTGAGCTGATCGGAATCCATCACTTCTAAATCAATCGGAAGACCTGTCTCCTCCCTTGCCTGTAAAATGATCTCAATTGCCTGATTGTCACCCTGATAAGAGTAAGGATTTGTTCTTGGTTTCCACACTCCTCCCCTCAGGGCGTTTACTCCGACCTCTTTTAACGCGTGGGCAGTTTCAATAAATAAACTAGGGTTTTGAGGATCAATTGTGCAGGGGCCTCCAATAATGAATGGCGAATTCATGCCCAGTTTGGAAATACCTAGCTGAACTTGATGCTCGGAAAGTGCGGATCTTCGATCCATCAACTTGTATGGCGATTCAATCGCATCCACTTTTCGCACAAAAGACAAACCGGCAATTCTTTTAAACATCAAAGCGTGTGTCTCATCACCAAGAATAGCATACACGCACTGGTTATGGCCCTGGATTTCAAGTATAGTACAATCAAATTCACCTACGATTGACTCAATTTCTTGAAGTTGAGATGAATCCAGCTTGTTCGCTTTTGGAATAATCATCATCAATCTTTGGCACTTTATTCGCAATTCATCAAGTTTTCTTACAAATCTCAGTCACAAAATTTACTGTCCCCCGAATCCTAAAAGGAGAACTGTTTAACTCTCCTTTTGAGATAAATTGTGGGAACGGTCTTGGCTTTTTTCAGATTCTAGCCTTACATAGAACTTATGTCTGTACGATATTTTAAAAGTAGAAATAAATTTTTCATTTCTTTGTTATTTGGAATTCTTCTGCACTTTCTCACCAGCTGCGAACAGGAAACCGTGCAGGAGGAGGTAGTGGAAGTGGAACAGTTTTCATTGTCTGATTTAATCCAGCAAAAATCCTACTGGGAAGGTTCTTCCATTGAATTCGAAAATGCTTTTCAAGTTGGTGAAGATGAAAAAATTAAATCCAAGGACAATGATTCCTCTTATTCCGGATATATAAAAATTCGGGCAAGAAATGGCACAATTATTTCAATGAAAAGCTACACCAGCGGTTTTCCGGATGGTGATTTTTTTGAATGGTATGACAACGGTAAATTAAAGCAGAAATCACAGTACAAAATGGGTGAAAAACATGGGTACTTTTATATCTGGACTAAATCCGGGGATGTCTATTCTCAGAAATATTTTCAAAATGACATGGAAGACTTTGGTCGTTTTGACAACGAAGGGTCTTCGGAAACAGGAAAAAGTATGGCATCTCTTGAACTCGCGGAATGGGAAGGCAAGGGGTCGGAATTTTACGCCAAATTTGCCGGAGATCCAAAACGGGGAGGGACTTTATATATACGTGAAACCGAGGAACTTTACACAGGTACGATCACAGCCTTGGACGACCAAGGAAACAAAGAAGCTGTCTTGCGTTACAAAAAAGGGAAATATGATGGCCGAATTTCAATGTGGGACCCAAACGGCAACCTTTGGGAAGAGGCCGAGTATAGCCTCGGTGAACTCGTTCAAATCACTCTGAAAAAAGGAAAGCCCTTTAATCCCAATGAAGTTATTGATCTTTCAGATGACCCGGATAAGGTGAGCCTTCTTTTTGAAGATTAATTCTTCAATTCCGAGAGGAAATGTGGGTTAATCCTCCAGTTTAAAAAGCTTAATTTTATTGCGCAGCGTCCGCACATTTAATCCAAGCTTCTCCGCGGCGTGAGTCCGATTTCCATCACATGCTGCCAAGGTATTCTCAATGTGCTTCCGTTCAACCTCTTCCATAGACTGGATTTCTGCTGTAGCACTTTCGGTCACTTCCTTGGGCTCTTTTGAACTTTTTCCGGACATAACTTGTAAACCAAGTAAATCGGCTTCAATTGGTTTTCCTTTATCAGCAAGAATGACTGCCCGTTCGACTGCATTCTCCAATTCTCGCACGTTTCCAGGCCAATTATGGAACTCTATCGCTTTTTGACAATCCTCTGAAAATTCAATCTCATCGACACCGTGTTTTTTTGCGTGACGATTTAAGAAAGAATGGGCAAGCAGTAAAATGTCCGTTCCTCGCTCCCGAAGAGGAGGCACCGCAATGGGAAACACATTCAACCGGTAATAGAGATCCTCCCTAAAATCTCCTTTTTTCACCTCTCCCATTAAATCTCGGTTTGTCGTCGCAAGCACGCGAACTTTGACTTGGATGGTTTTGTTTCCCCCTACCCTTTCAAATTCCTTTTCCTGTAAAACACGTAAAAGTTTTGCCTGTAGAGCGGGTGCGATTTCACTAATCTCATCCAAAAGTATGGTTCCGCCATCTGCCAATTCGAAGCGCCCTTCCCTTCTCTCAGTAGCACCGGTGAAAGAGCCCTTCTCATGCCCAAAAAACTCGCTCTCCATCAAGGTTTCTGAAATAGCGGCACAGTTGACCCGAATGTAAGGTTGCTTTGCGAGCATGCTGTTTCGGTAAAGCTCTCGTGCAACCAGTTCCTTACCCGTGCCATTTTCTCCCGTAATTAAAACACTCGCTTCCGTTTTTGCCACCTTATCCACCAAAGTCTTTAATTTATACACAGGGTCACTTTCCCCAATAATATCTGATGATCTCGTGTCACTTTCCTCTACGTAATATTTCGTGACCCGACGCATCTTATCAAATGAGGCAACCTTATCCACCACTACCTCGATTTGCTCAAATGAAAAAGGCTTCACCACATAATCAAATGCACCCATCTGCATACAGGATACCGCAGACTCAACTGATCCGTACCCAGTCATCATAACCACCATTGGTGCCTCCGTTTTTGCCGTTATCTCCTCGAGCAAGTCCGTCCCCTCCCCATCGGGCAATCGAAGGTCCAAAAAGACCAGGTCAAAAGAATCCCGCGACAATATTTTCCGAGCACCCTTCAAGTCTCCAGTAGAGGCAACCGAATAACGCTTGTTTCGTAATTGCGTCTCCAACGCTTTCCGGATCATCATCTCGTCATCCACCACAACTATTTTTTCAATCGCCATTAAATCTT
>CAJWWH010000066.1 GCA_913048545.1 uncultured Opitutia bacterium | reverse complement strand
CGCTGCAGCTGCACTCAAAGCATAGGGAACGGAGGCGAAGGGCCTATCGGGAGAGAGTAACTGAGACCCATTGGTACCGTCGTCAAACCAGACCCGTAACATGGCATCGCAGTGTTGCTGAAACACGGAAGGATCGATCGCGTTCATTCCCTGAATCGCTGAATTGCCAAGCAGAATGGAGTAAAGGCCACCGTTTACGGAAACACTCACAGAAGAAGTAGGTGCAGAACCGGCCGAGCTTGTGCCGTCGTTGCTCCAATAGGTAGTCGTCCCTGAATCGCTGACGATTGCAAATTTGAAAAAGCCATTCCCAGTGAAGGCTTCTCCATTCACGGCTACCTGCCCAGCATAATTAATTACCGACGGCACCGCAAAAGTAGCGGATGTAAAAATAAAAAGTGACAGCAAAACTAAGTAAATAGATTTCATAAGATGTATGATCATAAAAAAGGGAGAATTTGTCAATCAAGGCTTGATGGAAGTACTTATTTCAGGGCAAGAAGGACGACAGGACGGCAAGGCAATCCATCGTGTCTCAGAAGAAGAGAACGCACGGTCCCTTCGATTACTGAGGAGGAGTGGATCGCCAACGGCTTTCAGCCCTCGCGATGACAAGGTGTCCCACCGTAAACCGTCACCAGCTACACTTTCCATTAACATAGCTTTTTGTGGAAAATTTTTCCTCAAATAAAACATGTAAAAAGAGCATCCGTACGGACATTTGAAATCCAAACTACTTAGTTATAAATATCGGTTGATTCGATACCCTAATCTATATCTTTCTTTAATTTACCCGAGTACGACACAATTTTACGGATCATTTTTAGGCATTTAAATTTTGAATGAAATTAACACACCTATTGCTAATTGATTTACTTATTGACCAGAAAGCAGAGAAATTTGAAAAATTATCTACAAACAAACTCAGGCCATTCCGCTTTGATAATCTACATAAGTTATTTTACATCTTTGGCACAACGAAACCCTGTATGATTGGATGGAGAAAGAGATTCGGAATGATTACGGGCTGCGGGTCGATAACGCAGGCAATAATTCCAGTGGCAAAGGAAAGAACCACCCCGGGCAACATTTAAATTCATGAGCTCATTATGCCCTTCCCTTGGCAACGGACAGGTTCCTGTGCGACGAAATTGCTCAAGTTCGATCTGGGTTATTGGAAAAGTGGGGCCAGTTGGATTGGGTTGGGGATCCTCAATAAATTGACTGTAATAAGAAGGGTGGTAAAAATCACTGCAAATTTCCCATACATTTCCCGCCATATCATAAAGTCCCAATCCATTGGGAGGGAAAGAACCAACGGGTGCTGTACCATGGAATCCGTCTTGGGCAGTGTTTACCGCTGGAAAAGTACCCTGAAAACAATTCGCGAGCCATTTCCCCCCGGGTCTGGCCTCATTTCCCCAAACATACATGGAATCCACCAAACCACCACGGGCTGCCAATTCCCATTCCGCCTCGGTCGGTAAACGTTTACCGGCCCATTTGGCATATGCTTTCGCATCATCAATATTCACACAAACCACTGGATGATCCATCCTTGCACGAATGGATGAACTTCGACCCTCAGGTTTCCTCCATGATGCACCATTTCTATATAACCACCAGTTCCATGGATCGTTAGTTGCTCGGGGATCGATATTCTCGGGTGGCGGTGCAAAAACCGTTGCACCAGGTAATAATTGATTTTCAGGGGCAGCAGGAAACACATCCGGACTAAGGGGCTTTTCCGCAAAAGTTACATAACCGGTTGCGTCCACGAACTCTTTGAACTGAGCATTGGTAACCTCGTATTTATCAATCCAGAAACTCGACAATTCGACCTTGTGAACAGGTCCTTCTTCCGGATAAATCTCTCCGTTATCCGCTGGCTTTACATTACCCATCAAAAAAGTTTGCCCTTCAATCAATACCATCTCATTGAATGAAGCCGGATCTACTTTAACTGAAGAGTTACTTCCCGATTCACTGGAACAGGAAGCCAATAATAGAGCACAAATTAATTCACTAACCAGATTTTTTTTCATTTATATTTTTTAAATTCGTGAACCTCAGAATGTTTTGCGTAGAAAAAAAATTGAAATAATTTTACCTGTGAAATGCTTTTAAATTTAGGTTTTAGATTTCGGATATCAACCAAATCAATCATTCTAAAATATCTCAATTTCCTAGATTCAAGTTTTCCCTTTTCCCCACAAAGAAAACAGTGGCATCACCCTTACTTTTATAAAGGGCAATAATCGCATAGATACCTGCTACCACATTTCCTCCAAGTAGGATCGCAACCGACCAAAAAAGTTTGCCGGTCAGGCAACAATCCCGATACCAAATCCAGCCGATAAAGAAGAAAAATCCAACATAGACATCAAACAGGGAAACAATTCCCCACGGGTTTTCCATTAACTCACCCCCGTCTTCCCAGAAATCGCCCACGATGAACCCGTATGCCAAAGCGCCTCCCATAATGAGGGTCAGGACAATCAAGTAAGTGTAGGCCATTTTCATGACCATAGCTTACCCAATCTTGGTACAAAATCCAATCAGGAAGTAGTAGCAGCAAGTGCCTGATCAATATCGGCAAGGATATCGTCAATATGCTCAATTCCAATGGATAGACGAACCATTTCCGGAGGAATTCCGCCAGCTCTTTGCTGTTCCTCGTTTAACTGGGAATGAGTCGTGGTGGCGGGATGAATCGCCAAGCTCTTCGCATCCCCAACATTGGCAAGGTGGGAAAGAAGTTGTAAGTTATCGATAAACTTGGGGCCCGCATCGGCTCCGCCCTTAATTCCAAAAACGACCATCGATCCACCTTTTCCTTTTAAGTACTTTTCATTGAGCGAGTACATTGGATCACTCTCCAAACCGGGAAAACGTACCCAGTCCACGGAATCGTGTGCTTGCAGGTGCTTGGCCACGGCCAAGGAGTTTTCACAATGGCGTTCCATGCGCAATGGCAGGGTTTCAATGCCCTGTAAAAATTGCCAGGAATTATCCGGTGAAATACAGGCACCCAAGTTGCGCAATGGAACCGTGCGCATCCTCAGAATGAAGGCAACAGGAGCTAATGCTTCGGGAAGGTCATGCCCCCAGCGCAATCCATGGTAGCTGTTGTCCGGTTGATCATAAAGTGGGAAATTTCCGTTCTTCCAATCAAAGGTACCGGAATCAACCACAATTCCACCGATCCCGGTTCCATGTCCACCCATCCACTTGGTTAAGGAATGAATTACAATCGATGCTCCGTGCTCGATTGGGTTGGTTAAGTAGGGAGTGGAAAAGGTGCTATCCACAATTAAAGGGATACCGTGATCATCCGCCACATTGGCGATTGCTTTGATATCGGCTACATCCAGTCCGGGATTGCTGACGGATTCGCAGAAAAGTGCTTTAGTTTTATCGGTGATCGCCGCTGCAAAATTAGCAGGGTCATTGGGATCGACCAATTTGACCTTTATTCCGAGCTTGGGAAGAATGTCATTAAACTGGGTGTAAGTTCCCCCGTACAGGTTGTTTCCGGATACGATCTCATCTCCCTCCTGAGCCAAGTTGATAATCGAATAAAAAACTCCGCTCGTTCCCGAGGAAAGTCCCAAGGCAGCTGCGCCGCCTTCCATCGCGGCCACCCGTTGTTCAAGCACATCGGTGGTTGGATTCATCAAACGGGTGTAAATATTTCCCAGTTCGCGCAGTCCAAATAAATTGGCCGCATGCTCAGTGTCATTGAATACAAAAGAACTGGTCTTGTATAAAGGAACGGCACAGGAATTGGTGGTGGATTCAGGCGAGTAGCCTGCGTGAAGGCATTGGGTTTCGAGTTTCATAATATCAATTGGGAGATGAGGTTAAGTGGGGTTAAAAGGATTTAAACAATTTATCAATGTGAATTTATAGTTTCAAATCAACCCTTTAATCTTTTCACATGTCCAAGTCGATTCATGCCTGTGTCATAAAATCCTACCCGTCCTTAGTTTCCGATCTGGTAAGGATTCATCAGGTAGGCGATCAAATCACGTCGTTCTTCTAGACTCAGGTTATCAAGCAGACCGGCCGGCATGATCGAATGGGAAAGCGTCTCACGCTTTTTAATTGTCGACTTGCTGACCACGGTTTCAGTGGCTGGCATCCGCAGGGTCAGGGAATTTCGGTCCTGTCCCGAAATCATTCCACTAAGTACGCGTCCGTCTTTTAATTGAATAATATTCATCCTGTAATCTGCAGACACTGCACTGTTTGGGTCGACAATATTTTCAAGTAAGTAATCGAGGTTTGTCCGTCCCGAACCAGTCAGATCTGGCCCTAATTTTCCGCCTTTGCCATACAACATATGACAACTTGCACATTGCTGCTCATACAGAACGCCCCCCTTTCCCAGGTTAGCTTCGCCTGGATGTAAGCTCTTTAACTCCAGCCTTAATTCCTCTTTTCTTTTCTCTAATTGCTCAGGGGATGTCCGAACCGTTCCCCAGACATCATCCAGTTTACTATTCAACTCGTCACTTGTAAGAGCATGAATTTGAGTGGCATGATAGGGAGTGATCACGGACTTGGAAATTTTGCCTGCTTTAATTTCTTCCAGTAAGAATCCTGCCCAGCTGACCCGGCCGCAAAGAATTTCCACCACTACGTTTTGTTCACCATTCGAAAACTCACCAAGCCTGTTGGTTATTTTCTCCCCAGTCCCAAGACTCTCATATTTAGCCAACCCACGAACTGCCAAAACTTTCAACTCTGGATCAGTAAGTAATTTTTCGCACAGGGATTGCAGGTTGGGTGTATCGGAATCGATCAAAATTCCCAGCGTCTGCCTACGAATATTAGAATCCGCTTTTTCATCCATCACTACTTTTTCCATTTCCTTGGTTGCTTGTATATCCCCAAAAATTACACTCAGTTTTAAAACCGTAGGATTTATGCTCAACTTGGAGCGAACAAGATCCCACTTGGCTGGTTTCAAAAATCCCTTTATGCTCAACACCGCCCGCTCGATTCCTGCAAGCAAAGACTCAGCATGATTAGGTTGTTCCACGATTAAATCCAATAATGAATGGAACACCATGGGTTGCTCCTTCGATCGCTCGGTGATTGCCCGGGCAATCCATGTACATAAAACGGGCCATTGACTGGAACGGGCAATGGCAAGCAATCCATCAGGATCATTCTCCACCATGGGAGTTATTCCTGCCCAAACAATCATGGGAAGGTTGTGATCATTTGCATCCTCCTGCCGTGAAGCGAGTCCCTTTGCTAGCTCCCGTCTGAGCGAAATAGGCAACCGTTGCAAAGCAGAAGCCAGAGTCAACCGAACCAATCCAGATGAATCGATCCGGGCCTGCTGAACTAATTTCCGCACGAGCTTTGAATTCGTGGTAGGCAATGCCTTTTCCCTTGGCCCAAACAGCGTATCGATGGGTTGATCATCCATTATCAATCGGATCGCCCAGGTACGGATATGTTCATTCGGATCATTCAAATATTTTTCAGGATTCAATGTATTCAATGCCTGCAGTCCCCACATTGCCGGCAGGCGAATCGATGCTTTTATCGTTTGGTCGGCAAGGATTTCTTCACAGATCCGAATGGTTTTCATGGAATCAATCTGCCCATTTTCTGAAAGTGCCTGTAACCACTGCCGGGCAAACCAGGCATTGGGATGTCGAATGACCGCTTCCGGATCCGTCTCTGCCTTTTCCAGAACACTCAAATCCGCCACCGGATTGTTCTGGTGAAAAAATTTGTAAATTCTTCCACTCGTCCGGTGCACCCCGGTATGGTCATGGCATTCCCCGGTATCACTCCAATCGAGCCCGTAAATTGCCCCGTCCGGCCCGATACTCACTTCCATTCCTCGAAACCATTCGTTTGCATTAAAGAAAACATCCGTCTCATGCTTTCCAATGTATCCACTACCCTTTCTCTTCAACCGTTCCCGATTGAGCCGTCGACCGTGCTGATTCCATGTTAGCAAACGGTTTTTCCATTCACCTGGAAAATGATCCGCCTGGTAGATCGCCATCCCCACATGGGCATGCCCACCCCCAAAATCATTGGCCGCCCCATAGCGTGACCTGCCCCAGTGCAGATTGGTATCGTAATGAAAATGATCCGCATGCTGGGACATCCGTTCGTAGATCAATGGATTCTGCGACGCCCCGCTGCCTGACTCCCGGTAATGGGCACCGGGAATCATATGCCACATATGCCCGATCACGGTATTGATAAAAAATAATTCCCCATGCTCATCCCAGTCATGCCCCCATGGATTGACCGTGCCATGAGCCAGTACCTCGACCACTTTTCTTTTCGGATGATAGCGCCAGATTCCGCCGTCAATGGGATACCTTACTTCATCCGGCGTTCCGGGCACGCCAATTCTCCCCGGGCAGGAATGCCCGCATCTTCCATAAAGCCAGCCATCCGGCCCCCAACGTAAACCGTTGGCAAAATTGTGGTAATTTCCACGGGCCACATCGAATCCATCGAGCATGACTTCGGGCTCTCCATCGGGAACCAAGTCCCCGTCCCGATCAGGAATAAAAAGTAATTTGGGTGGACACATCAACCAGACCCCACCATGCCCAACCTCCACACTGGTGAGCATCTGCACCTCATCGGTAAATACCTTTCGGGTATCTGCCTGCCCATCCCCATCCGTATCGGATAAAACAATTACCCGGTCCCGCAGGCTGAGATCAAACCGTACCTTCCGGCTCCCATAAGTGTAGTTCTCCGCAACCCACATCCTGCCAGTTTTATCCCATGCCATCGCAATAGGGTTCTGCACCATGGGCTCACTTGCCCAGACTTTTACCTTGGTTCCCTCAGGCAAGGAAAAAGACTGTGCACTCTCCTCCGCACTTGGCGGATCGGCATCCGTAGTCGACTCAGTGTTAGGCAACTCAGGAAATTCATCTGCCCATACCAAAATGGAAAGTAGGAACCACAAAACCAGAGAAAACTTCATCAAATCACATTCAATCAGGTAATTACTATCCGTCAAACGGACAGTAACTACTAGAAATAAATAAATCTAGTAACATATCAGCTACTCAACCCAAAATCGAAAATGTACTGTGAACCAGAGTATTCAAAATTACACTTCTATAAATTGATAACTTTCAACTTAATGCTTTTACAATCTGATTAATCGTATCTGTCAGGCTATTCTTGATACAAAAATCTGGATAATGCTTTTTGATTTTGGAGAGATTGCTATAATAGCAAATATGATCTCCGATTCTATTTTCATCACGGTATTCATAAATTTGTCTTTTTCCTGAAAATCTTTCACAAATTTCGAAAGCTTCTAAAATTGAGCAACTATTTAATTTGCCACCTCCCAAATTGTAAACTTCTCCAGATCTAGGCGTCTGCACAAAAAGATTTATGAACTGAGCTACATCTTCTGAGTGAATATTATCCCTGACCTGCTTTCCTTTATAACCAAAAATTTTATAAGTTCGTCCCACGAGATTACATTTCACAAGATAACTTATAAATCCGTGTAATTCGACTCCTGAATGAGATGGTCCTGTCAGGCACCCACCACGCAAACAACATGTAGCCATGCCAAAATATCTGCCATATTCCTGCACCATAATATCAGACGACAACTTGGATGCGCCAAAGAGAGAATGTTTACACTGATCGACCGAAAAATTCTCACCTATACCATCGATAAAATCAGAATCATCAAAGTCCCATCTGCTATTTAGCTCTTTTAATTTTATTCGGTTTGGACCATCACCATACACCTTATTGGTAGACATATGAACAAATGGTGAATCTTTGCAAAATTGGCGAGCAGCCTCCAACAAATTAAGAGTCCCTCCAGCATTAACATCAAAATCGTCAAATGGAATAGATGCGGCCTTATCATGGGAAGGCTGTGCAGCAGTATGAATGATTGCATCAGGCCTTATGGAACGGATAGTATCCAGTACTTTAAAGCGGTCACGAATGTCAATTTCGTGATGAGTGAAATCTGATAAGGTGTCTTGCAATTCCTTGAGTCTCCAAGTGGTGTTCCCTTGCGGACCAAAGAAAACTTCTCTTTGATTATTATCAAAGCCATAAATAGAGTTTCCAAATTTTGCAAAATATGAGCAAACCTCAGAACCTATGAGACCTGACGAACCTGTGACTAATATCTTCAAAATATTTAAAGTAAATGGGTCTTGTGTAGAAAGCAATTAATCGATTTTCGAAAGTAAATCTCCTAGCATGTTGATTCTATAATGATCATGTTGGTTTAGTCTTGTTTCACAATACCTAAAAGATAATATGAGTTATAAAACTGAAGACGTGCCAGAATACTTATGTTTAGTAGATGAAATTAGATTTAATAAAAGCATTTTTCCATTACATAAATACACTAACTCCAATAGTGAGATCTCAGCTACAGCTAATCACCTTTTAATTTCCTACAAGAATTATCCTACAAAAGATGACCTATTTGCGGTGAAAATCTTTTTCGATTAAGTAAAATTTATTACCCTCTAGAATTGAAAGTTTTAATTACAGGAAGCCTTTTCGCCTCTTCGTTACTTGAAAAATGAAAATGAGAACGGATTTGGTAGAGCAATCCGTCTTGGCTTAGACAACTTCACTGGGGATGCTGTTGCCATCATGATGGCAGATAGATCCGATTCTTCTGAAGATCTTATACAATATTGGCAAGTATTGTTAGATGGTTCAGAGTGTGCATTTGGAAGCCGTTTCATAAAAGGTAGTAAACTGAATGATTATCCAAGGCTAAAACTACTCGCTAATCGGGTTGTTAATACAATGATTAGTTATGCATTTAAAATAAAATGCAATGATGTCACAAACGCCTTTAAAATGTACCGTCGTGAAGTTATTGATGGTTGTAAACCATTCATTTCTCCTCATTTCAACCTGACTGTTGAAATTCCTCTTAAAGCCATCGTGCGTGGTTATACTTGGAAAGTAATTCCGATTTCTTGGCAGAACCGAACCAAAGGTGTTGCAAAGCTTAAATTAAAAGAAATGGGTTCACGTTATTTTTTTATTATAGCTTATTTATGGTTGGAAAAGTATTTCAGCAGAGGAGATTACTTGAAAAAATGAATTTTCGAAAAAGATTTTCTTCTTCTCACAATCTAAAATCTACGACCTATTTGCTGTAAATAGTACTGTTATCTTCCATTATTCAAAAGGGTAAATGAAGTCTTGGTGTGGATCGTAAAGTCACCTTTTGAAATTTTTGTGATAGGGTGACAGTGCAGCA
>CAJWWH010000065.1 GCA_913048545.1 uncultured Opitutia bacterium | reverse complement strand
TATGATTTGAAATGGGGTTTTTTCTCTGTTGGTTCAGCGGTGATGGAGGTGAATTCTCTAACTGAAGTGGAAGGTCAGACTTGCTATCTCATCAAGTTTTCCGTCCGGACAAATTCCTTTGCGGACAAATTTTATAAAGTGAGAACGAGTGTAGAGAGCTCGGTTGCTGCTGATTTTTCAAAGTCCGTACTTTACTCGAAATCTCAGGAGGAAGGCAGTACAAAGAGAAAAGTTTTAGTCAGATATGACTATACTCAATTAAAGGCAATTTATTCGCAGGATGGTCAGGTTCATTCGTCCACAGCGATTCCCGAAAAGGTTTTTGATCCCCTCTCCATTGCCTATTTCTTTAGACTTCAGGAACTCAAACCCAATCAGGAAGAAACGTTACCAACCTGTGATGGTAAAAGTTTTCGTACAATTAATGTGCGGACGGGAGAGAAGAAAAAAATTACCGTGCCTGCCGGTACATTCTACGCGATTGAAACGATTCCTGAACTGAAAAATATTCGTGGTGTGTTTAAGAAAAGTCCCAAGGGAATGCTGAGGGTTTGGTATTCCACCGGTTCGAGAAGGCTCCCCGTAAAGATAAGCAGTAAGGTGGTGGTGGGCAGTTTTGTGGCTAATCTTAGGAAGACAAGCGGTTTAAAATAATCAACTTTTTAAGCTGAAATTTTCTCGGTCAAAGGAGAATGCTGCATTTTTTCAATGAATGAACGGAGTGCCGGGGTGAGCATACGGGTCTTTTTGTGAATTAATGAGAGAGGGCGTATGTGCTCACCATTATCCAGCCGGGAGATGACCAGTTGATTTCTCTGCACTTCGTTGGAGGCAGTGTTTTTAGGAATAATTGCCACCCCTGCGTTAATTTCCAGTGCCCGTTTAACCGTTTCCACATTGTCAAATTCCATCGCAATTGAAACTTCAATATCTGCATTTCTGAGGATTTCATCGGTCGCTTTTCGGGTAGGAATATCCTTCTCGAATGCGATGAAATCAACGCCTTTGAGCTCATCGATAGACAAATTATCCTTGCCTGCGAGAGGATGTTCAGGATTCATGGCAACAACTAACTCATCCGTAGCAAAGGGAATAATAGTGAGTTCCTTGTTTTTGACCGGAAATGCAACCAGTCCTAAATCGGCAGTGCCATGAATCACATCTTCATAAACCAAATTCGCACGCCGATACTCAACCCGTGTGTTGACTGAGGGGAATTCCTGCATGAATGAAGTAAGGTAGGGGGGCAGTTCATGAAGTCCAATGCTGTTCACTGTTGATATCTGAATTGTCCCGCTTACCACATTCCTCATTTCCTGAATCTCACAATTTAATCTCTCATAAAGGGTGAGTATTTCCTTAAATGTTTTATAAAGCGTGGTACCCTGTTGTGTGAGGCGAAACTTTTTTTGATTACGGTCGATAATCAACATGTCATAATAACCTTCCATCGCTTTCAACTGTTGGCTGACTGCGGATTGTGTCACTTCATTAAGTCGGGCCGCTTTAGAAAAACTTTGAGTTTCCACCAAGTCACAAAAAGTTTTGAAATTTTGAATGTGCATGCTTATTGATATTAATTGATCTTATGCTTATCAAACCTATTATTTGAAAAACTTATAATAAATCATGATTACAGAAAAAGCATTTCAGCAAAATCTGAAAATACTCAAGGAACGGGTGGCCATGGCCTGTTCCAGTGAAAACCGCTCGGTTAATGAGGTTGCCATTCTTCCCGTTACCAAAAATTGGCCAGTGGATGCAGTCCATTATGCACAGCGGGCGGGTTTTTCAAGGGTGGGGGAGAACCGGGTGCAGGAAGCAATGGAAAAGCAGAAGGGCGTGGAGGAAATGAAATGGGACTTAATTGGTCATTTACAAAGCAATAAAGCTAAGCTGGCCGCGGGTAGGTTTACCCGGATTCAGACCATTGATTCGCTTAAACTTCTGACCAAAATCCATGCGGCCTTACTCCATCTTAATGAAAAAATGAGTTTTCTCATTCAGGTGAACACCGGACGTGACCCTGCCAAAGCCGGTATTATGGAGGACCAATGTGAGGAGTTAATTGAAAAGGCTATGGCTTTCCCCATGCTCCAATTGGAGGGCTTTATGACAATTGCTCCCTATGCTCCTGATGATCCGAAAGTGGCGAGAAACGCATTTTCCCGATTACGGGATTTAAGAGACCGTATGGCTAACCAATTCAAGGTATTTTATCCCGAGCTCTCAATGGGAATGACTGGGGATTTGCAGGAAGCGGTGGCAGAGGGAAGCACCATGATTCGGGTTGGTTCAGCCCTGTTTGGTCAAAGGGATTGAATGCAATGCAGAAGTTAGCTTGCCCCGCATGCGGGAAGGCGCGATTATTACTTTTAACATGAATATGGCAGCAGTAAAACCGGAAGACGAAAAAAAATGGGATCAGATTCGTCGACTATTGGATGATGAGAGTCCAGCCGTACGCGGTGCCTTGATCTCTGAACTGAAAAATTTTCCCGATGAAGGGGTGCGCTTCCTCGAGAAAGTGGTTCGTGAACCGGATCACTTTTTAGCGAAGCACGCACATAGTTTATTGGTTGAACTGGGATGGGTGGATGGTGTGGGTGGATTCCTACAGTTTATTCGTTCCCTTAGATATGAGCTTGAATCAGGATGGTTTTTATTAGACCGGACAGTTTTCCCAACCCTCGATATTTCATCCTCCACTTTATTTTTAGACAGGTTGGCTGACCGGGCAAGGGAACTTTTAATTCCCCCGCAAAGTGCCAGAGACATTTGTTCGGTTATTAACCGGGTTCTTTTTCATGAATTCGAATTCAGGGCGGCGAGCAAAGACTTTTCGGATCCTCAAAACAGTTTCTTGCACCGCGTTTTGGAGAGAAGGCGGGGCTTACCGATCACTCTTTCAGTCGTTTATTTACTGGTTGCGAGAAGGATAGGTTTTGAGCTTGAACCGATTGGCTTACCCGGGCGGTTCATGGTCGGATGTTTTTCTGAAAAGAAACCGTTCTACATTGACGCGTGGTCAGGTGGGAAATTTTTCGAAATTGAGCAAATGGAGGAATTTTTAGGAGATTCATCGATTGAGAATTCGGGCTCTTTTCTACTTCCAGTCACTGTTGCTGAAACATTAACCCGTGGATGCAGGAATCTGGTTCAACAATTCGCCCAGTCAGAAGAGGTTGAAAATGCGGGTCTCTTTCAAAAATTTGTCAATGAATTTGAACGGGTTCATCAACGGGAAGCCAATGCTTGAGCCTCCTTTATTAATCGAAGATTTATCTCCCCTTCCTCCGAATCAAGTGGGACTGGCTGTTTTAGGAGCACCGATTAAACATTCCATTAGTCCTCAAATTCATAGTGCCGCTTTGCGGGAACTCAGTTCAGGGATTCCTTCATTCTTAAATTGGGTCTACCATAAAGTGGAAGTCAGTTCCAAGGATTTAGCTTCCGGTTTGGAGCACCTGAACGAGTGTGGATACCGCGGATTGAATCTAACCATACCGCATAAAGTGGATGTTTTTTCAATGATTGATTCGATCGACAAGGAAGCCCGTACTATTGGAGCAGTCAACACCCTCTTCCACACGGGTGAAGAATGGCGGGGTTTTAACACCGATGGATACGGCTTGGAGCAAGCCCTGAAGGGGAGACTGGGAGTCCGTCTGGAGTCAGCCAATATACTGATCTTAGGAGCTGGTGGAGCGGCTCGGGCAGCGGCGGCACAGTCCCTTTCGTGCGGTTGTGAAAATTTATGGATTAGCAACCGTTCCACGGAGCGTCTGGAAAACATGATCGATGCACTGGGTAATTCCCTGGACACAGCCAGGGTGGTTGCCTGTCCCATATCCCAATTGCCCGCGGGCGTATTGGATTGCGGGGATTTGGTCATTATTAATGCCACTTCACTTGGCTTAAATCCAGGCGATCCTTCTCCGGTCTCCCTCCGTGCCTTCCCTCCTTCGACGCGGGTGTATGATATGATCTATAATCCGGCGGAGACTCCCTTGCTAGAAGAAGCCCGGGCAAGGGGAATGGTCTGTGAGAATGGATTGTCTATGCTTGTGCACCAAGCCGCACGGTCACTGGAGATTTGGACAGGTCAGGAAATTTCAGTTGAGGCTATGTTTTCCGGAGCACAGACCGCGCTTAACTGCTAGATTTGATGCTCGATCTACTAGTAAGTCCCGAAATTCTGCCCTGGGTCGGTCTCGTGCTCGGTAGTATTTTGGGAAGTTTCCTCAATGTCTGTGCCCATCGGCTGCCCATAGGCAAATCGATTGTTTTACCTGCTTCTCATTGTCCCAATTGCGGGACAACTATTCCTTGGTTCCGGAACCTGCCCGTGCTCACTTGGCTCTTTCAAAAAGGAAAAGCCCATTGTTGTTCCTATTCTATTCCGGTTCGGTATTGGCTGGTGGAGATTTCACTGGGCTTGGTATTTGCCTATTTTGCCCATTTATACTCGATTGAACATAATCCGGTTCTCCTGGCTGCCCGTTTATTGTTTAGCTGGATTATGGTTGCAGTCATCGTGATTGATTTTGAGACCATGTTGATTCCGGACCGATTTAGTGTGGGCGGGGCAATGGTTGGGGTGCTGTATTGCTTTTTGTTCCCGGAAATTAACGGAATGCATGTAAGCGATTCAGTGTCGGTTCATTTTGAAAGCGGCTTTAATTCCATTCTTGGTTTGCTCGTCGGTTCGGCCCTGCTGTATTGGATAGGAGCATTGGCTCAGATTACTTTTGGTCGGGAAGCGCTTGGAGAGGGGGATATTAAATTATTGGGTTGCATCGGTGCATTTTGCGGATGGAAAGGTGCCGTGTTCTCAATATTCGGGGGGGCGCTCATGGGAACACTTTTATTGCTTCCCGCCATGCTTTTTCAGCGGCTCTTACGAAAAGGGGGGAAGCAGATAAATTCTGATCAGGAATTGCAATGGGGCGGCGAAGTACCATTTGGCCCCTATTTAGCAGTCGCTGGGATATTCTATTTTGCCGGTGCATCTGTTTTAATTGATCCTTGGTTCGATCCTATTTTGTGGTTTTTTGATAATACTTCCGCGGTGTCCGCGTTTTAGCATTGAAAAATTAACGGGTTATATGCATTCAATGGGAATTGGATTATTAATCTTATCCTTTTAAATTATGAAAAAACTCCTAGTCGCCAATCGTAGCGAAATTGCGGTTCGTATTTTTCGTTCTGCCACTGAATTAAATCTGCGTACTGTCGCAATATATGCCGAAGAAGACCGTTTTGGAGTTCATCGGTTCAAGGCGGATGAAGCTTATCTTGTCGGGAAAGGGAAGGGCCCGGTCGCGGCTTACCTCGACATCGATTCCATTATCACTTTAGCCAAGGAAAAAGGAGTCGATATGATCCACCCGGGCTACGGTTTCCTTTCTGAAAATGCCCATTTTGCCCGTGCCTGTGAAGATGCCGGTATCACTTTTATTGGTCCACGCCCTGAACTGCTCGAGAGTATGGGGGATAAAGTTGCCGCCAAAAAAGCTGCAGACGAAGCCGGGGTTCCGACTTTACCGGCGACTCCGAGTGCGGTGTCAAAACCTGCCGAAGCGCTTAAGTGGGGAAGGAAAATCGGATTTCCATTGATCATTAAAGCCGCTTTTGGTGGCGGAGGCCGAGGGATGCGGGTGGTACAGAAAGAGGAAGACTTAAAACCAATGCTTGAAGAAGCCCAGGGCGAAGCCGAACGGGCTTTTGGGAATGCGGCGGTATTTTTGGAAAGGTATGTGGGGCGGGCCAAGCATTTGGAAGTCCAAATTCTGGGAGATCGAAAGGGCAATATCGTTCACTTGCATGAGCGTGACTGTTCGGTCCAGAGAAGATACCAGAAAGTGGTGGAGGTGGCACCTTCGATTGGGTTGCCTAAAGAGGTGGTGGACAGCCTTTGTAATGCGGGCGTGGAACTTTCTCGCAAGATTGGATATGATAATGCCGGAACCGTCGAATTCCTTTTGGACCAGGACACAAATGAGTGGTTTTTTATTGAAATGAATCCGCGCATTCAGGTCGAGCACACCGTCACCGAACAGATTACCGGAATTGACATCGTGCGGTCCCAAATACTGGTTGCAATGAACAAACCTCTGCACGGAAAGGAAATCGGAATACCCACCCAAGACCGAATCCCCCGAAATGGTTGTGCCATTCAGTGCCGGGTCACAACTGAAGATCCGGAGAAAGATTTTACTCCGGACTACGGGAAAATTTTGAGCTATCGTTCCGCAGCTGGATTTGGAGTCCGCTTGGATGGAGCAATGGGAGATACAGGGGCAATTATCACTCCTTTCTATGACTCTCTTTTGGTCAAGCTCACCACTTCGGGTCCGAATTTGCCACAGGCTTTGGACCGGATGCATCGTGCCCTACGGGAAATGAGGATTCGGGGAGTAAAGACGAATATTCCCTTTCTTGAGAATGTGATCAATCATAAGGATTTTGTGGAAGGCAATGCGACCACCCGCATGATTGATGTCACTCCGGCTTTGTTTCGCTTTAAGGCAAGGAGAGACCGGGCCTCCAAGCTGCTTGGTTATCTAGGGGAAATTATTGTCAATGGAAACCCACAGGTTAAAGGCCGGGCACGAGCGGAAGCGCCACTGCCTTTAATTGAACCGGAATATGACGCCAAAGTTTCTCCTCCCCGTGGGACACGCGACCTGCTTCTTGAAAAAGGAGCAAAAAAATTCTCCGAGTGGATGCTGAATCAAAAGAGCCTCCTTGTTACTGACACCACACTGAGAGATGCTCATCAATCGCTTTTTGCCGCGAGAATGAGAACTTATGATATGGTGGCCGTTTCTGACTTTATCGCCCGCCAGGCTTCCGGTCTATTTAGTCTGGAAATGTGGGGAGGGGCAACTTTTGACACATGCATGCGTTTTCTCGGGGAATCGCCCTATGAGCGGTTAAGGCTGTTGCGTGAGAAAATTCCCAATGTACTTTTCCAAATGCTTCTCCGTGGATCAAACGCGGTGGGGTATGCCAATTACCCGGATAATGTGGTTCGCGAATTTGTAGTTCATTCATCCGAGGCGGGGATGGATATTTTCAGAATATTTGATTCCTTAAATTACCTCCCTAATTTAAAAGTGGCGATGGAAGCGGTGAGTGAACGAACCAATTCTCTCTGCGAAGCGGCACTCTGCTTCACCGGGGATTTCACCGATTCCAGTGAGGAGAAATATGTGCTTAAATATTATGTGGAATTAGCCAAGGAATTGGAAAAGATGGGGGCACATATCCTTGCAATTAAAGATATGGCGGGATTATGTCATCCCATTGCCGCTTACCGACTGGTCAAGGCACTCAAGAATGAGGTTTCATTACCGATTCATTTTCATACCCATGATTCGAGTGGGATTGCTTCGGCCTCTGTACTGAAAGCCAGTGAGGCGGGAGTCGATGTGGTGGACCTGGCCATTTCTTCCCTCTCGGGTTGCACGAGTCAGCCAAATCTGAATTCCGTTGTTCATTCCCTTCGGAATGCACCTCGCTCCACCGGGTTGGATGTGGACGCTTTAAACCAGTTGTCGATTTACTGGGAGGCCGTGAGGCAGTATTACGCTCCTTTTGACAGTTCTCCCCCCTTCGGGAGCGCCGAAGTGTTTCAGCACCAAATGCCCGGAGGTCAGTACACCAATTTAAGAGAACAAGCCGGTGCCTTAGGGTTGGGGAAAAGGTGGCCGGATGTGGTTCAAACTTATCAACAGGTGAATCAAATGCTTGGCGATATCGTTAAGGTTACACCGAGCAGTAAAAGTGTGGGGGATCTCTCTATTTTTCTTATTACAAAAGGAGTGAAACCGGAAGACTTGGCAAACCTGCCTCCAGAAACAGGTTTTCCTGAATCAGTAATTGATCTTCTTTCCGGAAACCTTGGACAGCCCAAGGGTGGATGGCCCAAAGATATTCAAAAAGTTATTTTAGGGAAACAAAAACCGCTCCGTGGTCGCCCCGGTGCATCCGCTCCCAAGATTGACCTACGCAAAGAGTCAACCACATTGGCAAAGAAGCTGGGAAGAAAAGTGACGGAGGATGATTTATTTTCGAGCGTAATGTATCCCCAAGTTTTTGAGGACTTCCAAAAATTCAGAACCCGATACGGCGATGTGGCAGTGCTTCCCACATCCGCATATTTTCATGGACTTCTCCCTGGAGAAGAAATTGCGATTAAGATTGAAGAGGGCAAAACTTTATTTATCAAACTCCTTCATGTGGGAGAAGCGGATGAAAAAGGGGAGAGGTCATTAACTTTCGAATTAAACGGAAAAGCAAGGACAACCATTGTACTCGATAAATCGGTCAAAGCGGAAACGAAGGTAAGGGAAAAAGCGGATCCAGCTAACCCCATGCATGTGGCTGCTCCTATTCCGGCAATGGTCAGCAGTATTTCCACCAGTGTGGGGAAAACCGTATCCAAGGGTGAAAAAATTGCGGTGTTGGAAGCGATGAAAATGCAAACTACTTTGTACGCCTCTTCCGGTGGCACCGTGGACGAACTTTTAGTCAAGGTCGGAGACTCAGTTGAATCGAAGGACCTGATCGCACGTTTGCGTTAAAGTAAATAACTTTTTGGTCGATTATTATCGCGTGTCCTCATTTCGAAGCATTTTCAGAAACATCTCGTCGATAAGTAAGGTATTTCTTTGTGCCTTTACCGCCCCTTTTGTTCTGTGCGGAGGTTCTCTTTTTGTGCCGGAACCCGTTTTGGAACAGGCACTGGCCAAGTCTCTTCGTGTTGATGTTGAGGATCTTACCTCTGAATTGGTGGCGGAAAATTTAGAATATTTTGAACTTAATAATGCGAATATCAGGGATCTGACCGGGTTGGAGTCTGCCCTGAAATTAAGGGTTTTAGTACTGCGTGATAATTTAATACAGGATCTTTCTCCACTCTCGGAATTAGCTTATTTAACAAAATTAGATTTAGCCGGTAACAAGATTTCCAATTTAAAATCCCTTTCCAATTTGTCCGGGAGAATGATGGAGGATGAAATTACCCGGATCCAAAAAAAGTTGTCCGACTATAAAACCCCAAAAGACGAGGTGGCTCAATTAGTTCTGTCATTGAATGAGTTGACTCAACGCTACAGGCGCGGTCCCTGGCAACTTCGCGAATTATCTCTTTCCAATAACCGCCTGCTTGGGCTCACGGGAATTTCGCAACTTTCACATATACGACACTTGGATGTCTCCGGTAATTCGCTCATCGACTTGGAAGGAATCAGCAGGCTATCTTCTTTGACCACACTCTATGCTCATGGGAATCAGCTGGGGCGGGTTGAAAGTTATGTGGACGAAAATAAAAATAAAACTTACGAACTGGGAGAACCCATTAAAGATGAAAGTGGGAATGGGAAGAGAGACACTGACCCTGTGATCGAACTTCAGTCGCTGCCCAAACTGGTAAATCTCTATTTATATGACAACATGCTCAAGACTGTTGCTTCTTTAAATGACTTACCCAGTCTGCAGGTTCTTCTTTTATCAGGCAACCAGTTGGAAAATGTTGAAAATCTGAGTGATTTTAAAGAGATTCGCCG
>CAJWWH010000064.1 GCA_913048545.1 uncultured Opitutia bacterium | reverse complement strand
TAAACACTTCACCAGAAACATGGTATGTCAAGGATGGCATGTTAATTTGTAAGGGTAAACCGATTGGCGTCATGCGTAGTGAGAGGCAATACGAGAATTTTCTTTTGCATGTGGAATGGCGACACATGGAACCGGGGGGTAATTCCGGAATTTTTGCCTGGAGTGACGCAATACCTTTTGGAAACCGTTTACCCAAAGGCCTGGAAATCCAAATGTTGGAACTGGACTGGGTCAAATTACATACCAAGAAGGGAAAACAGCCTCCACCGATTGCTTATGTTCATGGCGAGCTTTTCGGTGCGGGTGGGCTCAAGGCAACCCCAGACAATCCAAGAGGTAGTCGAAGCAAATCCCTTGAGAATCGATGCAAGGGAAAAGGGGAGTGGAATATTTATGATGTGGTCTGTGTGGACGGGGTGGTTAAACTTTCGATCAATGGGAAATTCGTGAATGGGGTCCGAAATTCTCAGTATAAGAAGGGTTATCTTTGCCTGGAATCCGAAGGTGCTGAGATTCACTTCCGAAACTTAAAAATTATGGAACTGCCTTCCGGGATTACCTCTTCCGAGCAAACCGCCCCTTTGGTTAATGTACCTTAACCATTCCATCAAATCGTAAAAAAGTTGGTAAATTTTCTTTTCATGGATAGTAAATTGTAATAATTTCACATTTAATTATTTTAAATTTACCAAGTACACTTTCGGATAACTTTCTTTACTGCCCCCATCTTTTGTCCCATGCAAATGAACTTTTTAATTAAAAGCACTCTTTATTTATTTTGTTTTAGTTTTCCGTCATTTTTTGGTTTTGCAAAGGTGGATTTTCAAAATGATATCCTTCCCTTGTTTGAGGATTATTGTATAGATTGTCATGGTCCGGATAAACAGAAATCCGGATTCCGGGTGGATCGTAGAGTTCACTTAATCAAGGGAGGGGATTCAGGGCTTTCCGCTGTAATCCCAAATGATCCTGAAAAAAGCTACTTGATGGAGGTCATTCAGAGTGACGATCCCGAAATTAGTATGCCACCCAAAGGCGGTCCTTTATTCGAGGATGAAATCGAGCTTCTTGAAAAATGGATTGCGGAGGGTGCGGAGTGGCCCGGACAGATGGATGAAAAGATTGAAGAGGGCACTGATCACTGGGCTTTTCAACCTATCGAACGGCCTGAAATCTCGACTGAAAAATCCAATCCGATTGACACCTTTATATCCCGTCGGCTTGAAAAAGAAGGAATTCCAGCGAATGAACTTACTGACCCACTTAGCTTAATTCGTCGTGCTTCGATTGTGTTGACCGGTTTACCACCGCAACCATCAAGGGTGGCTGAATTTAGGATTCATTACAGTAAAGACCCAACCAAAGCCTACGAGGAATTAGTAGATGAATTATTAGCCTCACCCCACTTTGGAGAACGCTGGGCTCAGCATTGGTTGGATGTGATACGCTGGGCGGAAACCAATGGCTCGGAATCAAATTTATACAGAAAAATGGCCTGGGTTTACCGCGATTATGTCATTCGGGCTTTCAATCAGGATATTCCTTACGACCGATTCGTTCAGGAGCAGATTGCAGGCGATGGAATGGGGGTCGGGGAGGCATTGGGTTTTTTGGTAGCAGGCCCACATGTGCCGGCCGCCACCGTTGGTCAGGAACCTTCTGCGATCCGACAAGCCCGTGCAGACCGGATGGATGAAATTATGCAGACTGTGGGTGCTTCCTTAATCGGAGTGACCATGAGTTGTGCCCGTTGTCACAACCATAAATTTGATCCAATTTCCATACAGGATTACTATTCCATGACCGCCGTGTTTGAGGACATTGAGTTTGGTAGTCGGTTTCCTGAATTTTCGAAGGATCATCCGCGTAGGAAAAAAGCGGATGGCATTTGGAAAGGCGTGGCGAAAAACCGAAATAAGATAAGAAGTAAAACCTCTTCGTGGGAAGAGGATTGGGGGGGATACAAAGAGGTGCATTGGGAACCGGTTGAGGTGACTGGATTACGGTTGAATTTTTGGTCCGGATATGTGGGCTTGGACGAAGTTGAAGTTTTTGGCCTGCCGTCAGAAAATTTCAATTTGGCGAATGCTTCCAATGGAACCCAAGTGAAGACCGATCTCGCTTTTGCCCAGCAGGGTGACCGTTTTCCGATTGAACGGGTAAACGATGGAAAATTTGGAACGCAGCGCTGGCAGGCGAGCTACAACAAAGAGAAAAAACAGAACCCCTGGTTGGAGTTCACTTTTGAAAAGCCGGTAAAAGTGGGTCGTTTACGAATGAGTTCAAACCGGGAATACTATTATGAGACTGATTACCTAGAGCAGAAAAACAAATTTAATTTCGATCAGTTTTTGGTCAATGTGAAGCTAGCGGATGGCGAATGGATAGAAGTGGCCTCGATTCAAAAAATAAGAGATTTAAAGAAATCCGATCAAGAACTCGACAACGCGGTTCAGGAAATTTCCCATTTAGCCTACAGACTGTCGGAAGAAGGTCCCCGGCCCAGTTTCGTGGGGAATTTTATAGATCCTCAAATTACCCATGTACTTCATCGGGGCAGTCCCGAAAATCCGCGTGATGTGGTTCTTCCCGCCGGTCCCAAAATTCTGGCCGGGGAATTGGGGATTGGAAACGAGGCGAGCGGTCGTTCCCGCCGTGCGGAATTTGCCAACTGGGTTGTGGATCCATCCAATCCGTTAACCGCCCGAGTGATGGCCAACCGGATTTGGCAGCATGTTTTTGGTGCTGGTCTCGTTGTGACAGGGGGAGATTTTGGCCGTGCGGGTGCACCGCCCAGTCATCCGGAGTTACTCGATTGGATGGCCGCGGAATTTTCCAAGCCCTCCCGTCCGGAGGGGACCCCATGGTCCATGAAAGAATTAATCCGGTTATTGGTTACTTCCGACACATTTAAACGCTCAAGTAGTCCTTCTGAAACCGGACTGGAAAAAGATGCCACGAGTTCCCTCTTTTGGCGATTCCCTCCCCGTCGAGTTGAAGCGGAGGTCATTCGGGACGGTATTCTGCTCGCTTCCGGGAAATTAAACCGGAACATGGGTGGAAGAAGTTATCGTATCCACAATGTAAAAAAGACCTATGCCCAGTGGAAAGTGGTGAATAATTTTGGGCCCGAGACTTGGCGCAGAATGATTTACCAGGAACGGATGCGTAGAGTCGACGATCAGATATTTACCGCGTTTGATTTTCCTGATTGCGGACAGGTCCGGGCAAAAAGACCGGTTTCCACAACTCCTTTGCAGGCGCTCAATCTGATGAACAGTGCTTTCGTGGTTGATCAGGCCAAGCATCTGGCCAATCGGGCAAAAGTAGACTCGGGAAACAATCTCAGGGAATCTGTTGCCCGTGCATTCGAATTAATTTTTACCCGTAAACCAAGCCAGGACGAATTGAACGCATCCTTGGAAGTGGCGAACACCCGGGGGTTGGAAATTGTCTGCCGGGCGCTTATGAACTCCAATGAATTTGCATTTTTACCCTAAACATTTTCAATCATGATAAATAGCGAAGAAAATATCTCTCCGATTGGACGGTCCCTTCTTAACCGTCGGGGTTTTATGAAAAACACAGGATTTTCGATTGGGGCTTTGGGATTGTCACAGCTGTTAAGCAAGGATGGATTATTTGCGTCGAATGACCCGACCAGTTTTAGTGGTAAATCGCCGATTCGACCTGATATTGATCCGGATAACCCCTATTCCTCACGATCAGCACATTTTGATACTCCAGCACAGCAAGTTTTGATTATTTTTTGCCCCGGTGCCGTCAGTCATGTGGACACATTTGATTATAAGCCCGACCTGATCAAATATCACGGGAAAAAACCACCGGGCATGCCCGCGGTCACCTTCGAAGGTCCATCGGGAAACATTGCCAAGCCCTTTTGGGATTTTAAACCCAAGGGAAAGAGCGGGAAGATGATTTCAGACCTTTTGCCCAATTTGGGTGAATTGGCGGATGATTTCTGCTTCGTTCATTCTTTGCACACCCAAACCAGTGCCCATCCACAGGGGGAGAATTTCTTAAACACTGGTTTCACAATGGAAGGATTTCCTTCTTTTGGTTCCTGGGCGACTTACGCGTTGGGGTCTGAAAATGAGGAACTCCCGGCATTCGTGGCCATCAATGACCCCCGTGGTCCTGCCCGTTCGGGAAAGAACAACTTTGGGAACGGTTTTCTTCCCGCCGCTTTTCAGGGAACTGATTTTAACGCCAAGAATCCTCCTGCTAATTTATCCCGCCCGGCTTCCTACACCTCAGCGGATGACCGTTCGACTGTTAGTTTATTGCAACGGCTTAATGGGAAGCACATGGAAAAATTCCCCGGAGATGCGGATCTGGCCGCACGCATAGCGAGTTACGAACTCGCCGGCAGAATGCAGACTTCCATTCCGGATGTCATGGATATTTCCAATGAACCCGTTTCAATTCAGAAAGAATACGGTACGGATTCCGGAACCAACTTGAAGAAGGAGTATGCCAAAAATTGTATCTTGGCGAGAAGACTGCTCGAAAAAGGCGTGCGGGTCGTTCAACTTTTTAATGGAAGTGATCCTTCGGGTGGTAATGGAATTACCAACTGGGATTCCCACAGCAATATTGACAAGACTCACGCGATGCAGGCTGAGATTATGGATCAGCCCACCGCCGCTTTAATCAGTGACATGAAGAGAAGAGGAATGCTCCAAAACACGCTGGTCGTTTGGTGCACTGAGTTTGGTCGTATGCCCTTCCTCCAGGGGAACGGAACTGGTCGTGATCACAATCCGGATGCATTTACCTGTTTTTTCGCCGGAGCCGGGGTGAAAAAAGGATACAGTTACGGGGAGAGCGATAATTTTGGATTTAAGAGTGTGGAGGGTAAATCGAGTGTGTATGATTTTAATGCCACAATTCTTCATCTCATGGGATTGGATCATGAACGTTTAACTTATTATCATAACGGATTAGAGCGTCGACTGACCAATGTGCATGGACATGTGATCAAACAGGTGCTTGCTTGAATTGTAGTTTGTCGGTTGTATTACTGACAGCCTATGAAAAATAATTTCTGTTTTTATCGATTTAAAACTGCATCAATATTGCTCCCGCTCATTATTACCTGTTCGGGAGTTGAAGCCCAATCTTTTGCGGACCAGCCCCCAGAGAATGATTCAATCAAAAAACTTTTCTCCAAGCCCGTTCATTTGGAAGCGGGGGTAAAGGGCAAACCTCTTCCGACCAATGACTGGTGGACCAGCTTGCTGGCAAGTAAAGATTTCCCCGGTCGGCTCTATGCTTACCCTTTCACTGTAAGTGCCAATGCCCAGGGCATTCAAATCTGGTACCCTACGGAATGGAATCATAATGGAACGGAAATGGAAGCCGGTGAGCCCCTGGTGGTTGAACCGATCGATCCGACCCCTGATTCCGACCCGGTGGAAGAAATTCTCTTTGATTTTGAAAAGGATTGGTCCACTTTGGGGTGGAAGCTCGAAGGGACTGCATTTGGGGATGCTCCTATGACCCATGCGCAGCATGGAAGCACAGGAATTGTGGGCAAGCGGTATGCCGCCAGTTTTTACGGGCATGACGGTGCTTTGGGTAAAGCGACTTCTCCGGAGTTTTTAATCGAACAAGATTACCTCCATTTCAAAGTGGCAGGTGGCAGTGAAAAAGAGATTCTTGGGGTTCATTTGATTATCGATGAGCAATCAGTTTATCAGGAAGTCGGAAAAAAAAATAATGACTTGGAATGGCGAACCTGGGACCTGAAAAAATATCGCGGAAAAAAAGCGAAGGTTCAACTGGTTGATCAATCGAAAGGAGGCTGGGGTTTTATCTCCGCTGATCATTTTGTTCTTTCCAAACTTTCGGACACGCCCAAATCAGGGCCTTTTTCCCATGCATCCACATTGGATTGGGGCGATTGGCATGTGGCCATGCGGTTACATTTAAACCAAAACAAAAAAGCCGATGTCACCCTAGGGCGGGGGATGCCTTATGTTTGGATCGAACCGAAGGGAATTGATTTGAAAGTTCCAGGAAAACTGCTGCCCAACGGCACCTTAGTTCATGATGGGAAAACATTTGGAGTTTTTGCCCCTGGGGGAGAATTGATACCAGATGCAGATCACCTGATTGTAAAAGGTCCTTTGCTCGCCATTGCTGCGCTCAGAAATGATTCCAGCCAAATTGAACTTTTTACGAGTCATGCCGCGGCGGTGCCGAGAGATACTAAATTTGACTGGAGATACGAAAAAGAAAAGGGCCGGGTCAGCACCACTTGGAAAGTGGCAACCGAGGGAGGAGGAGAGACTCTGCATGGCTGGGTACCCCATCATTACCGGACCACCGAGCACGACCTAAAGCTTACCGGTATGGAATACATAACCAGGAGAGGTAAAATGGTGGTCGCAAAAGGAAAAGAGTTCAAGATTGCCTGGCCATTTACCGGAATTATTCCTCTGTTTCCGCTCCCCAAGGATACAGCCTTTCGCAAGGAGGTTTTGGCAGATTTTATTACCCGATGGGGAGATGAGTTATTAAAAAAACCCGAGGATCAGCGACAGGGAGGTGACACTTACTGGGGAGGGAAGTCCATGCTTAAGACTTGCCAGGCATTTAATATGGCCTGGCAATTACAACTTCCGATTGCGAAAGATTTGTATAAGGAAGCCAAGAGGGTGGTGGAGGACTGGTTAACTTATGAACCCGGGGAAAAAGCATTTTATTACGCCCGATACCCGCTCCCCTGGTCCGGGCTCGTTGGATTTAATTCATCTTACGGTTCCGAGCAGTTTACAGATAATCATTTCCACTATGGCTACTTGGCCATGAGTGCCGCTCTGATCGGAATGCATGATCCGGTATGGTTAAAAAAATACGGTGCGAGTGTGACGGAAGTGGTAAAACAATTTGGAGAATGGGAACGTGATTCATCACGCTATCCAAGACTTCGCACATTCGAATGCTGGGGAGGTCACAGTTATGCGGGTGGGATGTCCAGTGGATTTGACGGGAATAATCAGGAATCCTCCTCGGAAGCAGTGGGTTCCTGGGCGGGCATGTTTTTCCTTGGAGCCGCTCTTGGGGATGATGAGATGATGGCCACTGGTGCAATGGGCTATTCCATCGAAACCGAAGCGGTACATGAGTACTGGAATAATGCATATGGTTGGAAAAAACCGGGTCAATCGAACTGGTCGGCGAATTACCAGCCCACCATTTGTTCTGTGATGCGCGACCGGGACATGGGGGCATGGACCTGGTTCAGCGGCGAACCGATTCATATCTATGGCATTCAATGGCTCCCTGCATGGACACATATGAATTATTTTGGAGCCCATGCTGAACATTCGGTTTTCCAGCTTAATCAAATGCTTGAGAAACAGGGAAAGGATAAAGGTAAAATGACCTGGGAAAAAATCGACGGTGATTGGGGGCAGGTCACGGCCGCTTACGCCGCATTTTGTCAACCGGAAGAAATTTGCAAGGTTTTAGATGAGGCAATTGAAAAGAAATGGAATATTTCCAGTCCAAAGCATGCGGGAATTCCCTATTATTTAGCCCATGCAAGCCGGGCTTACGGACTGGTGGACAAGGAGAGCTACACTGATCTTCCTACCTCAATTGTTTTGAAAAAAGCGAATGGTCAACGAACAGCCCTGGTTTATAATCTGTCCAATTCCCCTCGTCCTGTCCGGATTTATGTGCAAGGGAAGAAAGTGATGGAAGGAAAATTACCCGCCAAGGTATTAATGGCGGTGCCTCTCCGCTAGTCCTCACTGGGCTCCACTTGTTCAGCAATTTATAATGACCTGTTCATTTTGAGTTGCAATTGAGACCGAGTCTCAATAATAAAAAGGGATGAAGTTATATATATTTTCTCTCGTTTTTATCACATCCTTTTTCTTTCAGTCCAGTGAAGGGAATGCGGATACATCCAGGAATGAGTTATCCAAAGAAGCCTTGATTAAGCGAATGCAAAAAGGCGGGTTGGTCATGTATTTTAGGCATGCATCCACAGAAAAGGACTATGCCGATCAGGTAAATGCGAATGTGAATGACGGTTCGACCCAACGAGTGCTCAGCGAAAAAGGGTGGCACGAAGCGGTGCATGTCGGGAATGCGATTCGATTTTATAATATTCCGGTCGGCAAGGTGATCACTAGTGAATACTTTAGGGCATGGCAAACTTCCTGGCTTGCATTCGGTGAATATGAAAAAAATGCCGACCTCAATTTTTTACCTTTTGCTGATTTCACCGATGAGCAAATGGCTACGATGAAAAAACGGGTTGTTCCTTTTCTATCGACTAAGCCTGAAAAAGGGAAAAACACCATAATTGTCGCTCATGATGATCCATTTGAAGCGTCCACCGGCATTTATCCCGAACCCCAGGGAGTTTGTTTCATATTGGAGCCTCAGGGAAATGGAAAATTTGAAATACTCGGTCAGATTGCTCCGGGTGATTGGAAACTCAAGTAACCGATCGTGGTAATGAGACCGGATCTTTCGGTTCGTTCCCCAATTCTAAAATTAATAAGAAATTTGCTTTTTGGGTTGTGCAAGATCTTTTAACTGAAAAAGATCACGGTTCATATGCCACAACTGAAGTTATATATTTATCTGTTTTTTTTGGGATTACCCCCGTTTTTTCTTAGCGGTAAAAGTAATCCCCATATTCTTTTCATTGCCATTGATGATTTAAGACCTGAGCTCGGGTGTTATGGGTCACCGATAGCCAAGTCGCCTAATCTTGACAAGTTGGCGGGTGAAGGCAGGCGGTTTGAACGGGCGTATTGCCAGCAGTCTATTTGCAGTCCTTCCCGTGCCAGCCTCATGACGGGTGCTCGGCCGGATGAGATTGGGGTGATTGAAAACACCGCATACTTTCGTGATTTGAATCCAAATATCGTAACCTTGCCCCAGCATTTTATAAAAAATGGATACGAGGCGGTGTATTGCGGGAAAATTTATCACGGCCGGATGACAGATGATGCCCATTCCTGGAGCCGAAACCCCGCACTGAATCGCTGTCCGGTAAAAAGAATAAATTTACCGGGAGGATACGCCCGAACTGAAAACCAAAACCTATGGGCCCGAAACAAGGAAGCCATGCTTGCCCGGTACGGACAGAATGGATCGGGTGGATTAATTCATGGCCCCGCATATGAGTCGGCGGATGTGCCTGACCATGCCTATGCGGACGGATACAGTACCCAACTTGCTATTGCCACTCTGAAGGATCACTTGGAGGAGAAGCCTAAACAGCCTCTTTTCCTGGCCCTTGGCTTTAAAAAGCCACACCTCAATTTTGTGGCTCCCCAAAAATACTGGGAGATGTACGACCGTGATAAAATTATATTGGCTGACCAGACAGACGGACCCGATAGCGGAGCAGCCACTGGATTGCATGCTTCTTTCGAGTTACGCACGAGGCACGGTATTCCCAAGAAAGGCGAGATTGGACCGGAATTGTCCAAAACTCTTCTGCATGGTTATTATGCCTGTGTCAGTTATGTGGATGCTCAGATTGGTTTAATGCTCGATGCCTTGGACGAAGCTGGTATCCGTGATAATACCGTGATTGTAGTCTGGGGGGATCATGGGTGGCATTTGGGGGAAATGGGCATTTGGGGAAAAGCTACAAATTATGAAATTGCCACCCGTGTTCCGCTAATCGTTTCGACTCCCCAAATGAAGGCAA
>CAJWWH010000063.1 GCA_913048545.1 uncultured Opitutia bacterium | reverse complement strand
CTATTTATATGACAACATGCTCAAGTCTGATGCTTCTTTAAATGATTTACCCAGTCTGCAGGTTCTTCTTTTATCAGGCAACCAGTTGGAAAATGTTGGTAATCTGAGTGATTTTAAAGAGATTCGCCGGCTATCCTTATCCGACAATCGGATAAACAGCCTGCAAGGACTTGATTCCTTACCCAAGATCGAGCACCTTTATTTAGTGGAGAATAGAATCTGTGACTTGCGTCCCATTCAGGGCTTGAATTCGCTCAAGGAATTACGACTGCAAAGAAATCAGTTTGTCAGCTTAAAGCCAATTGCCGGTTACCAAGATATTCAGGTCCTTTCGTTATCAAATAATTTTATCTACTCGATCAAACCACTGCTGGGACTCAAAAAGATGAGAAGGCTGTCTCTTTCCGGTAACTGTTTAGATCTTGAAAACCAAATTGTTCAAGATCAACTCAGTCAAATCCGTTCGCTGGGTACTTTTTTAGTAACCGGGAATCAAAAAAAACGGGTCATTGAAGCGGAGCAGTTAGTTTATTCTATGATTGGGCATCCCCGTTCCAATAAAATGCTCGGTGATTATCTTCAAATGAAAGGATATTTAAGACTGATGGATTTTGCGGAAGATCCTTCCGTGGACGATGGTGAAAAAACGAGTGCATATCGATCCTGGCAAAAAGCCCTTACCAATGGATCCTTCAGGAACGATTTACCTTTTCTTGGGAAAAAATAATTCTAGGAATTAAGGTAGAGTAAGGTGGACAGAATCACTGTGGCCACAAAGCAAATTAGATACAGTATCCGCATGAGAAATTTTTGCATACCGTGTGAACGAACTATTCCGTCGACCGCCCGGTAGTATTCCTTTTTCCACTTTTTAGCCAGCGTCTGCCTTTTGGTCACCATTACCTCAATACAATTGATAATTTCCTCAAATCGCAAGCCTTGAAACGATTCTTCCTCCTTTACAGAAAGTCGTGCTTGTTCTAGAAATTAGCACTTAAAATGCCGACAAAACAAAGGACAATACGCAACGAAAGATCAATCAAGGGGAAATCTCTGCATACGGGAGAGGATGTATGCTTGACCATTAAACCGGCGGAGGTGGGTAAAGGCTTTGTTTTCCGGCGGGTTGATTTATATGGGAAACCTGAAATTATACCTCTCTCCTCCAATGTCACCGAATTGGTGCGCAGCACCACAATCTCAAATGGAAATGCGAAAGTTCATACGATTGAACATGTGCTCAGTGCCCTGGCCGGGTGCGGGGTAGACAATGCAATTATTGAAGTGGATGCAAGTGAGCCACCAATTTTAGACGGTTCCGCACGCCCCTTTGTCAATCTCGTCCTCGAGGCAGAACCGGTGGAACAGGAGAAGGAGCGGGAGTATTATCAGTTGCCTGAACCGCTCTCGGTGACTTCGGGAAACCGCTCCATGATTGCGCTGCCCTACGATGGATTCAGGATCACATGCACATCGGCGGATGACCGTGGCAGTCATGTTCAGCATTTATCGATCGATCTAGATCCTGAAACCTTTGTCGCACAGATTGCACCGGCCCGTACATTTACGGTTTATGAGGATATTGAGGAGTTATTAAAGTTGGGAAAAATTCGCGGGGGCAGTTTGGACAGTGCCATTGTGATCAAAGGAGACAAAATTCTCTCCAAGGAACCGCTTCGGTTTGAAGATGAGTTTGTACGCCATAAAATTTTGGATATTGTTGGAGATCTCGCTTTGCTTGGCAAACCACTCAAGGCACATATCATTGCCGTTCGCCCCGGACATTCTCTGAATTCCGACCTTACCGGTAAGATTGCGGAAAGAATGAAAAGTAAGGGTAAACCGAGCCAGGAAAAAAAGAAAAATAAATCCGTGGTTCTGCCCGATGAGACAGAATTGGATGTCCGGCGGGTGCTCGATGTGTTACCCCACCGTTTTCCTTTTGTGATGATCGACCGGGTAATTTCAATTCAAGGAAACGAAGTTTTAGTCGGGATCAAAAATGTGACGATTAATGAACCCTTTTTCACCGGTCATTTTCCCGGTCATCCGGTTATGCCCGGAGTCCTCCAACTCGAAGCCATGGCGCAGGCTGCCGGAATATTATTGCTCCGCAGGAGCTCATCCGAGGGGAAAGTGGCCTTTTTTATGAGTGCGGACAAGGTGAAGTTCAGAAAACCGGTCGTTCCCGGTGACCAGCTTGTGATTACCGCCACTTTGGAAAAGGTGCGCGGTAACAAGTTAGCCACTGCCCGGGTGGAGTGTATGGTTAATGAAAAAGCGGTCTCATCGGCCAGCCTTATGTTCTCAATTGTGGACGCAGGAGAGGAGAGTTGATGGAGGTCAGTGTTCATCCCCAGGCAATTGTGGAGGAGGGTGCACAGTTGGGAAAAGGTGTCCGGGTCGAAGCATTTGCTTTGGTTGGAAAAAATTCCGTAATTGGAGACGGGTCGATTGTCCGACACCACGCAACCGTAGAAGGAAAAGTGATTTTAGGGCGGAATAACGAAATATTCCCCTATGCGTTAATCGGGGGGCTGACCCACGATTTAAAATATACCGGCGGAGAGCCCAAACTGACTATTGGGGATAATAATATTTTTCGGGAATATGTAACTGCTCATGTGGCAACGAATGGTGAGGACAGTACTGAGATTGGTTCCAATAATGTCTTTCTTGCTTATAGTCATGTCGCCCATGACTGCAAAGTGGGTAATCATTTGGTTATGAGCAGTCACTCGGCTCTTGGTGGGCATGTCCAAGTGGAGGATCATGTCAATGTGGGATGGGGCGTGGGCATTCATCAATTTTGCCGTTTGGGTAGACATTGTATGGTTTCCGCCTGCTCGAAATTGGTTCAGGATGTCCCTCCTTTTATGCTGGCCGACGGATCCCCGGCAGAAGTTCGTTCAATTAATAAAGTGGGAATGACAAGAGCAGGATTTTCCAAGGAGGACTTGGATGTGGCCAAAGGAGTTTTTAAGGTGCTTTGGCGCGGGGACCTGAATCGTAGGCAGGCGATTGAGCGGTTGCAGGACAATTCGGAATGGGCCCGGGAAAAAATAACCAGGGAAATCATTGCATTTACTGAAACAAGTGAAAGGGGTTTGGCCTAGCACTGGATGAGTCCATTCATAATTTTTTAATTTTCACCGTGAATCTGATGAATGTTTTTTGGATATGAACTAATACTTTCGGATTAAAAAAATGTTTATTTATAAAAAAGATTGGAATTTTAAGACCTCGGGTAAGGGGACTTACGAAATAACTCATGCCGTGAATGAAGGCTTAAGGGAATCCAGTTTCTCGAGTGGATTAGTGTCTGTTTTCCTTCGTCATACCAGTTGCAGTCTCGTGCTTATGGAAAATGCAGACCCAACCGCCAGGGAAGACCTGGAGCGATTTTTTGAAAACCTTGTCCCCGAAGATTATCCCGAATTTATTCATACCATGGAGGGCCCGGATGATATGCCTTCTCATATTAAAATGGCCCTTACCCGGAGCAGTGAAAACATTCCTTTTGAAAATGGTAGATTGCAACTGGGAACCTGGCAGGGAATTTTTTTGTGGGAACACAGGGCAATGGCACATTCACGTAATTTGGTATTTAGTTATATGGGGGAATAATGAAAAATAGTTTTTTGAGTTTAATTTCTTTTTTACTTTTACTTGTCGCTTCATGCAGTCGAGAGAATTTGGTTCCCAATGAAGAAGCGGATGCTGCGTTTCAACAGGGTCGATCGTTTTTGAAAGTAGGTAAAGAGGAGGAAGCATTGGATGAATTTCTCGGAGTCACCCGTAGGACATTAAAGTGCCCTAAATCCCATTTGGAGGCGGGAAGGTTATTTCTTACCCTTGAATCCCGAAAAGATCCGGTGGCGGCGATTTATCACTTCAGAAGATTTCTTCTGCTCGAAAACGATTCGCGGGAGGCCCCAAAAGTCGAGCAGTTAATTGTCACTGCCGAGCGTGAAATTATTCGGAATTTACCGGGCGAGCCCTATTCCGAATACCTTGATTCTCTTTCTCTGAGAGAAGAGAATGAACGTTTAAAAAGGGAAGTGTCTGATCTACAGGCCCGCATTGGTTTACCTTTGAACGTCAAGAAGTCTGCAGCTGGGCAAAATAATAAACCAAAAGTGGCGGTTCCTCCTCCTCCTTTAGTCAAAAAGAAGGCGGAGTCTGCCCGTCCCCGTACTTATGTGGTTAAACAAGGAGACAGTCTATATGCGATTAGTCGCAAACTCTACGGTGACTCCTCTCATATTGACCGAATTTTTCAGGCCAATCGACAATCCTTAGCCAGTAAGAATAGTTTAAAGCTCGGTCAAAAATTAATCATTCCTGCCTTGCCCCCAAGGCCCTGAGGCGGTTTTGATGACTTATTTTGACAACAATGCGACTACGCCACTTGGTCAAATCCCGCTTCAGGTTTACAAAAATGCATTAGAGGAGGACTGGTCGAATCCATCGTCTCCTTATCTTGCTGCTTCCCGGGTGCGGGCCAAGATGGAGAAAGCAAGAGAGGAATTGGCGGATTCCTTGAAGTGGAAGATTGATGACTTGATTTTTACCTCCGGGGCAACCGAGTCCAATAATGCAGTTTTTGCCCATGCCGCCACCCTTTCATCGAAAAACAAGGGGTGTCTCATTTCCCCCATTGAGCATTCCAGTATTCTTGAACCCGCCCGGCATTGGTTTGGAAACCGAGTTTTCAATCTCCCGGTTGATTCGGGTGGCCGCGTTTTGATTGATGATTTGGAGAAAAAGATTGAAGGGGATGATATTTCCCTGGTTTCCCTAATGGCGGCCAATAACGAGACCGGGGTATTGCAACCCTGGCAGGATGTGGCCCGGGTTTGTGCACAAAAAGGAGTTTTTTTTCATTGTGACGCCACGCAGTGGGTGGGGAAAATCGATGCGTCCGAGTTTTCGTGCTGTACCTCTTTTTCTGCAAGTGGGCATAAGTTTTCCGGTCCCAAAGGGGTGGGGTGGCTCGCATGTACGCGGCCATTTCCGCTTCAGCGAGGGGGCGAGCAGGAAAACGGATGGCGTGGCGGAACGGAAAATTATCCTTCGATTGCCTCGATGTTCTCCGCTTTCACCCAGTCACAGGAAGCACTGGCAGATTTTTCAGGGCGTGCTTCATGGCGGGATCAATTTGAGATTAATTTATTGAACTTCCTCCCGGATACCCGGATTCTGGGGAAAGAGCATCCAAGACTTTGGAACACCTCAATGTTGGTTATGCCAAAATTTGAAAGTCTGAGTTGGATTGGAAAATTAGATAAATTGGGATTTTCGGTTTCCACCGGATCCGCCTGTTCCACGGGGAGCGGCACCAATCCTCAGGTTGCCTCCGCCATGAATTTGTCTGTCAGTGAAACACGCCGACTCATTAGGATCAGTTCATATTCGAATGAGAGTGCCGAAGACTGGCAGAATTTAAATTCAGCGATCGAGCAAACATACACCCAACTGGAAAAGGAGGCGTCCTCGTCTTCGGTGATTTCCCTGTAATGTATTTAAGTGCCTTAAATCTGGAAAACTTTCGCAATATTGAATCGGCAAGTTTGCAATTTTTAAGCAGAAGAGTTTTTTTCCTTGGATTGAACGGACAGGGTAAGACCAATTTGCTTGAAGCGATTGGGCTGTCTTCCACATTACGATCCTTCCGGAAATCCGGAATGGACGGACTGGTGAAGCACGGACAAAAAAAAAGCCGTCTCTTTTATCAGTTTATCGATGAGGAAGGAGAAAAAAATCAAACACTTTTGGAATTCCAGGATAAAGGAGAAAAAAATCTTGAAGTGGAGGGGGAAAAAATCAGGCGGCTGACTGATTATCTCGGTAGTTTTCCATCGGTCAGTCTGTCTTCGAGGGATTTCCGTCTGATCCGAGATGGGCCGGCTGAGAGGCGAAGGTGGCTCGATATTTTACTGTCCTCCTCCTCCTCCGAGTATTTCGAAACACTCCGGATCTTTCATCGGTCATTACGTGAACGAAATGCCATTTTGAAAAATTCCGGAGGAGATCGTGAACTGGATGCCTTTGAACGAAGTTTAATTCCCAGTGCCCAAAAATTGTATCAGCTACGGAAACAGGCAATCAGTCAAATTTCTGATTCATTAATTAATTATTATCAATCCCTTTCCGACGGGAAAGAGCAGGTTGGGCTGCGTTATCGACCTAATTTTGAAATCGAGCATGTTGATGAGTATGCCGGGAAACTTCTTTTTGACCGTATGCGTGACCGGCAACTCGGAAATACCCGCCGCGGTCCGCACCGCGATGACTTTGAATTTCTTATCGCGGAGAAGGATGCCCGGACATTTGCCTCGGAAGGACAGCAGCGTGGGCTGGTTTTAAGCCTAAGGTTGGCGGAGTTTGAATATCTCAAATCAGCGACCAAGCGAACGCCTATTATTCTCGCCGACGATGTGTTGGGAGAATTGGATGAGGAAAGAAAAGCAAACTTCAAAAAACTTCTTCCGCCGGAGGCACAGGTTTTTGCCTCGGGGACTTCTTTGCCATCCTCCGAAGAGAAGGAAATTTGGGAAGTCTTTCAGGTAAAAGGGGGAATTTTTGTAAAAAACGAGGACGGGGTGGGGGAGTGAATTATGTTTTCTATGTGCAACGGACTGGCTTCGATAATTGTATCATTTTGATATGGAAGAATTAAATAACCTGCATTGGTTTTTGCTGGCACTGGGTTCATTAATTATGGGCTTGAGTAAGGGGGGATTACCTGGAGCGGGCAATTTGACCGTGGCAATCTATGCCCTGGTATTGGAGGACGCTCTCGGTCTGGTTGGAGTTCCTCTTTCGGTTGGTTTACTTCTCCCCGTCCTGATTGCGGCGGATGTTACCGCCACTTTCCTGTACCGCAGGCACACGGATTGGAAATTCATTATTCGATTACTGCCCTTTTTTATTATCGGTACCGTTCTGGGCTGGTGGGTCTTTGATTATTTTCAGGACGGTAATGAACGGGTTCGTCAGTTGAAATATGTAATTGGGGGAATCTTACTGAGTATGACTGTGTTGCATTTTTTGGTTAAGTTTCGATCGGCGAGACAAAAATCAGCAATTCATTCAGACGGGCAGACCCCCAAAGGATCCATTGGACTGGGGGTGTTTTTTGGCCTGCTGGGCGGGGTGGCAACCATGTTGGCGAACGCGGCCGGACCGGTTGCCCAGCTTTATTTGCTCGCCATGGCCCTGCCCAAATATGCCTTTATCGGCACCTCCGCCTGGCTTTTTCTGATTGTGAATATTATCAAAGTCCCCTTCATGATTGATCTTGGCATCATTACCACTGATTCGATGTCGGTAAGCTGGTGGATGTTTATTCCCGCGGTAATTGGGGCTTCACTGGGTCCGATGATTGTAAAATATATTAACCAGCGAGCCTTCGAGAGTCTGGTCTGGTTTTTTATAGTGGTTGCGGGAATCCGTATGCTCTTTTAATCAGTGAATGAAGAATGAGTAAAAATTCCCGAAAACTTTGGGCTCAGCATTTGGCGGGGCGGACCGGACAGTCCACGGCGGTGGACCCCCAAAGCCTTCTTCGAAAAACTCCCTACAAAGGAAGGATTCTCGGGGTCGATCCAAGTTTGAGGGGTACGGGATTGGCCGTGTTGGAATGCGAAGGTCAGTCCTACCGTTTACTGCACTCGGAAACTCTGGCACTGAAACCCAAAATTGATTCCATTGCATGCCTCGGATTAATTCATCAGTCAGTGGCCACTTTATTGGATTTGTGGAAACCGAGACATCTTGCCTGTGAAGCGACTATTTATGTACAGAATTTTAAGACCGCTCAAATCATGGGTTCCGCCCGGGGGGCGGCTCTTTCCGCCTCCGCAATCCGGGAAGTACCCGTTTTTGAATATGCCCCGTTGCGGGTGAAGCAGGCAGTGGTGGGATTTGGCCGGGCCAGTAAGGAGCAAATGTCGCAAACTTTGGCTCAAATGTTACACCTGCCCAAAGCTTTACCATACGACCAGTCTGATGCACTCGGGCTTGCCCTTTGTCATGCCCTGACTTGGGTTTCCCCATAAACAAAAGTTACCGGCTCAATAAAATAAGGCAGAGGGCAGCAGAGGACGACAACGGTCCGAGCACCCTATCAGGGAAAATTTTACCGTAATTTGGTCCTTGATCACATCAAACATGTGCCCGGGGCTTATCTCAAAGTCCGTTCGGCTTAGGGGAAGCTGACCCTCGAGCAGGAGCAGGTCTCCCCGTTTACCGTCATATTTTCTCCGTGCCCCCCGCAAATACTGAATGCTTACAGGCAGGTAAATTTTTTTGGAAACCCCTTTGAGCAGAAGACTGCCTTGAGCACGGGCCCGAAGTACTCTCTTTTCCCATCGACAATTATCGAGTCCAAGCAGAATGAAAGAAATTTCCGGATAAAGTCTCGAATGCATCCAGTCTTCCTCATGGGCATCAAGGTTGACTTTATTAAATCCGAATTGAAGGGCCCTGGCGTCCAGCAATACCCGGCCGGTTGAACGGGTGGGATGTTCAACGATAAAATTTATATCCCCGGCCATGCTTTTAAAACTGCCACGCAATTGTCCGAATCCGAAGAGCTCCCCTTTATTCAATCCCACTTCAATTTTGTTCAAACGCGCCATCGGCTGAAAGTCAAAATGAGTCACCTTTGCCTGGGAACCCGTGCAAAATTGAAGGAAAAATAGTAGCGGCAAGCACTCAAATATTTTAATTCGCATCGATTGGATATAAGCGGAATAAAGTCCGGGTGTCGAGATTGCTAATTATGTAAGAAAAAGTTTTCGTGTTGACGCAGGTTTTTTTTTACTCAATAAAATGATTTTATTATGTTTACCAATACGGTTACTCATTCGTGTGCCATCCTGGCAACTTTTATGTTTTTTTGTAAGGGCACCGTTTTTTCACAGCTTCAAAACGAGGGTGTGCTTGGGGCTTCATTCTACGGCGAGACCACGGATAGTACCGGTTCCATTCGTAATCAGGTCGGTCCCAATGCGGATTTTGCGTTGCCTGTGGGTCTGTCAGCAAATTCTGAACTTTCTTCTCTCTTCTCGGGCACATCATCCAAATTGGTCGCTTCGATACGATTGGATGACGGGACATTGACCCGATTATCTGCAGATGAAGTGAAATGGGAAAGTACATCGGGGGATATATCATTCAACGGAGATGTTCTGACCTCAAACGGGGTTACCAAAAAAAAGAGGGTTGCGGTAATGGCATCTGCTCAGGGATACACCGATCAATTTTTTGTTATTTTAAAATTGAACGCCCCGAATGCAGTTCAAAATCCCGATGTCTCTCCCGTTCCCCCATCACCACTTTCCAATTCCACTGATCTTGCTCAGGCAGGATGGAAAAATTCAACTTGGTTTGGCAACTATTATGATGCAGGAAATGACTGGATTCATCACCTCGATCACGGTTGGCTCTTCACTTCCAGTGACAGTGCAGATTCTGTCTGGCTATGGAGCACATCGGATCAGTGGTTATGGACTGGTCCGGGAATATATCCCCATTTATTCAGAAATCGGGATGCCAGTTGGCTGTTTTTTGTAAGACAAGCCCTTCCGCAAAAAGTCTTTTATAACCAGACCTTAAAAGTATTTGAAAAGAAGTAATCTAATTCCCTGAATCAAGGGAAGAAGGGAACACTTAATCAATCAGCATTTCCTTGGCTGATTTACCCTGAGGGATCATCGGGAGCACATGTTCGGTGTAGGGAACAATCACTTCGAGAAGATAGGGT
>CAJWWH010000062.1 GCA_913048545.1 uncultured Opitutia bacterium | reverse complement strand
TGTTCAAACCCAAGGGTTCGTCCGTAACGAATTCCACGGCGAAGAATCCGACGGAGTACATAGTTACGATCTCCGTTACCGGGTAAAATTCCATCGGCAATCGAGAAGCAGAGTGCACGCAAGTGATCCCCAATTACACGAAAGGCAATATCTACTTCCTCCTGCTCGTTCGCCGGAGTTCCCTCAGCGGGTAGGGTGGACTGATAGGATTTGCCCGAGAGTTCCTTTACTTTTTCAAAAATGGGTGAGAATACATCGGTGTCGTAATTGGAGGTCGGCTTTGAAAAATCAGTGAATCCATTGGTTGACTGCATCACCGCGGCAACCCGCTCGAATCCCATTCCGGTGTCCACATGCTGGGCAGAGAGAGGGGAGAAATTTCCCTGCCGGTCGGCGTTGAACTGAATGAATACGAGATTCCAAATTTCGATGCAAAGGTGGGAGTCCGCATTGACTAATTTCCCTTGGGTATCTCCGTCTGGGGTAAGGTCAATATGGAGCTCACTACATGGGCCACAGGGTCCGGTTTCTCCCATCATCCAAAAATTATCCTTTTTATTACCGTTTACGACATGCATTTTGGGGTCTAATCCAGCTTTTTCAAAAATAGCAGTCCAAAAATCATGGGCTTCCTGGTCAAAATCAGCCGGTTCACCTTCGCCGGGTTTGTAAACGGTCGCGTACAGGCGTTCGGCAGGGAATTTCCATACCTCGGTCAATAATTCCCAACTCCATTCAATGGCTTCCTTTTTAAAGTAGTCGCCAAAGGACCAATTTCCCAGCATCTCGAAGAATGTATGGTGGTAGGTATCAAAACCAACATCTTCCAAATCATTATGTTTACCACCGGCACGTATGCATTTTTGTGTGTCAGTGGCTCTTTTAAAAGGTGCCTTTTGATCTCCGAGGAAATACGGGACGAATTGGTTCATGCCCGCATTGGTAAAGAGGAGATTTGGGGATTCAGGGAGTAGGGGAGCCGAATGTACGACCTGATGCTCCTTTGAGGCAAAAAAATCGAGAAAGGATTGACGGATTTCCAGGGCTTTCATGGAAGCTAAGAAGAGATTATTTAAGGTTTTCGAGAATGGAACGGCCCATTTCCTCCGAACCCACTGATTTCCCACCCTGTGCAATGTCACCAGTCCGCAGACCGGACCGGATCGTTTCCTTGACCGCATTTTCAATCGATGCCGCCGCGTCTTCCAATCCGAAACTGTAGCGGAGCATGAGGGCGGCACTGAGCACCTGGGCACAGGGATTGGCCAGGCCCATGCCGGCAATATCGGGCGCGGTGCCACCAGCGGGTTCGTAAAGCCCGAAAGGTAGACCCTGGCTGTTTTTCTGGGTGCCCAGCGATGCGGATGCGAGCATGCCGAGCGAACCGCAAATGACCGCAAGTTCATCGGAAAGTATATCCCCGAACATATTTTCGGTCAGGAGGACATCAAATTGATTGGGGTCCCGGACGAGTTGCATGGCGGCATTGTCCACATACATATGAGTAAGTTCAATATCGGGGTTTTGCCTCTGCACGCAATCAATCACCACCTCGCGCCAAAGCACCGAGGTTTCAAGTACATTGGCTTTATCCACCGAGCAGATCCGGCCCTCGCGAAGGGAGGCTGCTTTGATGGCCAGTTCGGTGATCCGCTCGATTTCACTGGTGCGGTAGACCATGGTATCAATCGCGAGCTTTTCGCCGTTCTCCAGGGACCTTGTCTCCTTGGGTTGACCAAAGTAAATCCCCCCGGTCAATTCGCGCACGCAGAGCGTATCAATCCCCGAGGCCACGGTGTCTGCACGCAGGGGAGACAGATCGGAAAGTTCAGGATATAGATTACCGGGGCGGAGATTGGCGAACAATTCGAACGCTTTCCGAATGGGAAGAAGGGCCGCCCGTTCGGGTTGTTCCTTGGGCGGAAGGTTTTCCCATTTCGGTCCGCCGACTGAGCCAAAGAGGATAGCATCGACTTGCCTGCAGGCATCCAAGGTGGGGTCGGGAAGAGCTTTTCCGTGGTTGTCTATTCCGATGCCGCCCACATCGTGGCTGCTCGTTTCAATAGTGAAATCGTATTTTTCCCCAAGTGCCTGCAGAACTTGAAGGGCAATTTCCATGACTTCCGGACCGATCCCGTCTCCGGGTAGAGTGGTAAATGATATTCTTTTCATCAAAACGAGCATTCATAAGGTTTCCTCGCCATCCTGCAATGTTGAAAAATGAGAACCCTTGAATGGTGTATGAAATCATTGACAAAATTGTTCTCTTAGTTACTATGATTCTTTCATTACAGTCTCAACCTCGAAGGAGCGAGCCCGGCTCGCTTTTTTTGTTTTTAAAATAACCCACCTAATATAATCAATCATGAGTAGCGAAATCCTCGCAGTTCTTGAATACATGGAAAAAGAAAAGGGCATCAGTCGTGAAGACATGATCGCCACGATTGAGAGTGCCATCAAAACGGCCGCTGAACGGGGAGTGAATTCTTCGGGAGATGTGCGGGTGGAAATTAGTGCAAAAACCGGGACGATGAAAGCATGGTCGCGGTTGGAAGTGGTGGAATCCGTTTCCGATACATTCAGCGAGATACATGTGGATAAAGCGAGACTGTATGCGGAGAGTCCGGTTGTGGGGGATTTTGTGGAGCGTGAAATGGATCCCTCATATCTGGGCAGGATTGCAGCCAAAACGGCGGAGCAGGCAATTAAGCAAAGACTCCGGCAGTTTGAAAAAGAGCATATTTACGATGAATTTAGGGACCAGGTCGGAAATTTAGTTACTGGAATCGTTCGCCGAAAAGACCGGGGAGATTTAGTGGTTGAAGTGGGAAAAGCCGAAGCCCTGCTTCCTTGGCGTGAACGAGTTCCTGGCGAAGACTGGGTGCCCGGAGAACGGATTCGATGCCTGCTGACCAAGTTGGAGCAGCATGGCCGTGGGCCTGAGCTTATCCTCAGCCGTTCCAGCCTGAATTTTGTCCGCAAACTGTTTGATATGGAAGTTGCGGAAATTGCGGATGGAACCGTTCAACTCGCAGCGATGGCAAGGGAGCCGGGTTACCGGACAAAAGTATGCGTAAAAAGCACAGATCCAAAGGTCGATCCAGTGGGTGCCTGTGTGGGAGCCCGTGGAGCCCGTGTGAAGAGTATAGTCCGGGAAATGAACGGAGAAAAAGTGGATATTGTAAGATGGTTCGAGGATCCGATCGAACAATTGGCGGAGGCCCTTAAGCCGGCATTGCCTCAGAATGTGACTTTGGACCGTGAAAAAAGAAGAATGTATTTTGAAGTGGTAGAGGATGATCTTTCGGTCGCGATCGGTCGAAAGGGAATCAATGCCCGGCTGACTTCCCGATTATTGGGATGGAAGCTTGATATCGGAAAGGTCGTGGTCAAGCAGGTTGGATTTGACGAACGGAAAAGCAAAGCGGCGGAAGCCCTTACTTCCGTGGGAATTGAATTTGAAGTGGCGGACCGGTTGGTTGCATTTGGTCTGGTTAGCCCGGAGGCATTTGAAGGTGTGACCGCAGCGGATTTGGTTGGGCTGGGATTCGAACAGGATATTGCCGACTCCATTCTTTCCAAGGTTTCATCGAATGAGGAAGAATCCCCGTCCACCACTGATGGATCTGCTGCCGAAGAGCAAACTAGTTAACCTATTTAATTGTATTTAATTTATGAGTGTACGCGTCCACGCAATTGCGAAAGAAGTCAATAAATCGAGTAAGGAGCTTATTGAAATTCTTATTGAGCGTGGTTACGATATAAAGAGTGCTTCGGCTTCGATTGACAACATTACTGCCCAGTCAATCATCGATGAATTCTCAGTGGCGGTGGAAACGGACAACACGGTGAAGGATAGCCCGGTCACGGAAGCTCAATCTCCGCAAGAACCCAAAAAGGAGCCTGCTAAAAAAGCTCCTATTGTTAAAAGTAAAGCCGATCTTGAAGAGGAAAAGAGAGAAAGAGAACTGGAAGAGGAGCAGGAAAAAGCCAAGTCGGATATGGCCGAATCTATCAAAACGCCTCCTTCACCTGCCCCGCAAAATGCTCCATCTATTCCTCCCCCTCCTGCCACTCGTGCGAACACTCCACCCCCTCCATCCACTGCGGGGAAATCCGGAGTTCCCTCTCCGCCCTCTCCCGTTTCGTCCGCAGAGAATGAAAAGGAGTCTGATCCTAAATCCTCCGATGATGCTGTGGTCGTTGAAGGTAATCTCATTTTAATTAAGCCTCCGATCGTAGTTCGGGAATTTGCCACATTTATAGGATTAAAACCATTTCAATTGATTTCCGAGTTAATGGAAATGGGAATCTTTGCTTCGATGAATCAGACCATTGAGGAAGAGGTTGCCCGTAAGATTGCCAAGATCAAAGGTTTCGAACTGGAAATTCGTCATCGTGGAGAAAAAGCGGAGGCGGCTGAACCCAAGAAAAAGGTGGTGGTCGATGAAAATGACGAAAAATTTCTTCAACCCCGTCCTCCAGTTGTATGTATTCTTGGTCATGTGGATCATGGAAAAACAACTCTCTTGGACACAATCCGCAAAGCAAATGTGGTAGCGGGAGAAGCGGGTGGGATAACTCAGCATGTCGGTGCGTATCAGATCGAACATAGCGATCAAAAAATAACTTTTCTTGACACCCCGGGGCATGCCGCCTTTTCCAAAATCCGTGAACGGGGTGCGAATCTTACTGATGTTTCTGTCTTGGTTGTGGCGGCAGATGACGGATTTATGCCCCAAAGTGATGAGGCATTGAAATTTGCCCAACGAGCTCAGGGAACTTTGTTGGTTGCGATCAATAAAATGGATTCCAAAGGAGCGGATCAGGACAAGGTAAAGACACAGATGCAGGAACGCTCAATTCCTTCCGAGGATTGGGGCGGGGAAGTGGTTACTGTCCCCATTTCCGCACTGAAAGGTGATGGAGTGAGTGATTTACTGGACATGATTTTATTACAGGCTGAATTGATGGAATTGAAGGCAAATCCTGATGCCGTCACCAGCGGAGTCATTGTGGAAGCCCGTCAGGAAGTGGGGCGTGGTCCCACCGCGACAGTGATTGTGCAGAAAGGAACTCTTAAGATAGGAGATGCGATTCATTGCGGTTCAGTTTACTGTAAAGTGAAGGCAATGATTAACGATCAAGGTGAGCAAATCAAGCAGGCACCACCATCCACGCCCGTCAATATTCTTGGCTGGTCGGGGGTTCCAGAATCAGGAATTATTTTTACCCGCACCAAGAATGAACGGGAAGCAAGAAGAGAGGCGGAAGATTTCGATCAATTGAACAAGGAAGTCACGGCCGTTGCAGACGAGGAAACCGATCAGGAAAATTCGGGTGTGGAAGCTTTATTTGCTGCAATTTCAAGAAGTAAGACAACTTCGTACCGGGTGATTTTACGCGCTGATGTCCGTGGCTCACTTGAAGCCTTGCAGGAATCCCTTCAGTTAATCACAAGTGACAAGGTAATACTCGAAATACTCCAGTCAGATGTCGGGCAAATCACTAAGAATGATGTGAAAATGGCCAAAACATCGGGGGCGGATGTAATTGGATTTAATGTGAAGATGGAAAATGGTGTGATGGGGGAGGCCAAACATCAGGATATTAAGATTTTCCAAAACAGTATAATTTACGAAATAATTGATTTGGTTAAGGACAACATGGCAGAGTTGCTGGAACCGGAATTAATTGAAAAGAAAACGGGTCGTGCTGAAATTCGTCAGATTTTCAAGGTGAGTAAGGGAAGGATCGTGGCCGGTTCCATGGTGATGGAAGGTTCAATTGTACGGAATAAAGGCGCCCGGCTTGTTCGCAAAGGAAAAGTTTTGGCGGAAGGAAAAATTGAAACTCTTAAGCGTTTTAAGGATGATGCCACTGAAGTTAAGGCTGGTTTTGAGTGCGGTATCCGTCTGGATTCTTTTGATGAATATGAGGAAGGCGATATGATTGAGACATTTGAAGTCGAAAAGATCCGTCCTTCCCTATAAACTGATTTTTAAATATGAGCTTGCGCCTAGCTCGGGTTAACGAGTTGATAAAGAGGGAAATCGGCAATTTTTTACGTCGACGATATCGGTCAGAGAGTGTGTGCTGGACCATTACTGGCGTTGATGTTTCCGCGGACTTACGTAGTGGAATGGTTGCGTATTCAGTAATTGGAGACGAAGTCAAAGCACGCGAAGCCCAACAATTTTTTCGCAAGCATGCCGGTGAGATTCGTCGGGAAGTGAGCAAGCATGTTATTCTTAAATACTCTCCAAAGTTAAATTTTACTCAGGATTTTGGAATCGAACGGGGAAACCGGGTAATGGAAATTCTCGATGAGCTTGAAAACACTGAATCCGAACCCACTTCCGAAAATTTGTGAGACAGCCGACACAGTTAGTGAGACAACCCGGTGGCACATTGTCTCACTTTTTCGATAATAAAAGTAGGTAGATATCCTTTGTTTTTCATAAGTGTCTGATGGTTAAGTAAATTTGTTATTTCGCTGATCGGGCACGATTATTGCAATTATAATAATGTGAGTAAAATAATTGGAATTGATCTAGGAACGAGTAATTCGTGCATGGCCGTGATGGAAGCGGGAGATGCCAAAGTTATACCAAATGCGGAAGGTGTTCGAACTACTCCATCTATTGTTGCGTTCAGTAAAAATGGTGAGCGTCTGGTGGGACAGGCGGCCAAAAGACAGGCTGTCACCAATCCAGAAAACACCATTTTTTCGGCGAAGAGAATGATTGGAAGAAAATTTTCGGAAATCAAAGATGAGATTTCCACTCTTCCCTACAAAGTGGTTGAGGGTAAAAACGGAGCGGCAGTAATCGAGTGTGAAATTGACGGTAAACCAGAGACTTTCATGCCTGAGCAAATCTCCTCTATGATTTTAGGTAAATTAAAAGCCGATGCAGAGTCTTACTTGGGTGAACCGGTAACTCAGGCGGTCATCACCGTGCCGGCATATTTTAATGATGATCAACGTCGTGCGACTAAAGATGCTGGGTCTATTGCCGGTCTTGAAGTTATGCGAATCATCAACGAACCCACTGCCGCCTCGCTCGCATACGGATTGGACAAGAAGGGCGAAGAAACGATTGCCGTTTTTGATTTGGGCGGGGGTACATTTGACATATCCGTTCTTGAGATAGCGGAGGGAGTATTCGAAGTCAAAGCAACCAACGGAGACACTCAACTTGGTGGAGACAATTGGGACCAAAAAATCATTGACTGGTTAATCGGTGAATTCAAGAGTGAACAGGGCATTGATTTGTCCGGTGATCCGATGGCGATGCAAAGACTGAAAGAAGAAGCGGAAAAAGCTAAGATGTCTTTGTCCTCTTCTCAATCCACGGATATCAATTTACCATTTATCACAGCAGATGCATCGGGCCCCAAGCATTTGAATGTAACTTTATCCCGGGCAAAACTTGAACAAATTTGTGATGATTTGTACGCCCGAACCAAAGGTCCGTTTGAAGCCTGTCTGAAGGATTCCGGACTCAGTCTTGGTGATGTGAACAATTTGGTTTTGGTCGGAGGAATGACCAGAAGTCCCAAGATTGTTGAACTTGCCAAGGAATTGGGCGGGAAAGATCCCAATCAGGGAGTCAACCCCGACGAGGTGGTGGCAATTGGTGCTGCCGTTCAGGGTGCTGTCCTTGGGGGAGATGTCAATGATGTGCTTCTTCTTGATGTCACCCCGCTTACGTTAGGAATTGAGACAGCAGGTGGAGTGTGTACATCAATGATTGATCGTAACACCACCATTCCAACCAAAAAATCACAAACTTTTTCCACTGCTGCCGATAGTCAGCCTGCAGTTGATATTGTGGTTCTTCAGGGCGAACGTTCTATGTCCCAGGATAATAAAACACTTGGCACTTTTAAACTGGACGGAATTGCTCCGGCACCACGGGGTACTCCACAAATCGAAGTCACATTCGATATTGATGCAAATGGAATTTTAAATGTCACGGCCAAGGATCAGGGGACTGGAAAGGATCAAAAAATCACAATTTCCGGTTCGTCAAGCATGGATGAATCCGAGGTTGACCGTTTAAGAAAGGAAGCAGAAAAATTTGCGGATTTAGACAAAGAGAAAAAGGATCAGGTTCAGGTGCGAAATGAATTGGATTCGATGATATATCAGTGCGAGAAGCAACTCAGTGACCTAGGCGACAAAGCTCCGGATGAGTTAAAGTCCAAAATTGACTCATTGCTTGCCGACACCAAGAAAGTGGTCGAAAACACTGATTCCAGCCTTGAGGAATTGAACTCCGCCAAAGAAACCCTTCAAAAAGGTTTCGAGGAACTGGGGCAGGAAGTCATGAAAAGCGGGGCTATGCCGGGTGCCGAAGCGGGAGCGGATCCCGCGACCAGTGAACCTGCTGAGGAAGCGGAGAAAAAGAAAGAGGATGATATAGTCGACGCTGACTTCGAAGTGGTGGATGACGAAAAGGACAAGAGCTAAATTTTTAAGGGAGGCATTCATGGATAGAATTTATGAATATACTCCTTAAAACTGAAATCTAACAAAACCTAACCAAATACAAAAGGAATATGAGCAAACCAAAAATAACTCCATTGGGAGATCGCGTCTTGGTCAAGCACGTCGAAGAAGACGAGCAAATTAAAGGCGGTATAATCATCCCGGATTCTGCAAAAGAAAAATCTCAAGAAGCTCAAGTTGTGGCTCTTGGGACTGGCAAGAAAGATGACGATGGTAAAAATATCGGCTTTCAAGTCAAAAAAGGAGACAAAGTGCTAATCAGCAAATACGGTGGAACTGAGGTCAAGCTTGACGATGTTGAATATCAACTCGTTCGTGAAGACGATATTCTCGGAATCATTGGGTAAGGCTTCTTAGCTAACAATCAAAACAATACTTAGAAAAATCAAATTATGGCTAAGCAAATATTATTCGACGAAGCAGCACGTAAAAGAGCCCTTAAAGGGGTAAACACACTTGCTGATGCGGTAAGCGTTACATTGGGACCAAAGGGTCGTAATGTATTAATTGACAAGAAATTCGGTTCACCCACAGTGACCAAGGACGGGGTAACCGTTGCCAAGGAAATTGAGCTGAGTGATCCCTATGAAAACATGGGCGCTCAAATGGTGCGTGAAGTGGCTTCCAAAACTTCCGATCTTGCCGGAGACGGAACCACAACTGCCACCGTTTTAGCGGCTGCGGTTTATCAGGAAGGTCTCAAGAATGTGGCCGCCGGAGCCAATCCAGTCTACCTGAAGCGTGGTATCGACAAAGCGGTTGAAGCCGGTGTTGCCAAACTCCTTCGTGACAGTAAGAAAGTTTCCGATCGTGAGGAAGTTCGCCAAGTTGCAACTGTTTCCGCCAATTGGGATGGTGATATTGGTGAAATTATCGCGGATGCGATGGACAAAGTTGGAAAGGACGGTACGATTACCGTGGAGGAAGCAAAAAGCATCGAAACCACACTTGATGTGGTTGAGGGTATGCAGTTTGACAAGGGATACTTAAGCCCCTATTTCTGCACCAATAACGACACAATGGACTCAATTCTTGAGGACTGCTACATCTTGATCAACGAAAAAAAGATCACAGCACTTAATGATTTGCTTCCAGTGCTTCAACTTGTTTCCAAACAAGGAAAACCTCTTCTTATCATCGCCGAAGATGTGGAAGGTGAAGCACTTGCTGCCTTGGTGGTCAACAAATTGCGTGGTACATTAAATGCGTGTGCAGTGAAAGCACCCGGATTTGGTGACCGTCGCAAGGAGATGCTCCGTGACATTGCTATCCTTACCGGAGGCCGTTGTATCACCGAAGATCTCGGAATCAAGCTTGAAAACATTGAACTTGCTGATCTTGGAAAAGCAAAGCGTATCTCTGTGGATAAAGAAAACACAGTGATCGTGGAGGGTTCCGGAAAAGCATCT
>CAJWWH010000061.1 GCA_913048545.1 uncultured Opitutia bacterium | reverse complement strand
TTGGATCGTTTGCTTATATCCGCCTTCTTGATCCTTTGACTGAGTCCGCCCACCATCCGAACGATCACATCCTCCACGCCTTCACTAATTACTCCAGTAAAAACTTCTCCATTTCTTTTTTCGATAGTCCATCCTTCATAATCAAAACTTATCCCGTTATTTGGTTTTACGATGGAAAGAATTAACTCGCTTTTCGGAAGTTTATCACCAATTTCTGACAACCCGGGTCCGTAATCCATACCAAGATCACCCGCCTTGTGACAGGCAAAGCAAAATTTTTGAAATACACCCCTTCCCTCCTTGATATTTCCAGAGCGGGCAGAAAAAATTTCTATCTCCTCTAAGCTAGATAGCCGGGCAGGATCCTTAATCGATGTGGATAAAGAAGGTTTATTTATGGCTTCAAAACTTTCTAAAAGCTTTCGGGACTCATCAGTTTTTACAAAACCAATAAGGGTAGAATAGGCAATTGCCGTTTCTCTATCGGCGGAAAACAATAGATTTGCAAGTTTTTCATGCTCACCAAAATCAAAGATCAACTTGACCGCTTGAGAGGCTTCAGTAGTGGTGGCATCCTTTTTTACAAGCTGAATCAATTCAGGTACCTCTTCCAGAATGGAAAACTGCTCGACTAATTCGAAATACCCTTCCTGTGAACGGAGAGAACGGGCACATCGTAAAACCGCTCCTTTCCATTTTTCATTTTCCGAAACATCAAAACGATTAAGGCGAACAAGGCTTTCCACAATAAGGCGGTCCCGGGGGCTTGCTTCCTCCTGACTCAAAACTTGAAAACCAAAAAGAAATAAGCCTAGTAAAACAGATGAAGATAAAGGCATGAGATACTTAAAATTTATCCGTTGAAAACTACGCTTTTGGCTTGGCGAACTCGAAAGCTAAAACAATCAAATATCGAGCAGAGATTCCAGTGCCTTGTCCCTTTCAGGCCCTGAATGGAAATCCAAAGCCCGTACGAAGCGTGGGTGACTTGCGGGCGGAATTTTTTCATCTTTGAGAATCTTGATCAGGTAATTCGGAGCAGATTTGGCCCGAACTCGCCAGATCACATCCCTTCCAGAAGGAGTATTCCACTTATCTCCTACCTTACTTAACCATGCTTCAAAACAGGCATCGGCGTTCAAATCGGATGAAAGGCCAAGTGCCTCGAGGTACCAACGGTCCTTTCCATCATGAAGTGCCGCAAGTTCAGCCCACAATTTGGCTGCTTGTTTGCTTTTATCGTGCCGTAAGGCAATGGCACATTCCCGTCGAACTGCGGATGAATCGTCCAAGACCAGTTTCTGTACCACCTCGATCTCCCTAACATCCTCCAGTTGACGGGCGAGACGAAGTCCAACGATTCGAATATCTGGATCTTTGTCCTTGATGGCAAGGTTTACATAATACTGCCCTCTCCCATCGATCTTACCCAGAAGCCAAACCGCCCGTGCTCGAAGCCTTGGGTTGGAATCAGACCAAAGCTTTTGCAAGGCCCTCTCTGCCTTCTTGCCCTGCTTGCGAAGACTATGCCAAGCTAGGTATCGCGTTGCTTGATTCGGGCTTTTGAGGCCATCAATCGCTCCATCGATACTGGAGATGTCAAGCTTGGGTGATTTGTATTGATGCCCATCGGGCGCGACCAGGAAAAGACGTCCTCTGTCGAGGTCACGCATATTGTGCCCGCCCACGCCGGGATCATACCAATCCGCAACCATGAGTGAACCATCAGGTGCCGCAGCCACATCGGATGGACGGAACCATTTGTCCCGACTCGCACCATTAAGAATGTCCATAACCTCAGCATCGTATCCCGCCCCGCTCTTCGTTACAGGATAGGCCCGAACGACACTCGGGCCGGCATCGCAATGAATGACCTGTCCTTGAAAAACCTTGGGCAGGAGAGTGCCTTCGTAAACCATTATACCGGTGGGTGAACCGGCTCCAGTCTGAAGCAAATTTGGCATCACGCCAGGATCATTTAGATGCCAATGACGAAGGGGTATTTCCGTTTCAATATTGGTGCGCTTATCCCTCCAACCCTTTCCCGAAAATTCACCCCGATAACCGTAGTTTCCAAATTCCATGACATAGTTGATTCGGACGCCCCGGTTTCCGTCATCATCGTTATCGGACTGCCAAACAGTCCCAAAGCTGTCGACGGCTGCTTCCCAGTTATTTCGGAAATTCCATCCGATTGTCTCAAAATCGGATCCATCCTCGTTGCAACGAAACACCATTCCTTGTTGGTATGGTTTGCGTTTGTCGTTTACCTCGTTGCCCGCCACATCAATGATGGGATTTCCGTTTTTATCTTTTATTTGACGACCGCTGTTGCCAAAGTTGAAGTAGAACTTGCCATCGGGACCGAAGTGTACCGCATGGATACCATGATCGTGTTGAGCACCTGAAATTCCAGTAAATAAATTCTTCTTGGAATCTGGTTTGTCATCTCCGTTCTTGTCAGTGAAAACTATTATCCGGTCCGCGACTGCCACAACCACTTTACCTCCAAAAACGCTGACTCCATGAGCGGAATCAACATCCCTTCCCTGATAAAAGGTCTTTACCTTGTCTGCCTTATTGTCTCCATCAGTATCCTCAAGGATCAGAATACGGTCTCCTTCTTCGCGGGTGTTTTTGTGCCTACGGTAATTGACCACTTCGCAAACCCAAACCCGTCCCCGGTGATCAATATCGATCGCAGATGGGCTTAACATCATCGGTTCACTTGCGAACAGGCTGGCCTTGAGTTCATCGTGAACATCCAAATTATCAACCGCGTGGGAAGGGTCGCCTTGCTCTCCGATCCGCTTGCCCGTAGTCTTGGAAAAATTTGATGGCTTATGATTACCCAACACCTTGGGCTTTTCTGAATAAACATAAAACTGAATGCTCGATCGATTCCCTGCCCCCCCCTGCAGGGCACCGCCATCGTCAAGAGCCCCTCCGGCTAAAAAACGGGTAAACTTGTGATGAGAGGGTAATTCATAGCTGATCAATGAATTGGCATGACAACCAATACCCTCCACTTTCCTGCCCGCCACTTTCATCGTTGCACCACCGGTATTCTTATTAAGTTTAACCGTCCCCCAACCGGTAGAAGCTGACTTCCATTTCATTGAAGTTAACTTGGTTTCCTTGCCGGACGCTTCAACCAGTCTTGGGTTGACCCAGTCCGCCCAATCACAGCTATAACCATCACCGGCATCACTGACATAAAGGTGCAGCTCCTTGGCTCCTTCAATAACCGCTGAAATTTCAATCATCTGGCCCGGGGTTTGCGCAGTGACTACCTTACTTTTAAAAAGAACTTTGGGCTTTGCGGCGTTGGAGGATGAAGGTTTAGCCATTGCACTCTTTTTTGGATCCCGACCATTAAATTCCTTTAATTTCCCCCCAATTTGCTCTGAAGTCCAACCCCGGGGAGAATAATCCTGATTAGCCTGCAAATCGATTATGGATAAATCTCCGGGGTCGACACCTTTGGACGGAACATTATTCTGAGAGATCCAAACGATTCCGTTTAATACGAGCTTGCGAAAATTATCCGATCCCCAATTGACGTGATTATGTCCGCCGGTAAATCCAAACCCCCTTCCATTGTTATAATCATCACCACGCTGGTATGCCCAGGCAACATGTTGTTTTTCTTTCCTTTTTAAAACGGATTCCCTGACATGAGGATTATTGCTATGCGCTCCGTCCTTCCGTTTCAGAGTGTCCGCGGACGGAAGTGATGATAAAATTGGAGTTACTCCATTCATCGCTTCCCGGAAGCGCATATGATAGTACCATTCGTCTTTAATTGAAAAAGGCTTCACTCCCGAGCTTATTGGATGATTCGGAAACAATTTGAAATGAGCCGTCCAATGTGGATTCACGGACCAGTTCGTCTCAAAATATCCACCAATCCATTTTAGAAAATAATCCCCCGGGGCACCTTTGGGCACTTCCACTCCATAATGTATACAGGCAAGACCGATTCCCTTCTTCATTATTTGATCAAACTCTTTCAAGTGGGAATTAAGTAAATGCCTTCCCCCCCCGTCACAATAAACAACCACCGCAGCTGCTCCCTTAAAGACGTTCGGGTCTTTGGGATATCCACCATCAGTAACAACAACGGATTTTAGTCCTACATTTGCCTCATCAAGTTGCCTAGCGAGTAGTTTTGATCCGGCTATATGTTCATGCGAAAAATATCCATGACTTTTCGCTCCGGCAATAAACACCACTTTTTTATCCGCGGACAAAAGCCCAGTTACACAAAAGAGGTTAAGAAAAAGGAGTATTACAATTTTATTGGGCGAGCACATGAGGATGAATGGTTATTGAAGAGTTATTCTACTTTTTTCTGATTTTACATCTCTTCATTCAAATAAAAAAGGGCATTTCAAGAAAATTTATTAATTGATTAATAAAGGATTTAAGGGATACAACTATGATTAATTGTTATGAACTCTTCCCTTACCTTACGCTTTTGCATTATGATGTTTTTACAATTTTTCATATGGGGTGTTTGGTATGTGCCCATGTGGAAATATTTGGCCAATATCGAAGGTGCCGGGGACTGGATTCTTTGGGGATTCCTTACACCGGTTGGCCTTGCATATGCATCAACTGGCATTGCGGCTATGGTTTCCCCCTTCATCGTCGGGATGATTGCGGACCGTTTCTTTCCCACTCAGGTCATGGTGGGAGTCCTGCATTTGCTCGGTGCTGTATTCCTCTACCTGACTTCGCAGGCTACTCACTTCAATGATTTCTTTCTCTGGCTGCTACTTCATCTTATATGCTACATGCCAACTCTGGCTTTGGTTAATTCCTTGCTCTTTCAAAATGTCAACGATCCTCAACGGGATGCTCCGCCCGTGCGCACCCTCGGTACGATCGGCTGGATTGCTTCTGGAATCCTAATAGGAGGAGGTTTCATCGTTTCAGAAGAACTTGTTTGGCAAATCCCGGAGTTCATGGGAGGGGATCCGGCTCCAACCGGGGAAGGCGTTTTGGATCTTGGCTCAACGACTTGGCCTTATGTGTTTGGCGTAATCGCCTCGGTTGCACTGGGTCTATTTGCTTTTTCTCTTCCCCACACACCCCCTCACCTCAAAGGAAAAGAAGTCTCAATCGGAGATGTTCTGGGCCTCAAGGCGATACGCTTAATGAAAGACAGATCCTTTGCCGTTTTCATCATCTGTTCCCTGCTCATTTGTATCCCTTTGTCTTTCTACTTTCAGTCCACCAACTTTTTCCTCGGATATTGTGAGATTGATAACTCGGAAGGCGTGATGACCTTAGGTCAGGTATCTGAAATATTCTTTCTTCTACTGGTTCCCTTTTTCTTCCGAAAATACGGGGTTCGCATGATTCTTTCCATCGGTATGCTCTTTTGGGTTCTGCGATACATCCTGTTTGCCAACGCAGGTCCGGATGCGCAAGCCCTCGCATTTCTCGGCGTGCTTTTTCATGGCATATGCTATGATTTCTTCTTCTTCGCAGGGCAATTGTACATCGACAAAAGGGCTCCCGATGATATTCGTTCTGCCGCTCAAGGGTTTATTGCCTTTGTAACTCTGGGAATAGGCATGTTCATTGGTGGATTACTAAACGGGTGGTGGGTCCTGAAACAAAAGCTAGAAGATGGGTCGACTGATTGGTCCAGTGTCTGGTATTTTCCTGCCATCATGGCCGGTGTCGTCCTTTTCCTTTTCCTGCTTACTTTCCGGGATAGCAAGAATACAACTCAAGAATCAACGGCTTAGGACTTGGGAAACAACTAAAACCACTTTATACCGAGAGCATGGGTTCTTGAATGGTAGTAGTTAAAGATAAAATTTGGAATCATACCCTTAGTTATATGGCTTTATTCTTATTGAAGCGAAAGTCATCTCTGCTGTTGGTTAACATCGATGAAAAAAATATAAATTATCAGCATAAAATTCTTTCAAAATTATTTAAGCTAGGATTCAATAACATCCGTACATGAAAAATATAACAAACCGTCGTGATTTTGTTAAAGCTGGTTCCACACTTTCCGCTGGAGCCTTTCTCGCCAGTCCTTACATCGCAAAAGCCGCTCAAGATGATAAAGTAATCAAAATTGGTTTGGTTGGTATTGGGGGGAGGGGAAGCGGTGCCGCTGCCCAGGCAATGAATGCCGACCCCAATGTGGCTTTGACGGCGATTGGTGACCTTTTTGAAGACAGGATTAAACTTCGTAGCCGAATTCTCAAAGCAAGGGGCAGGGATAAATATCAGGTAACGGAAGAAACCACTTTTATCGGTTTTGACTCCTATAAAAAAGTAATTGATTCAGGAGTTGATGTCGTAATCCTGACCACGCCTCCGGCATTTCGCCCTCAACATTTAGAGTATGCGATCAGTAAAGGAGTTCATTGCTTTTTTGAAAAACCGGTTGCTGTGGATGCGGAAGGCGTACGAAAAGTCATAGAACTGGCCAAGCAAGCCAAAGAAAAGAATTTAAGTTTTATGTCTGGTTTTTGTTGGAGGCACCATTATCCCAAGCAGGAAGTATTCAACCGGATTTTAGATGGTGCAGTCGGAAATCTCAACGCCATGTACAGTACCTACAACGGTGGGGAGGTTTGGAAAAAGAAGCGTGAAGAAGGATGGAGTGATCTGGAAGCACAAACGAGAAATTGGAATGCGCATTTATGGCTTTCTGGAGACTCTATCGTCGAGCAGGCGGTGCACTGTATTGACATGATGCAATGGGCCATGGGGGAATCTCTCCCTGTGCATGCAGAAGGGTCCGGTGGAAGACAAGTATACGACGATCCCGATAAATACGGTAATATTTACGATCACTTCGCAACTGTATATCAGTGGGAAGATGGCACCCGGGGATACCATTTTTCAAGGCAACAAAATGGAACCACGGCAAGTTACGAGTTAGAATTATTTGGGTCCAAAGGATTCTGCTCAGCTAAAAACCGTCATGTGATTGATGCAGGAGACAACTCATGGAGGCATCGGGGGGAGAGAAATGATATGTACCAAACTGAACACGACACATTATTTGCCTCCATTCGCAGTGGAAACCCGTTTAATGACGGGGAGCGCTCAGCACACAGTACAATGGTCGCAATTTTAGGCCGAATGGTTGCCTACACGGGACAAAAGATCACCTATGAAGATGCACTTAATTCAAAGGAGAGTCTCGTGCCCAAAAACTTTAATTGGGAAATGAAGTTAGAAGTACCCTCCCCCCCCGTTCCTGGAGTTACACGGTTTTCCTAAAAACCTTTCCGCGAAGGGCTTCTATCCTTTTTTCACAGTTTTCTACCCAACCAATCAATTACAATTTCGATTAGTTCACTGAGTGCCTCTCCGGAAAAAAGATGGTCGGCACCTTCGATCTCCTTGTATTCCCGCGTTTCCTCGTGATTAGCAATCAAAGATCTGGAGTCTGCAACGGGCACAACATCATCATTTGTTCCATGTACCAATAACCAAGGTATTTGAATTCCGGATGCCCGAGGTAAAACGCTCTTAATTTGTTTCATATCTTTGACAAAACCGGGAGAAAGTGGACAGTTTTCATCATCCCACATATTACCTTTTCCTGGAGTAAGCATTCCAAACTCAGTATTACAAAATTGCTCAGTTTCCACCATTCCAGCAAGCGATATTAATAATTGAATACGGGAATCAACCGCGGCAGTGAGTGCCCCAACAGCCCCTCCCATACTATGACCGGCATAGATGGGACGCCATCCTTGTTCCACCACTGTGCTAAGCACAGATTGTAAATCCTGTATCTCCTTGGAGACCGTGCTCTCTTCAAAGCGTCCGCCTGAATTACCGTTTCCCGAAAAAGAAAAACGAAGAACCGGCAACCCCTGATCAGCCACCGCTTCCGCCAATTTTAAGATTAATGGGCGATCCATATTGCCTGTTACACCGTGACCAATAATTAAAAGATGGCGGTTTTTAGTGGAACCCTCATGAAACGCGTATTCGATTTTTTCGTTTTGAAAATTTGTTATTTCATTATTCATTGCAGATCGGATTTTGATAAATTGTTCCGTTTTTTGGTCAAACCTGAAGTAACCCAAAAAAATCAATTCCGGAGGACACAAATCTAATTAAGCGGAGAATCTTCGATTGCACGAAGTGACATATAATAACGATGAAAAAGGGGATCTTTTTTTCTTATTTGATCAAGCACATCATTCCCCATTTCCTCAAAACCCAACCCTAGCTTTAAAATTAAATCGCGATTACTGACAAATTTTAACTGAGCGTCATTGGCATTTAATTCTCGGTAACCACGAACAATTTCACAATCAAAATTAGGGCTGGTTGTAATCGACTTTACCTCTTCGGTTTCTTCAATGACAGAAATTTTGTTTTCAATTTTATAAAGATCAAAATCGGGTGCTTTTGTAACTTCACTTTCGACAGGAACTCTTGGGCTTTTTTCAACTTTCTCTATTTCAGTGGGCTTTCTAAACTGAGAAAGTATTTGCATATCAGTGGATTTCTCATGCATTTCATCAAAAAACTTTGTGCAGTAAATAACATAGGATGCGAAATAGGAAGGGATCTTTTTATCGACCTGAAAGCTCTGCCCAATACGGAGCAAACCAGACAGTCGTGATGAGTAAAGGTTCTCCTTTTCCCTGGCAGACTTAATCCAGTCAAAAAGAGAGTCCAACCCCTCTTCCATGACCCTGCGCTCCTCATCAATCACAATATAAGTCCAGGGCAATGAAATCTCCTTTGGCGGAGAAACTAAGTCATCTGGGTCGATGAGCATTATAGCTTTCCACAGGTCAGGCATCTGCTGACATGATTCCATCACAAAAGTTGCCGCAAGTCCGTCCGCACAGGCAAATAAATTGTTTCCCAATAAATCTTCCTTTTCCTTAAAATTTCTCACTTTTCGGAGTAAATCCTCCGCTGAAGACACGGGCAGTACAACACAAGCAAATCCATTTTCGAGTAAAAATCCAAAACTTGGTTCAAGTTCAGCAAATTCAGAACGGTACGAATAGGTGCCGTCCTCAATAATTATTTTAAATAGAACTCCCTTCGCAAACTCCAAACCATCCCCAACCCTCCTCGCTTTTCGTGATCTCACTTCTTCAATAGTGGCAAGCTTTTTGAGACCCGGTAGTACCATACCTTGAATTTCCTCATAGTCCCGAATTTCAAAATTGGCCAGCGGTTCAAATGAGTTATAAATATAATCTTCGTACACATCACGCATTGGTCGCGTAAAGCTCATAATTTTTCCCGCATATCTGTCTTCATCCCCGACCCAGTATCCCAAATGGTCGGGCTTGGGTATATTGGTGGGTTGGATTAAAAAATGGTCAAGTGGGAGTTTTATTAAAATTGGATTATCAATGGGTTGATTGGGTTTTCCCCAGGCTAAGTGAAGGCGCCAATTTGCATAACCATCAATCAAACGAAAACATGCACCCTCTAGAATATAAAGACAACAAATACCAAAAAGAAATACCACCAATCCTTTGAATAGTTTTCGCATCATTATTCTTTATCTCCAGAAATTTTTTCAGTCAGTTCAGCAGCATCAGCTTTAGAATCAATCGCATCATTACTTTCGGGTAATGTTTCTAAAGGAGGAATTACCTCATCATTCGAATCGGTATCCATTACATTATCTGTCACATTTTTCTCCTCCACTTTAGCATCCTGCTCTTTTGGGTCATGCCCTGGGGTCGAATCCGAATCATCGGGAGGGATAATGGTATTCGGTTCGGTTGGAGGGATACCAGGCAGTTCCCCACTTGGGGTATTTTCACTTGTGGTTTCAGTTGCCGGCGTATCTTCATTCAGTTCTTCGGAAGCGTCCGTTTGAGGAAGTTCATCGCCCTCGCCCTCAGGCGAAGAAACCGTCGGAGAACTGGCTTGTGGTTCCACAGATTTTATTTCATCCATTTTAGATGATTGATGATCTGCTAGTTTAGCTTTAAATTTGGATAATTTTCTCTTTTTGGAACGGAGTGAATACGCAAAAAGAAAAATTGATACGACTAGACATATGCAAGTGGCATAAAAAAGCTCTGCCTTTTCATGGTGCATAATAATATGGTCATCGTTGACAAATTTTATCCAAAAAC
>CAJWWH010000060.1 GCA_913048545.1 uncultured Opitutia bacterium | reverse complement strand
GAATGTTTTACTGAATCCAGATACCGTGATGACTCGTTCCGCTGCCTCCTTGCTAAACGAGGCGGGACTAAAGTGCTTGGCCTCATCGTAGAGCAAATATTCATAAATTTCATCGGACATGATTAGTAAATCATGCCTGCACGCCAGTTCCACAATCGCTTCCATTTCCTCACGGGTATACAGGCAACCGGTTGGATTGGACGGACTGTTCAGAATGATCATCCGAGAGGCAGGCGTGAGCACTTCCTCAAGTTGTTGCGGAGAAACCTTAAAACCCATATCGTCTCCGGCAAAGACTACCCGGGGTGTGGCCCCGGCTAACTTAACCATTTCCGGATAACTGACCCAATACGGAGCGGGGATAATGACTTCATCCCCGGCACCACAAGTGGCAAGAATGGCAAGGTAGCATGAATACTTGCCACCCGGACTGAGCACCACCTGTGCAGGTGCAACTTCTGGCAGCACACCTTTTTCATGGTATTGCTGAGCCAATGCCTGACGAAGTGCGGGAATACCGGCGGCCGGGGCATACTTTGTTTTACCCTCAGCCAGTGCCTGGGCACAGGCGTCTTTGATAAATGATGGGGTGTCAAAGTCCGGTTCGCCTGCCCCAAACCCGCAGACATCTTCGCCCGCGGCTTTTAAGGCTTTGGCTTTTGCATCCACCGCCAATGTTGGGGAAGGAGCCACATTTTTTGCCCAAGATGATAAGTATCCGTTTTTCATAAGTTAACTGCCGATTTGTATGCCTAAAAAGAAATCGGGCAAGCCCAATTCTAAAAAGTTTATATTTGAACTAATTGGTGGAGATAAAAGCATCCTCCGGGACGAGGGGTTGCTGCAGTAATCCATCCGGAGAAAACAGAACGCGATCCATATCCAGTCTAAGCGCTGCGGAAGTCACTTCAAAGCGGGTATTGGAACGGGTTATACGTTCCTTACAATCCAATGACTTGATTATCCAGTGATCGGAAACCTTTTTGAAGCTGTTCAAAATAAAGGTTCGATCCGGTACATTCAACTGGGCGAAAGTTTCAATTCGCAAAGGGGCTTCGTAACTTTTATCTAAAGCCATGACAATTTTGGTAATTTCAGGTCGGGCATTTAGTACCCAGAGTGGGGAGGAAAACGAGTAAAGATGGGAAGGACGCCCGGCCACTCTTCCGGATTTGATATATTCCGCATCCCAAAACACGAAAGGCATCAATAAATCAAAGGGCGATTGATTCATCCCTTCAATCAAGGGATTGAACAGTTCTTCTTCGTCCATCATTCGAGGAAGGGTATCGGGGAATCTGATCCATGCCTTTGGTTTAGGACCGTTACTTAGAAGAAAATTAAGGGACTGTCCCTGCCCGTTTACAGGGTCAAGATCCACTCTCGAAAGCCCATGACCCAGCGCCATTCCGTACATGGTACCGGTTCGAAAAAACTCCTCACCCCTTCTGGGCATATGTCGGAGGCGAAACCGGAAAGCGTAGGCACTATGGAAGGCACTTCTGTTTAAATCCCGCCCCACAAAAGAACGATAACTTTCCAATCGATCCGCGGCTTCTGATTTGGAAAGAATTTTGGCAAAGCCACGTGCAGGAAAGGGTCTTTCCCCGAACAAGGATGTAAACGCGAACAGACCTGTTACCAAACAGAAAAAAAAGAAACGATCGAGAAAAGACGGGATAACCCTACTTACTCGAATTTGCATCCGGAGTCGGAATACTTACAGGAGGAACGGTTTCCAAAGGCAAAGGTGCTGGCACTGCTGGGGCATCTTGAGGGGGTACTGGCACGGGTGCAGGTGCCTCAATGGGGGCACTATTTGGTAATGTGGGATCTGGATTAGGAGCCAAGGCCGGTGTATCACTGCCCAGTCTTTGCAGTTCACCAGCCTCGCCGGCCTCGCTTTGATAAAAAGCGTAAAGTGCGAAGGAAAGAACAAAGAAACCGAGGATTCCCCAAACAGTCATTTTTGTAAGTTGGGCAGCAGATCCCGCACCGAGAACTTGATCAGCGGCTCCACCCCCTAGGGCGGATCCCATTCCCCCGGATGTTCGTTGAATCATTATCAGTAAAACAACAACAAGGCACAGCAGGATAAGAAGAGTAGTTAAGAAAACGATCATTTTGAAGACAAAAAAGACATCTTATGACCGTTTTAAATCGAAAAGGCAACCTTGTTTACTCAATCTTCACTCCAAGGGTTTCAAGCAACTGCATCAAATCCGACTGGCCTTTGAAAGAAAGGGTTATTTTTCCGTCTCCTGCAGGATTGGATTTAATCCCGACTTTCCTGTTTAATGAATTCTGTGCCACTTGAACAAGATTGGAAAAAGAACCTTTGGAACCGGACTCTATTTTCCGTTTAAACGGCGAAGGATTTTTAATTTCTGCCACCGCTTGCTCACATTGACGAACCGTCCATCCTTCACTGGCCACTTTTTTTCCCAGTAAATTTCTACTTTGCTCATCTTCCACACCAAGAAGCACTTTTGCATGCCCCAAACTTAATTGTTGGGAGGACACCAGCACTTTTAATTCCTCATCCAACTGTAAAAGCCTTAATAAATTTGCCACATGGGCCCGACTTTTTCCCACTCTTTCCGCCACTTGTGCCTGAGTAAGATTGAATTCGTGGATAAGAGAATGAAATCCCAGTGCTTCCTCGATTGGATTGAGTCCTTCCCTTTGCAGGTTTTCGATTAAAGAAAGGGAAGCGGAGGAAATATCGGATGCCCTCAGAACGCGAACGAGAATTTTGCTTCGGCCAAGATGTTGATGAGCACGCCACCTTCTTTCACCCGCCACCAACTCGAAAGTATCCCCGACTTTTCGTGCGACAACCGGTTGCAACAAACCCTCTGCTTCAATACTGGCCGCCAACTCACGGATTGCATCGGGCTCGATCACCTTCCTCGGTTGGTAGGGATTCGGAACTAAGGAATCAACTGGAACCTGAAGCAGGTTTTCTTCACCTGCCTCCTCAATTAATGACTGTTTGGGAGGAATCGGGGAAATATTCTCAGGATTATCCGTACTTTTTTTTTGTGAACTTGGCTGGCCGGATAATGGAGTCTCAACTTTCGAAGATGTCCCCCCCGCGATTAAGCTTCCTAAGCCTCTGCCTAATCTCGATGCTGGTTTGGCCATTTAAAAATCTATTGCTGGGGAACAAACAATTCCTTGCCAATAAATACTCTCTTAGGATCAACAATTTGATTGGCATGGATGATCCACTGAGTTTTTGAGCTGTATTTCTTGGCAATACTGGATACCGTTTCTCCTTTCTCCACCTTGTGAACAAATCCATTTTGTGGATAATCCTGATTAAATGTGGGAACTGGCGAAGATTTGGGAGGGGAAGTATGAACCTGTTCGAACCCTTTGTTCATTTGAGAAATCAGGCTTCCCATTTTTGCTTCAATTCCATTCTGCAAAGCAACTTGGCTTTTTTCGCTCTGTGCAAGCCTGGACTCAATCGTGATTAAACGGTCGCTCATTCTCTGCAGTGCTCCGCTTGAAACGCCGGCATTTGAGGATTGCTTTCGATTAAACTGTTCGACCTGAACTTTCAACTGGGCATTTTCTCTTCGTAACAACTCCACCTCCGTGCGAAGACCGGCCAGTTCGCGAGTGACCAATTCCATGTCCTGTTTAAGATTGGCCACACGGATCGTGATGTCAGCGAAAGCAAAATTAGGGGATACAGATAAAAATAAAACTGGAATAACCCCAAAGGAAGCCAGTCTAAAGTTCCGCCCAAAAATACTATTTAAAAATCCAACCACCAACTATAAAATTAAATAATTATTCTACTGATGCAAGAAATCTTTTAGCTATTTGAATTTCCTTTTCTTAAAGAAGAAGATTTTTCATCTCCAATGATTCTACAATTTCACCAAATGGAAAATTAAAACCGCGTAGAAAATCTTCTACATTAAGCATTTTCCCACCGGGTTTCTGTAATTTTAAAAGACATAGTGCTTCCTTAGCCGTACCAATCAAAAAATTCCCATCGCCATCCCTCGCTGTCTCGCCAGGCTTGAGCAAAAGGACATTTTTTTTCTCCTCCGCCAATCCAATTCTGAATTTTTTCCCCCGGATTGAAAAACCACAACCAGGCCAGGATTGAAAGGCACGGACTCGATCTACCAAAATTTTAGCAGGTACCGAAAAATTGAGGTTTCCGTCTTCTTTGAAGAGTTTTCGGCAGTAAGTAGAATTTCCTTCCTCCTGAACCATTTCTTCTGCGGAACCTTTTACCAGTGCTTCAATATTTCGTTGAATTAAAGGAACGCATGACTGAGCAATTTTTTCCCGCAGCGTGGATCCCGTGTCCAGTCTATCAATTTTCACTGACTCGGAATCCACGATTGGTCCGGCGTCCATCTTTTGAACAACCCTCATGAGAGTTACGCCAGAGAGCGTTTCTCCCATCGCGATTGCAGTCTCGATTGGAGACGCACCCCGGTATTTTGGTAAAAGAGAGGCGTGTAGGTTAAAGCAACCCCCGGGAGAGAGATCCAAAAATATTTTTTTTAAAATGTGTCCGTAAGCCATTACGAGCATGCAATCAATTTTTTCCTCCCGAATCCAATCGCATTCACGCTCCGCAGGCTTTTCCGGACTTTTGCAGGGGATAGAATGACTGATCGACCATTGTTTGATCGCATTTTGAGTCATCTTCCTCCCTCGCCCGGTCCGACGATCTGGCTGGGTAAGGACCAACCCAAGATCCACCAATGGACATGCATGGTGAAGATATTCCAGAAAAGGCAAGGCAATCTCGTCAGATCCAAGGAATGCCACCCGGTAAATTCGGTTTGTCATAATCGCGTTTCAGAAAAATCTAAAATTAAATAACAGACAACGAAAATGGCACAAAAAAAGCCGCATCTTTGCGGCTTTTAAAAACTTTGAAATAAAATTTTAGGTTTTTTCCTCCTGATACCTCACCTCCTTACCCGCCAAGGAGAACTTAAGGGGGCATCCGGCAAGACCGAATTTTTTTTGAATGCCCTTTTCCAAGTATCGTCGATACTGATCGTTTAACCGTTCTTCACGGTTGCAAAACAACTTGATACGAAAAGGTCGGTTTTCTACTTGTACCGCGTAAAAAACTTTAAACCGCTTACCCTTGATTTTGGCGGGCGGACGATGTTCCCACATTTCACCAATTATTTTATTTAAACCGGAAGTGGAAATTGATTTATCCATCCTTGCATCCAAGTCCCGTGCGACCTGTAAAAAATCCCGTATTGAATAACCGGTTAGTGCAGATACGAAACTGATTGGAGAATCCGGCAGAAAAAAGAGCTCCTTACGAATTGATTTAACATAGCTTTTCCTGAAATCTTTTTCATCTTCGTACCCGGGCAGTGGATCCTTCCGAAAGCTTTCCAAGGCTAAATCCCATTTATTGACTAAAATAGATAACGCCCTACCCTCTTTTAAAATATGATCGGCCATGATTTTATCCTGCTTGGTCACTCCTTCCCTTGCATCCAGAACTAAAAAGACAACATCAACGGATTCAATTGCTTTTTTGGTCCGGACCGCGGAGAAGAAATCCAATGAGGTATCAATTCGTTTATGCCTTTTTAATCCCGCTGTGTCGAAGAGCCTGAATTTCCAATCCTCTTCGTTTCCGTCGGCTTTAAAATCCAAATCCAATTCAACGGTCTCCCGGGTGGTTCCCGGAACATCACTTACAATTAAGCGCTCCATTTCAAGCAGCCGATTACAAAGCGAGGATTTGCCCACATTGGGCCTGCCCACAAATGCGATCCTTGTACGGTCAGTGTCACGCTCCGAGGGAAGAATATTATCAGATGGAATTTTACTTTGAACAGTATCAATTAATTCTTCAAATCCGTTCCCATGCTCAGCGGAAACTCCAACCACTTCTCTAAATCCCAATTGGTCAAACTCCGAGATGGAATAATTTTTTTCAGGTTCATCCAGTTTATTGACGACTAAAATAGGTTCTTTGCCCATTTTCCTGAATTTCTTCGCTAATGTTTCGTCAAGCGGAATTAAACCCTCCCGGCCATCAACCACAAAAAGAAGGAGGTCAGCAGCCCGAATGGCAAAGTCGGCCTGATATTCAGTTGCATCCTGAATTTCTGTGGAAGTCATTTCTGGTTGCATTCCAATCCCCCCGGTATCCATCAGGGTGTACCCTTCCGGACTGTCGGCGACGACCACATCCCTAGTTACTCCCGGACGATCGTGCACGATAGAGATCCTGCGACCAGCCAGACGATTAAATAAACGGCTTTTTCCCACATTGGGACGACCGACAATGGCAACACTTTGATTGAGGCTCATAGTTCGAGCATTAAGAAATTAATAATAGGGAATTTAAACCGCAGCTGAATCGGCCTTTTCGGAACTCAGGCAATCCACAAAAGATTCCAGGCGCGCCGTTGCCTCCACCAGCTTTTCATAGGAAGTTGAAAAACTGGCCCGCACATGGTTCACGCCATGATCCCCAAAGGCCGTGCCCGGAACCACTGCCACCTCCTGCTCACGGAGTAGGCGATGGCAAAAATCGACTTCATTCAATCCAGTACTTTCCACGCTTGGAAAAGCGTAAAATGACCCTCTGGGTAAATGACAATTTAATCCAATCTCGTTTAAACGACGAACCACAAAATCACGCCTTTTATGATATTGATCACGCATACGCTTCACATCTTCCACGCCATTGACCAAGGCTTCTATTGCAGCTTCCTGGCTTAAAATGGGGGCACACATCATACAGTACTGGTGTATTTTCATCATCGCCTCGATTAACCACTCAGGGCCGCATCCGAAGCCGATCCGAAATCCGGTCATCGCAAATCCTTTTGAAAATCCATGTAATAAAAGGGTGCGTTCTCTCATGCCCGGAAGGGAGGCAATACTGACATGTTCGCCCTCATAAGTTAATTCTGCATAGATTTCATCGCTAATCACAATGAGATCTTTTTCTTTAGCAAATTTGGCAAGTCTTTCCAGTTTTTCCCGATCCGCAGTGCCACCCGTTGGGTTGGTCGGAAAATTGAGCATTAAAATTTTGCATCCCGGTTGCCATGCATTTTCGAATGCTTCCGGATCGAGGGAAAAATCCTGCCCCGGGGTTGTGGCGACTGGAATAGCTTCTCCAAATGCAAGGGTAACACTTGGCGCATAGGAGACATAACAGGGTTCGTGATATAAAACCTTATCCCCGGGATTGAGAATTGAACGCAATGCAATGTCAATCGCTTCGGAAACGCCAACGGTTACCAAAATTTCAGAAGCCGGATCATATTCAGGCCCAAAGAAAGATTCACAATATTTTGAAATTTCTTTTCTCAGTGACAAAAGACCCCGATTATCCGTGTACGAGGTCTTTCCTTTTTCCAGAGCGAAAATTGAGGCCTCCCTAATTTTCCATGGGGTTACAAAATCGGGCTCTCCAATTCCGAGAGAAATCGCTTGAGGCATTTCCGAAACAATGGCAAAAAAATCACGTATGCCCGAGCGGGGCAAACCTTTGACATGTTCAGCGATGAAATTTTCAGGATCTATCATACTTATGGACTAACCGCGGGTTTTTCTTCCTCCATTCCATCTTTGACAAGGATGTGATTCTGTTCCTTGTACGGTCGGAGCAGAAAATGCGTGGCAGTCGAGAGGACACCCTCAATCGTGGCCAGTCGTTCAGAAATAAAGGCGGCAACGGAATTTAAATCTTTTCCCGACACAAAAACAAGCAGATCATATCCACCTGACATCAGATAACAGGAGTCCACTTCTTCAAAGCGTGCGATCCGCAGTGCCATCCGGTCAAATCCGCCCTCCCGTTCGGGACTTATCTTCACTTCAATCACCGCCCGCACTTTCCCGGGATCAGTTTTATCAGGATTTAATATAGGAGCCCATCCGAGCAGAGTTTTATTTTCCTGCAATTCTTCAAGCTCCTGCTCCACCTCCTGTTTACTCTTGCCAAGTATTTTGGCGAGATTTTCAGGACGCGGATCTCCAGTTTCAAATAGCAGGGAAATTAGACTACTCATATTAAATTCATACTATACCTAGTTGGTCTAATGGTAAAGAGGTAAAGCGTTGAGGATTAAGCAAAAAACGACTCATCCATCCAACTCCATTCTTAGGTACAGGATTGCATTCAGTGCAATAGAGTGGGAAATTTCTCCGCTCCTGATCAATTCTGAAAGTTCAGAAACCGGAACCAAAACTGTTTCCAATTCTTCATGCGGATCAAAACTTACTGGGTTATGTTTTTCAACATCGCGCAGTATGACAAAATGACAACGGTTCGACATGATGGCGGAATTTGGAAAAACACTTCCAATCAGTTTGGGGTCTTTCCCTGAATAACCCGTTTCCTCAACGAGCTCCCTTAATCCTGCTTCAACCGGACCCTCGCCCTTTTCTATTACCCCACCCGGTGGTTCAAGGGAGTATTGTTCGTTTCCATACCGAAACTGTCGAACGAGCACAATTTTTTGATCGGAAGTAATTGCGAGCACATTTACCCAGTCATTTGAATCAATGACATAAAATTCTCCCTCTTTGTGATCGGATTCACGAACCATTTTCCGTTTATGCACTTGAAAAATTCGACAATCCGCATGGATTTCATCTTGGATTACATTCCACTTGCTTGGAAAATTGGCACTCATTATATATTAATTAAATAAGTGTTCGTGAATGAAAATAAATCTTCACAAATAGGCACATTTTTTTCTCGAGCGAGTTTTTCAACTTCCTGTCCAATCACTTTCCCTGTTTTCACCAGTGCTCCATTTAATTTTGCTCTTAAGCCGGTTTCAGCATCTATCCATTTATCTCCCACCATCCAGGAAGAAGACGGGGTCAACCCATATTTTGAAATCATTTCAAGCTGATATTTTTCTGACGGTTTACGATAGCCAGCTTCTTTTTCATCCGGAGATTCGGGGGCCACACAAACACCATCCCAGAAGTCATTTTTTAACTTCAAAAGTTCAAGCATTCTTTGATTACAGGCATGAACATCATCCCAGCCATAATAACCGCGGGCAATCCCAGATTGATTCGTGTGCATAAAAAGCAAATATCCAGCCTCTTTCATTTTCACCAATGCTTCCCCCGTTCTGTTAATAATTCTTATTTTATTGGGATCCTTGAGATAATGGGCATCTTCAATGAGCGTCCCATCCCGGTCTAAAAAAACGGCTCGGGGCATTCTATTTAAAGGAGATCGAAAATCTCATTAGGTGTTGCTATGGCAGTACCAACCTTCCCCACAACTATGCCGGCTGCCAAGTTGGCCAGTTTGGCCGATTCAACAAAATCTCCACCTGCAACCAACCCCATGGCAAGAAGTGCAATCACGGTGTCACCAGCACCGGAAACATCAAAAACTTCGCGGGCTGCAGTGGGAATGATATTTTTAACTTTTCCATTTTCGCCCAGAAGCATGCCTTCAGCACCTAAGGTAATGGCCAATTTAATCGGTGAAAATTTAGAAAATATTTCCTGCGTAATTTGTTCTTTGGGGAAAGGTTCTTTCATCTGCCTCGATTTCCCTGCGAGTTCAAGAGCTTCAGACCGATTCGGGGTAAGCAAGTCAGGATTACAGTAATTCAATAACCGACTAGGTTTCGGGTCCACGGCGATAAATGATGATTTTTTTCTAAGTAGTTCAAGTAATTCATTGGTTACAAATCCTTTTCCATAATCGGAAATGATCACCAGATCAGACTGAGTGGCTTTGGCAGCAAAAACATCAGTCAGCTTTGTTAAATCAGGTTGATAATCAGAAGATGAATTTTCCCGATCGACCCGGCAAATTTGCTGACTTCCAGAAGTAACCCGAGTCTTACTGATCGTGGGTATGCCCGAAAAGCGAAATGAATGATCAACTTCTATTTTATTATTTAATAAAAGCTCCCTCAGTTGTTCCCCCTGAGCATCATTTCCAAACCATCCACATACCTCGACATGGGCTCCCATTGATGCACAGTTTAGAGCAACATTGGCTGCTCCACCGGCAACAACCCGTTCACTTCCAACCGTGAGTACAGGAACGGGTGCCTCGGGAGATATACGGTGAACATCCCCGGTCACATAGCGGTCAAGCATGACATCTCCGACAACTAGAACACGAAGTCGCTTGATTTGATTAAGAAGTTCTTTCATTAAT
>CAJWWH010000059.1 GCA_913048545.1 uncultured Opitutia bacterium | reverse complement strand
CACCAAAGAATTCATCGAATCCATGATGAGTAGGACCATCAAGTAATGGTTTTGTAAAATCTACATCTTTGTAGTCAAATTCATCTGCAGGCTGACTATGGCCATCATCGAAATCCATACCGACATGGTATTTCCCGATAGCTCCAGTGTAGTAGCCGTTTCGTTGGAGCATTTCGGGTAGAGTGGTCAGAGCCTTCTGAATCATGGGCCGGTTCGGACCATGAGGAAGCCATCCCTGTTTTTTAAGGTAGGACCTATGTGCCAGTCGCCCGGTTAAGAGAGAATATCGGGTGGAACTGCACATAGATGCCGGGGCATGGGCATCCGTAAAAATCATTGCCTGCTTCGCAAATTTATCAAGGCTTGGAGTTAAAAGAGTTTTTTCAATCGGTTTGGATCCTTTAGTAAGGCTGATATTTAAGTACGCACTGGTATCACCTATACCCATGTCATCTGCCATGAAAAATAAGATATTAGGCTTGTTTTTTGAGTCTGCCTTAATCATGGGTGTAAAAAAACTTAAACCCGTAATTAGGAGGATTATTACGCAAACTTTCATTTGTAATCTCTAAGTTACAATTTGTTGAAAATTAGCCAACTATAACAAAATAACAACAATTCAATATCTTTCGCCATTCTCATGAATGGAAACTGGATCACTTTAGCTTTTAGTAACGACAAAAGATTGATTCAAAGCCCATATTTTCAGATCTCGCTATCTGCTTTGAGAAAAAAGCCAATCCCAAAGATCATTTGAATTCCATACATCTATCCATGAATTATGGCCACGGCCTTTGATTTCGGTGTATTTTGGCGAACCGCCCGCTTTTTTGATCGCATCGATCATGTCACTGGACCGGATTGGTTTAATAACCGAATCCTTTTCCCCATGCCAAGCCCAAATGGGAAGACGAGTCATATTTTTTGCTAATTTTTTATCTCCCCCCCCACAAATCGGAACGGCCGCTGCAAAAAAATTTGGTCTTCGCTGAATAGCGTCCCATGTACCGTAACCTCCCATGGACAGTCCCATTGCATAGATACGATTGAGATCGACCTGATTTTTAGGATCAGTCACATAAGCATCAATTGCCTGGAATGCCATTTTCATGGAATCGGAAATTGGGGGCATCCGGTGACCGAGTAGGCTCCAACCAGTGTTCACCCACCGCTCTCCTTTGGGTACCTGTCCTGCAAAAATATGAGATTTTCTATTAAGGCGGACACCCTGTTTTTCAAACGCCTGGATTCCTCCCGCATCGGTCAGTTGTCGTTTATTATCTTCTCCCCGACCGCCGGCTCCGTGAAAGAAGATCAGCAAGGGGTATTTTTGACCATTTTCAATACTGACCGGGGGAGCAGTACGGTAATGAAATGCTTGGTTATTATCTGATTTTAAAGTGTGTGGTTGATAATGATCGAGCGGACTTTCAGTTGGTTTGGAATATGAGTAGGTGGTAAGAAGACAGATAATGGATGGGCAAAGAATAGATAATCGAATCATAGCGTATTGCTAATTAGTGCGGTAATTCCATTCAATAAAAAAAGTTAAAAAAAACATAAAAATAATAAAGAGTGCTTTCAGTATTGCTCAATTAAGACCAAGTGTGATTATTAGATTCATGGTACATTTGGTAGAAAATACGATAACCCTTCTCCGTGAAAAAGGACTGCGTGTCACTGAACAAAGAAAAGCAATCTTAGAAGTATTAGCCGCCGCGGAGTCCCCAATGTCAGCAGAGGAAACATACGCTCAACTACCTGATGAAACATGCGATTTAGTGACCGCATACCGTTGCCTGGAACAGTTTGAGAAAATAAACGCGGTGCAAAGAGGAGTTCGTGAAAATGGCACGAAGGTGTATTGTTTGGGTCACGGTCACGATCATCACCATCATTTAACCTGTCGAAGTTGCGGAAGAGCGGAGCGAATTGATCTCTGCATGGGAGATGAGTTGGAGGAAACGGCCAAATCATTTGGCTTTGTTAAAATTTCTCATGTGATGGAGGTTTTTGGTACATGTCCATCCTGTGCTTAGAAATTTTATTATTTTTATCTTACCCGTCCTTGCTTGCTTAGATCGATAATTATAATTGAATAGGATTTTGTTACTTTAGTTAATAGTGAAACTTGTATTTTATATTTTCGTCTTACACCTTTCTGTTTCTCATGGTCTATTTGCAAAACCGGATGATGAACTAGTTAAAATCGAGAATGCCGCACCCCGGAAATCATCAGTTCAACCCCAAAAAGTCCGGAAGGTACTCGTTTATTCAAAACCAAGCGGATTCAAGCATAATTCTATACCAACCGGTGTGAAAGGCTTGCGGATTTTAGCAGAGAAAACTAATGCGTTCACCCCTACATTTACTTTGGATACCAGTGAATTCACAGTGACGGGCTTAGAAAAATATGATGCAATTATTTTCAATAATACTACGCATGTACAAAAGGCTTTTACTGAAGAGTCGCAGCGAGAAGCGATTTTAAATTTTATCAAGGATGGTAAGGGTTTTATTGGTTTTCATTCCGCATCTGATGGTGGAATGTCACAGTGGCAGGAATACACTGATATGATAGGTGGATGCTTTGCTGGTCATCCTTGGAATGCAGGAGGGAAGTGGCCTTTCTTTGTCGAAGATGTCAATCATCCGGTAAATCAAGCATTTAAAGAAAAGGAATTTATGTTTTCAGACGAGATCTACCAATATAAAAGTTATGATCGAAGCAAACTTCGAGTTCTAGTAGGTCTTGATTCTCTGAAAACTGATAAAAAGGGAAACTCCAAAACGAACGATTATCCTGTTTCCTGGGTTCGGTCTTACGGAAAAGGTCGAGTTTTTTACTCTAATTTTGGCCATAACAAAGCGACTTGGTGGACGCCTTTTCTATTGCAACACTTTTTGGACGGTATTCAATGGGCACTTGGTGACATTAAAGCTCCTTCTCAATCGCTACCTCAAACTAGAAATTTAAATTAATCCTCTCAAAATTACCTAACCAAGCTATTATCTAAAATGAAAGAAACAGATTCCGTAAGTCGCAGAAAATTTATCAGCTCAACTGCTCTTGCCAGTGCCGCAGCCTCTTTTCCTTATGTTGCCCGAGGTGAGGCGTTGCAAAGTGACACTATTCGTGTGGCAGCTATTGGTTTAGGTGGACGCGGGACGGGTGCTATCGGACAAATTTTAGACGCACCCAAGGATTTGGAAAAAGATAAGAATATTCGCTGTAATACAAAACTGGTCGCAGTCGCAGATGCATTTCCTGAAAAAGCCACCAATAAGATTGCCGCTTTTAAAAAGAAATACGGTGACGACCGGGTGGATGTAGAGGGCAGAATTTTTGGCGGTATTGATGGGTACAAGCAGGCAATCAATGAAGATGTCGATATGGTTGTTATTGCCACTCCGCCCGGCTTCAAACCTCAGCAGTTTGAATATGCGATTAATCAAGGTAAAAAGGTTTTTATGGAGAAACCAGTTGCAAGTGATGTGACTGGAGTTCGTCGTGTTTTGGAGGCGGCTAAAAAAGCCAAAGAAAAGGGGCTAACTGTTGGGATCGGTCTTCAACGCCGTCATGAGGAACGTTTCACGAGTTGCGTTAAGCAGTTACAGGATGGCGTGATCGGTGATATTAATATGCTTCGTGTTTATTGGAATGGTAATTCAATTTGGCATCGTGCCAAACAAGAGGGAATGACAGAAATGGAATATCAGGTTAATAACTGGTATCATTTCACCTGGGCATCTGGGGATCAAATTTGTGAACAGCATATTCATAACCTAGATGTGGGTTGCTGGATTAAGGGAATGTATCCGATTAAGGCGAACGGGATGGGTGGAAGTGAAATGAGAATGGGAGGAGACCGGTCACTTTCTCAAATTTTTGATCACACATTTGTGGAATACACTTTTCCGGACGGCACCAAGATGTTCAGTCAAGGCAGACATTTGAAAGGTGGATGGTCTCATGTTGCGGAGTATGCTCATGGATCCAAAGGTACATGTGCAGTCGCCAAGTTCATTGAGCCTTTTGATTCCGATCCCATTCGTATAGGTAGATCCCCAGGCGGACATTACCAGGAACAAAAAGATTTAATTGAAGCTTTGCACAAAGGAGAGTACTACAATGAAGCTGAGTACGGTGCGATGAGTACCTTTACCGCTATATTGGGTCGCGAAGCCTGTTATTCCGGAAAGGAAATTGAAGCGGATGATTTGTTAAAGAATGGAAGAGAGTATGCGCCTGGAATCGATAATTACACATGGGATTCCACCCCACCAGTGGTTCCTGGTGAAAACGGAGAGTATCCTGTTCCAGCACCTGGAGTTTACCGTCCATTTGCTTAAATCAAGTTTCCTTTTTGCGGAGAGGAAAAAGGAATGTAATTTCTTCCAAGGAAAACCTGCACTTTTAGAGACAGGTTTCTAAATTTTTTCTAGTCTGCCTGGAGGGCATGTTATTGCTTTTAGTTTTTAGAAATTTAAACATAGCAAAATGTTTTGCGATTCATCCTTTCTTATTTTAAAAAGAAAACTCTATGATTTTATCGGACTCTTCAATCCTGCTCGCCATTAAAAAAAATGACATCGTGATTGAGCCCTACGATCGCGATTGCCTGGGAACCAACAGTTATGATGTCCACCTTTCCCGTTATCTTGCCTGCTACGTGGACGATGTAATTGATGCCAGGAAGCATAACAAGGTGGAGCGGTTTGAAATTTCGAAAGATGGTATTGTACTGCGACCGGGTAAAACCTACCTTGGGGCTACAGAAGAGTATACTGAAACTCGTGAATATGTTCCTTTCCTCGAAGGTAAATCAAGTGTGGGCCGATTGGGTATTGACATACATGCAACGGCAGGAAAGGGCGATGTTGGTTTTTGCAACCACTGGACTCTCGAAATATCTGTTTCCCAACCTGTCCGGGTCTATGCAGGGATGCCAATCGGGCAATTGATTTATTTTAAAGTTGATGGAGAAGTGGAGATTGACTACGCGAGTAAAACATCCGCAAAATATAATCAAAGGACTCCACAGCCCGTTGAGTCGATGATGTGGAAAAACAGTTTTTAATAAATTGGAAGATCCCCTGCACCGTGAAATTTTGGAGGAACACGCACGTGCCCCTTCCTATAAGGGAAATTTAGAAAAATTTAGCCATTCCGGTAGCTGGTTGAGCTCGAAGACAGGTAATTCGTGCACGGTCGAAATAATGGCACCTGACTTAATTATTAAGGAGATTCGTTTTTCGGGGCAGGGTTCGGCACTTTTTCAAGCCTGTGCCTCATTAATGTGCTCTCAAGCGCTAGGTAACAGTCTGCAGGACTCATCTCTTTTGTGTCAAAATATATTCAAATTCATAGAACATGGAATTAAATTTTCATTACCCGGAGAACTAATAGTATACAGCACGATTTACAGATTCCCCGAGAGGCATGATTGCAGCCTGCTTCCATGGCGGGCCATGGAAAAAAGTCTTTGCTTTTAGTAAGACCTTCCGAATCTTCCGCCTCTTCGACCGCCGCCTCCGTACTGACTCCATTTCCCTCCATATCCGGACTGTTGCCCAAACGCATTTTGAGCGTGAACATTGTATAATTCATAACGCGTTTGAGGAAGCTCTTTTAGAAAACGACTCTGCATAAGGCGGATTTGGGTTCCGTTCTGACTCGAAAGCATGGGAAAAACCAAGTGGAGCGATCGTTCAGCCCGGGTGGATGCCACATAAAAAAGCCTTCTTTCCTCCTCTAGATCTCCTTCTCCGTCGATCGCTCTTTTATTGGGGAACAAACCGTCCGCCAAGCCGATAATAAAAACATGTTGAAATTCAAGACCTTTGGATTGGTGGATCGTGGACAGGCGAAGGCAGCTTTCACCCGGACGAACCACCCGGTCTCCAGATTCGGAACTCAGTAGGATTAACTGAGTGAGCATCTCAGCTAAATTATCGTACTTTCCAGCAAAATCAACCAAGCTTTCCAAATCTTCCTCCCTTCTTGGCCAGTTTTCATAAGTTGCGTGCAAATATTCCTGATACCATCCGTTAATCGCCTCATCGACCACTTTTGAAGGAGTTGCCGTACCGGTTAATTCCTCCACACTTCTTAATGTCTCTACTAAGCCAACCCAGTCCTCCTTGGCGTCCGCCGGCACTTTTTTAACCAAATCAGGATGGGCCAGTGCCGCAGTAATTTTGACTTCCTGTTCACCGACTATTTTTTCTGCAATTGAAAGCAGCTTGGCGGCAGTTTTTTCACCCACTTTGGGTAGAAGGCAGGCAAACCGATAAAATGCGGTTGAATCCTTGGGATTCACCACAAAACGCAACTGGGCAACCAAGTCTTTGACATGGGCTTGTTCAAAAAACTTTAATCCGCTTGTGATGACAAATGGAATATCTCTGCGGGAGAGTTCAATTTGAAGTTCCATTGCGTGATAATGAGCCCGGTAAAGAATTGCGATATCATGAAGGCAAATGCCGTTATCGACAAGCTGTTCAACTTTGGATAAAACGAAATTTGACTGTTGGTAACCATCTATTGTGGGGACAACAACTGGAAGATCTTGGTGGGGTTGGGAAGGCTTGAGGGTCTTGGTAAAATTTTCACTAGTCTTGCGATTTTCTAATATGCCATTTGCAAATTTAAGAATTTCAGGAGAACTTCGATAATTCGTTTCAATTTTAAAAATTTTCGTTCCCGGGTGTCTTTCCGGAAATCCAAGAATTTGATCAATGTCCGCACCCCTCCAGGTGTAGATGCACTGTGCATCGTCCCCCACGGCCATAATTTGATGATTGGCGGCAATTTTATCTACAATTTTGGACTGTAGAGAATTTACATCCTGATATTCATCCACGAGAATATGAGAAAACCGTTCCTGATAGTACCGGGCGGCTTCCTTGTTTGTTTCCAAAACTTGGAGCCATAATACGAGCAGGTCGTCGTAATCTGCTAATCCCCGCCTTATTTTAGTGTCCTGATAGTCCCGCATGAAAGAATCGATTTTTGCAAGCAGTTCGCTGTTCGATGGATACCGTCCCTTGGCTACATCTTCAACAGGCACCATAACATTGCGGGAGAAGCTGATAATTCCCTTAATTGGTTTGGCTTTTGGGTTTTCTTTAGATTTGAAAAAGCCGGGATCCAAATCTCGGATTACTTCGGAAAGAAGTGCATCTGAATCTGCATCGTCCAAGATGGTGAAATTTCGTGGAAGTCCAATAGAGTCCCCAAACAGGCGGAGTACTTGCCCGCCAACATGATGAAAAGTTCCTCCTAGAAAACGATGTGAACTCACCCCCGTCAATTCCTCAACCCGTCCGAGCATTTGCTTGGATGCTTTATTCGTAAAAGTCAAAAGAAGGATTTCCTCGGGACTCACTCCTTGATTAAGGAGATAAGCCACCCGATAAGTGAGTGTTCTGGTTTTCCCGGAACCAGCACCGGCCAAAACTAAGGCGGGTCCGAACGGAGCGGTGACCGCCTGAAATTGATCCGAGTTCAGCTCCGATTTAAAATCAATGCCCACCTCACTTTTTTTCGGCTTTGGAGTACCGAACATATCCTCATCCTCGTCTTCGTAATCGTACACGGAGAATACCTTTCTCTTAAAGGTGATCAACGGGCAAGCGTTTTCAGCTTTTTTCGTTTTGTAAAGGTGCTAAATGATCACGGTGAATCACTTCGGGGCGGTTTTTACCCGGGAAAAGTTTAAGTATTTCTTTATTTTGCATTCCGCGCACATTTTGTAATTCGTCCCGGCTAAATCGGGTAATACCACGGGCTATTATTTGCCCGTTTCGATTTTTAATTTCTACCACATCTGATTTTTCAAATTGACCACTTACATCGGAAATACCGATTGCAAGTAAGCTACCGCCTTCATTTGTGATCGCGTTCTCCGCGCCCTGATCGATGGTTAAAAATCCTTTGGGCGGGGGGAAAAATGCTAGCCATTTCTTTCTTTCCGACAATTCCAAGCCAGCCGGTGCAAAAAAGGTTCCGGGGATTTTTTTTCCGCAAATAATGTCGCTTAGTTGAGATGGGTTTTCACCGCTGCCAATGTAAACGGCACAACCGGAACGACAGGCTATTTTTGCGGCTTCAATCTTGGTTGTCATTCCGCCCACTGCTGTCGGACTTAGTGTTCCCTTGGCCACTGCTTCAATGGCCGGGGTTATTTCCGCAACGAATGGAATTAAGGTGCCGGTATTCGGATTTGTCATCAGACCTTTCACGGTGGAGAGAATAATTAGAAAATCCGCTTTTCCAATCGATGCGAGAAGGGCGGAGAGTACATCATTGTCTCCGAATTTAATTTCCTCATCACTTACCGAGTCATTCTCGTTTACAATGGGCACAACTTTTTCTTTAAGCAGCGTATTTAATGTTTCTTCTACTTTTCGGGATCTTTCTCTACTCTTAAAGTCCTCACGGGTAAGGAGGACTTGGGAAGTAATCAATCCCGCATTTTCCAGTGACTGACTCCATGCGTTCATCAATCGGCACTGGCCAATCGATGCGCATGCCCGAAGCAGGGAAAGTTCTTTGGGTCTTTCTTCTATACCCAATTTTCCCATTCCAAGTCCGACTGCCCCTGAACTGACAATTATTGTTGCGACACCTTCCTCTGAAAGTCTTGCAACGCTATGAGCCAATTCTTCCATTCGGTCAGTCCTAATGTTTCCATTACCGGCGGAGAGTATACCGGTGCCAAGCTTAACAACTATTTTTTTCACGACCGTTTATCGTTTGCCGTCACCTTTCAAGCAAGCCTATGATGTGACTTGTGAGAAAGAGAGAAGCTAGACCTGCCTGAGGTCTGATTCTTTCTCTGCGAGAGCGTCGTTAATCTTGGCCACGGCATCATCTGTATTTTTTTGAACATTTTTCTCTGCTCTTTTAAAATCATCCTCAGGCAATCCATCTTTCTGTGCGATTTTAAGCGCGTCCATTGCCTCTTTCCTGGATGCCCGGACACCCACCCGGCTTTGCTCGGCGAATCCCTGGGCTATTTTACAAAGTTCTTCCCGCCGTTCACCACTGAGCTCGGGAATGGGCAATCTAATAATTTCACCAGTGATGAGCGGAGTGATTCCGATTTTTGCCTCAAGAAGAGCTTTTTCGATAGGGGCACAACTTGATTTGTCCCACGGTTGAATTTGAATGGTTCGGGCATCGGGAGTGGTGATTGCGGCAATATCGCGGAGTTTCATTGCGGAGCCGTATACATCAACTGAAACATTTTCTACCATAGAAGAGTTTGCTTTGCCGGTATGCAAAGTTTTGAATTCGTTCATGACATGATCAATTGATTTGCCGGTGTCCTGATTCATTTTAGAGAAAATTTGAGAAGTATCCATTTTTGCGGGTGGTTTAGGTAATAAGAGGTGTAGTAATGGGAAGAATTATTTAACAACCGTGCCAATTTTTTCTCCTGCAACTGCCATACGAATAGAATTCTTTTGCTGAAGGTCGAAAACAAGAATGGGCATGCCATTATCCATACAGAGTGAAAAAGCGGTGGAGTCCATAACAGAAAGCCTCTTTTCCAGGCAGTCCATGTAACTTAAATGATCAAACTTAACCGCGTCTTCATGCTTATGGGGATCCTTATCGTAAATGCCATCCACTTTTGTGGCCTTGAGTATTATCTCAGCAGAAATTTCACTTGCCCTCAGTGCAGCGGTTGTGTCTGTGGAAAAGTATGGATTTCCAGTTCCGGAAACAAAAATAACAATTCGCCCTCTCTCCAAATGTCGGATGGCCCGCCTTTGTATATATGGTTCGGCCAGTTTATCCATCGGAATCGCACTTTGAACTCGAACAACCGAACCCATCTTTTCAAGTCGGTCCATCAGCGCAAGTCCATTGATTACTGTGGCCAGCATTCCCATTGAATCACCAGTCGTTCTATCAATTCCCTTGTCGCTTCCTTGGAGTCCGCGAAAAATATTTCCGCCACCGACCACTAATCCTACCTCCACTCCCATATCGGAAACCGCCTTGATTTCGGCACAAATATTTTCCAATGACTTTGCATGAATGGGCTCACCTTCAGTCCTGCTTCCCAGGATTTCGCCACTTATTTTGAGGATAATTCTTTTGAATTTACTGGACATTGAATGAGTTGTTTTGGAGCAAGAATCTTGACTTTAATCGAGTTGTGAACATTTTAAATTTTGTAGCCTGGTGGTGTAATGGTAGCACAGGAGTTTTTGGTACTCTCAGTCGGGGT
>CAJWWH010000058.1 GCA_913048545.1 uncultured Opitutia bacterium | reverse complement strand
GCCCGATTTTAATCAGACAATGGAGGATAATGCCCCCCGACAGGTTGAGTAATTTGAAGCTCTTATGAAATTGCCCTGGCCCCTGTATCTGGCTTGGAAACAACTTTTTCCCAGCCAGAAAAAAGTCTCATTTTTCTCGCTGCTTGCAGTTATTGGTGTGGCTTTGGGGGTTAATGTGATGATTGTGGTGGTCGTATTCATGCAGGGATTTCAGGAAAAATTCAGGAACGACATAATTGACGCCCAGGGGCACGGTCGAATTGTACCATGGAAATCTTCCGGCAATTGGCAGGAAAAAAAGGAGAGGATGGAAGAATTTCCTTTCATTGAGCACCTGATGCCCTATTTGCAGGGGCGGGTAATTCTGCAAAAAGGAAATTACAACGCCACCCCATACTCAATGGGCATTACACCCACTGCGGATAATCCTGTGTTTGATATCAATTCTTTTTTGAAAGGAGGGGCATTGAAAATGAATGCCCACGAAGCGGTCGATATCACCCCTCTTCCCACGGTTGACACGCTCGAAGACGAAGTGGTTTTTATCAGCACCCAAGTGGCAAATCAATTGGGAGTTCGCCCGCCCGCAATCATTCAGTTTCATGACAGGAATCAAAGTGCTGATTCGGCAAAAGGGCAGATTGCCATCACCCGTCTTGATCCATTTGTGGAGAGCGGAGAATGGGAGATTTTATTTACCAGCGATCAGGATTTTGTTATCCGGGACGGGGAAAGCGGGGAAGAATTTAATGCCACACTCTCGGACGGTCCAATTGACCGGGGTTTAGGGATTCCGGTTTTCCACCCCTTAGGCAAAGGTGAACCTTTTCAGAAGGGTGACCTTTTTCGATTTCAAGTGCTTAAGGGTTCCACGATTGAGGTATTTTTCCCGGCAATGGTCACCAAGGCAAAAGAGGATGAGATTATTCCTCCGCGCGAAGTGCGGGTGGGGGGGATTTTCGAGGTCCCCTGGCAGGGATTTCACACTGAAGCTCTGATTGGCACGATGCGCTTTATGCAGGACATGCGTGGAGGGGAGGGGACTGTGGACGGTTTCTACTTCCGTGCGATTAAATCAGTCGCCGCAGATGAACAAAAACTTGGGCACTCCTGTGAGGAATTGAAGGACTATCTTGGGGAAGGGTGGTCTGTTATTCCCTGGTTTGTGGAAAACGCCTGGTTTTTTGATCTGTTAAAATTTGAGGAATATTTAATGATTCTGATTATGGTTCCGATTGGATTGGTTGCTGCTTTTGCCATTGCGATTGCTCTGATGACTTCAGTTCTGAGGAAAACCCGCGAGATTGGATTACTCGTTGCGATGGGAGGCCGCCGGATTTCAGTTGGTTTAATTTTTTGCCTGCAGGGTTTTATTATCGGTCTGCTCGGTTCAGTTCTGGGATGTGGATTTGCTTTGTTATTTATGTTTTTCCGCGATGAATTAATGTCCTTTATTGTGCAAAATATTGCCGGGGAGGATGGACAGGCGGGGGTGTCCCAGTTCTATGATTTTTACAGTCTGCAAATATATTACCCATGGGAATCAAGCGGGAGTTTGTCGACTTTTCTGACTTTCGCTTTTTTTGCTGTTTTAGTTTCCACCATTGCGGGAATGTTGCCTGCCTGGCGGGCAACCCGTTTAAAACCCGCCGAGGCTTTGCGCAGTGAATAACACCGGCAGAAAGATTCTTCATGTCCAGGGGCTCGCGAAGAGTTTTCCGTTTGAGAATGATCGTATTCATGTACTGGATGAGATTGAATTAAGTTTGCATTCCGGGCAGTCAATGAGCATTCGGGGAGACTCCGGATGTGGCAAGACCACGCTGCTGAATTTGCTCGCCCGTTTGGAAACCGGAGACAGTGGTCATATCTCCTGGGAAGAGTACGATATGGATGCCAGTTCGCCCTGCACATCGGCGGAAGCTTCTTTACGGGCCCGTTTTTTGGGCGTGGTTTATCAGGCTTATTATCTGATTCCAGAATTGGATGTTTTGGAAAATGTACTGATTCCCTCGAGGCTTGCAGGTGGAATCACAAGTGAAACCCGTGACCGGGCAAGGTCGCTTCTTTCCAAGATGGGAGTGGGGGACAAGGAAAAACAAATCCCGACCAAGCTTTCCGGCGGTGAAAGGCAGCGGGTGGCGATTGCCCGGGCCCTGGTGAATCAACCTAAATTAATTCTTGCCGATGAGCCCACGGGTAACTTGGATGAAAGAACGGGGGGCGAAGTTATGGATTTATTACTGCAAAGCTGTGAGGAAGAAAAGGCGGCTTTAATTCTGGTGACGCACAATCCAACTTTTGCCAAAGCGACCGAAGAATCACTTTTTTTAAGACAGGGTAAATTTAAAAACGGGTAATCAAATGAATATGGACAATCGCGAGGATAACAAAACGAGATGCGGAGTGGCAGGGGGCGGTTATCTTGGGCAGCATCACGCCCGGATTTACAACGATCTCAGTTCCTGCGAATTGGTTGGGGTATTTGATCCAAACCCGGAAGCCCGCAGAGCGGTAAGTGAAGCCCAGGGATGCAGGGAGTTTACCGATCTTCAGGCATTGGGAGAATCCTGTGATGTGATTAGTGTGGTTTCTCCCACGGACCGTCATGCGGAGGTGGCGATTCCATTGATGAAAGCGGGATGTCATGTTCTGATTGAAAAACCGCTGTGCGTCTCCCTGACTGAAGCGGAGGAAATTCTCCGGGTCGCCCAGGAAAACAAAACAATTGTGCAGGTCGGTCATATCGAGCATTACAATCCAGTGATGACTTTTTTGGAAGAAGCGGTCGATCATCCCAAGTACCTCACCGTGGAAAGGCTTGCCCCCTTTCAGCCTCGGGGAACGGAGGTCGGAGTGGTTCTTGATTTGATGATTCATGATATTGGGATTGCGATGTCACTCGTTGCCTCTCCGGTTTCAAAGGTCGATGCAATCGGAGTCCGTGTGCTTTCGAAAACGGAGGATATTGCCAATGCCCGCATTGTTTTTGAAAACGGATGCGTGGCCAATTTAAGTGCCAGTCGGGTAAGTGAGAAAAAAGCCCGGGAGATCAGAGTTTTTCAGGACAGTGGTTACTTGTCTCTTGATTTTATGAATCAAAAAGGTCACCTGATTAAAAAGAGTGGGACCGGACTCGATAAAAAAGAAGTCCCGGTTGAAAAAGGAGAACCTCTTGCCCTAGAACTTGATTCTTTTATCCAGTGTGTACATGGGTCCTTGAAACCGAAAACGGATGGTACATTCGGAAAAACCGCACTCGAAGTCGCTCTTTCGATTACCAAACAAATAAATATTTCACTGTGAATTGAATGTAAACTTACAGTTTCATTCCCCCCCAGATGGTCAGGTTGACCTACTTGTGGTGGCCGGTGAGGTTTCAGGGGACGAACACGGTGCAGAACTGGTTTCCGGATTGTTGAAAAGGCAGCCAGATTTAACAATCTCCGCAGTGGGAGGGGGAGAGCTTGAGAAAAAAGGAGCCCATTTGGTTTATCCGCTGGTGGATCATGCGGTGGTGGGATTTTTTGAGGTCATTAAAAATTACCAGATATTTAAGCAAATTTTTTCAGCCACGATTGAATGGATTAAAAAGTTCCAACCCAGAACTGTTCTTCTGATTGATTATCCGGGATTTAATCTTCGGCTTGCCAAAGAGCTCAAAAAACTTGGCCTTTCCCGGAAGGGCGGGGGGGATATCCTGGTTCTTCAGTACATCAGTCCGCAACTCTGGGCCTGGAAACCAAAGCGCCGGTTTGTGATGGAAAAAATTCTTGATGGGTTGGGCGTGATTTTCCCTTTTGAAGTGGCATGCTATGAGGATACCAATTTACCGGTCTCCTTTGTCGGGCATCCTTTTGTGCAATCCGGCTATCAAAATTCAATCAGCTATGATCCCAAAGGGCCGTTACTCATTCTTCCGGGTAGCCGGGTACAACCGGTGCAAAGAATACTGCCGGTTTTTTTGGATACGGTTAGTGAATTACTGCAGGATTTTCCCGATTTGGAAATAGTTCTCCCGGTTCCGGATTTAACAATCAGGAATCTGGCTGATCATTTGTTATCTCTTCGCAGTAACCTCAAGGGACGGGTGCGGGTAGTAATAGGAAAAGCGGGTATTACAGCCCGGGCGGCCCTGATGAGTTCCGGCACGATGTCACTCTCCTGTGCAATTGCAGGAATTCCCGGAGTGATTGCATATCGTGCACATCCACTGACTTACCTGCTGGGGCGAACTCTCATTCGGATTCCCCATCTCGGAATGGCTAATATTCTGTTGGCCGATGATCCGCCCTATCCTGAATTCCTACAGGGTCGTGCCAATGGAAGAGTGCTCAGTGAATCCATGACCACAATACTCAAGGATTCACATTCGGGCGAAAAATCGGCTCTAGTCGCGAAAAAAATAATAAAGTGCTTACAGGTCACCACCGACCGGGGGGTGGAAGACTGGGTCGGTCAGGAAACTTCCCGGGTCTGAGTCATCTGTTCCCATAGTTTGTGGGCACGGCGGGCAAGAGCACCTTTACAGCGGTCCACCTCGGAAATTCTTGATTTTAAATTCTCGTTCGCGATCGTCGAAACATCATCCATGTTGTAGAGAAACACATTATCAATTTTAGATACTTTTTCATCAATATTTCGGGGCACGGAAGCATCAATAAGAAACAATGGTTGATTCGGTCTTTTGCTAATAGTCTTTTGGATGTCGGCAAAATCAATGATTGATTGTGCACTTGAAGTTGAGGTTAATATGACGTCAAACAGGTGCATGGAGTCTTTGAACTGGTTATAGGAAAGAGCAAAGCCCCCAAACTTCTCGGCTAATTCATCCGGTTTTCTCCGGCAGAGCGGGCACCAGTCAAAAGTCCGACCGGTCACTGTAATGGCCTGGGAACCTCTCGACTTGAATGCTTCAATTGTACTCTCAGCCACTTCACCCGCACCGACCACAAGCAGTCTGCAACTTGATACTTTTCCGAATATTCTTCTCGCCAGTTCGCAGAGGACATTTCCGAGGTTCACCTGACCGCGGGATATCCCGGTGTTGGTTCGGGCCCATTTTGCCGCCTGGAATCCTTTTTGAAAAAGGCGGTTGAGCATTTTTCCGGCGACATTTCGATTACATGCATCCTCGTATGCTTTTTTGACCTGTCCAAGAATTTCAGTTTCTCCCACCATTTGCGAATCGATTCCGGAGGTGACTTTGAATAAGTGATTAACCACCTCGTGGTTGCTTCGGTGGTAGGAGTGCTGATTTAAAAACTCAGGTTCAATTTTACGGAAATTACTGAGGTATTGGCGGAGTGAGTCGAAGCTGAAATTTCCTTCAGTCGCCCCGTAAATTTCTGTCCGGTTACATGTGTTGAGCAGAAGATATTCGTTTAAGCCTTTAATCTGACCGAGTCCATGATAGAAGTCATCAATTGATTCAGGAGGTAAACTGATTTGTTCCCGGGCGGATAAATCAGCGACCTGATGGGAACTGCCAAGCAGATGCAAAGATTGATTGTTTTCCCCGATCATTGGATAAAAAGTGTGGTTAATGATTCCGGGGAAACCACTTCTTTTTGTTTATCTCTTGTCCGCGAATTGACCACCGCCAGACTTCCAATTGCGATAACCAGTAGAATGATTGAAACCTTGGCAAATTTCGAACCATAAAGCCGGCTGCTTAAATGCAGGAAAAACACTGCGGTGTATCCAGTCCAAAGAAAGAGAGTCACGGCAAGCTTTGCCACGGAGACAAATTCAGGATGCCTTGTCCAGTGCATACCGCCGACCAGAATTGAAATGGTCAGAAAGAGAACACCCACAGAAAGCAGACGCCAAGCGGCAATTTCGAGATCGTTAATTGGAGGGAGGTATGCTCCCAGTTTATCAAACTTTCTCGATAACAGCGCTTTCCTTTGAACAAGGTACATCCCGCTGACCACGGCAAGAAGCGAAAAAACTCCGTAACTGAAAATCGCAATTGAGGCGTGCAATTCTATCCACGGGCTGGAGAATAACTTTTGATAATTAGGAGCGAGCCAATACTGGGGATCACTGGCAGGCCAAAGAAGAGAGAGCCATCCGGCACCGAATGCGAGGCCGGCACAGAATGAACCAAGCAAATCGAGTTTCCAAAGAATTCGCAGGATGATGAAAGTAAGAATCAATGACCAAAGAATAAACTGAATCCGTTCGAGTGCGTTGCCAAGCGGGCAGCCGTGCACCTCCAATCCCCGGAGATAAAGTGCCCGGGTTTGGATAATAAATCCAATAATAATTCCAGCCAGCGGTGCTTCCTGTAAGGGTGCCCAATTCAGGCGAAAGGTTTTCAGGAACCCAAAAATAAATGCAAAGCCGTATAAACCACCGGCTATCCACATTAAATCACGGGCGTCGTTGAAATTCATATCCAGAATTGAGGAGTATTATCTACGGGGAAGATACAAAACAGAAAAAAAAGAGCGGGTCGGAGAGATGGTTACCGGGCAGTCTGATGAACCGGAGTGGACCTGAAAAATTTTCTCATCGATGAACAGTCCTTCCCTTCGCAGTTCACGCAGCACGGGCGAATTCGGGAATTATAATCCGAATCGATGTGCTCGGTGATTAGGCGGGTGCATAAATCAATAAATTTTTCCTCCAAATTGAAGCAGTCCACCCGTGCGAAATGATCCACCACTTCCTCGGCGTATTCCCGGAATTCAATATCAATTTCATCCAATGTTTCGATATGGTCAGTCGTGAAGGCAATGGGAACCATAAGGATTGCTTTTTGCTTAGTCTCTCTGATCACAGTTGGCGTTCCGGGTGTGAGCCATTTTGTCCGCTGTGGTCCGACTTTGCTCTGCCAAGCCAGGGCACCTTCGTGCTTCAAGCCCATGCCCTGCAATACCTTTTCAATATTTTCATAGGAACCGGTTATTTCGAGGTTGTACTTGTCCCCTTTTTCCATGCAGTAGGATTCCGGAAGGCTGTGTGCAGAGTAAATAATTCGGATGTCCTCATCCTTTAAATCGTAGGCACTCTTCATTTCATCAAATTTTCTTTTGATCAAAAAAGCCCAGAGTTCTGAATAATCAATCCGGTCCCACCACTGATCAATAACGGAAATTTTCTTTGGATCCGCTTCACTTTTATTTTGTTCGAGCCAGCGGTAGGCGTCGCATAGAGAGGAACCGCTCGTTGAACAACTGTGCTGAGGGTATTGTGAAAAAAGAACGATTCGTTCGGCTTCCTTAAATGTCTTTATCATCTCTCCGGTTCGAGGGGATGAATAACGGAAACCGGAAACGCAGACATGGGGAGCAGTTTCCGGGCTGACCTGATCAAGCTTTTTGGCGATTTGTTCGCCCTGTTTTTCCATGAGATTAAGGGTGGGGGAGTATTGCCCGATCTCGGCATACCGTTCCTGAATCTTGGGGGTTCTTCGCCAGGCAATAAAATTACCGAGCACTTTTTGAAATGGAAGTTTGAGAAGTTCCCGGTCCTGAAAAAGTTCCTTGAGGTAAGGATGAACTTCTTCCGCATTTTGAGGCCCTCCCATGTTAAGAAGGATGACAGCGGTCTTAGCCGGCGTAGTGGACTCGTTGGCGATCATATATTTAGATGTGGATTAAGGTTTTAACAAATACAGATTAATACAATCAGTAAACCTTATCGAGGCAATCTTTCCAAGAAAAAGCATTGCCGGGATTAAAATTCAAAAGTGGATGCTTCGAGGCAGTTCGGAAGAGATACCCCGGTTAAAAAAGAGCCTGAAAAGCTCAGTCCGGGATTCAAAGAGGAAAGTTTCTTTGCGGCGTTTTTTCTTTTCTCCATTTCCGCATCGGGCAGTGGGATCGCCGTGGGCCATTTTTTCACTTCAATAAAAACGGGAGGAGCCTGAATTCCCAAAAGTTTGGATAATTCATTTTGAACCAGTTCCCCAAGTGCGTGATCGGGTAATTTGGCTAATTCAGGATTTCGTTCCCCACCCACAAAGGTGGTTAATAATACCTGTCCGTCCGGTGCCCTTCCCGGAAAAAGTGTGCTTGAAAAAAGGGTTCCGAGGATCTTAAGATTTTCGACTTCAGGCACGAGAAAGCCAAATCCGTCCAGCGGGTGCTTAATATCCTTTTTTTGAAAGCCAAGGTAAACCAAGGCTAATGGATAATGAGTGGCGGACGCGAGGGTGGAAATATTTTCCATGCCCTCGATCGAATCCCATTCGATGGAGAGAATTTGATGAGAGGGTAGAGTGGAGATCACTTCATCGAATTTTTCCTCGGTAACCATGCCCTCATGATTTTGGTGGGTTACGGCCCAGTAATCCTTTCCACGGGCAATTTTTTTGACACGATGAGCAAGCAGGATTTCTTTTTTCAGAGGAAACGCAAGTTTTTGAGCAAGTTCTTCCATTCCGCCTGGAAACGAAAGCAGGCGGGCTTTTTTAAGATTTGGATTGTCCCTGTTTTTTTGAATTTTTTTCATTCCCAAGAACAGGGAGCGATATTCTTTTTCGATTTCCCAAAGTTTGGGAAAGGCCTGTTTTAGATTAAGACTTTCCGGCCGGGCGGCATAAATTCCCGCCAGAAACGGATTGGCCGCATAATCGAGAGCCTCCTTTCCCAGCCTCCGGGAAATAAAAGAGGCAACCGATTCTTCGTCTGGTAATTTTGCTCTGCTCACAAGGGGTTCGGTAAGCATCCGGATTTTTCCAGCAAGGGAAAGAAAGGGACTGGAGAGAAAGGAGATGAAACTGTGGGGTAGATCAACAATCCTACCCTGCCGTACGATCATCCTTTTTTGCGCCTGTGGGTTCGCATCGATGCAATTTTCCCAGGCATCGCATTCCTGCAGAAGTTCCCTGGTTTTTTTAAGTCTTACATTCAGGGTGTTTGCACTGTAATCCAAAAGAAATCCATTCACCCGCTTGGATTGTATCACCCCACCGACACGGTCTGTAGATTCAAGCAGGATGACCTGGTGTCCGATTTTTTTTTGCCTGTTCGCAATCGACAAACCGGATATCCCACCGCCAATAATACAAATTTTTTTCATTTTAAGAACTAAATAGTCTAGTTCTTCCGTTTGAGCTTGGCAATAATTAGAAAGATCATTGTTTAGAACATTATGGAGGAAATGATTCAATGTTTGGAAATAATTGTGCGTCCCAAAGATGCTCCCGCTGGAGGTCTGGTCAAAGCGTTGCAAAGACTGGATGAGATTTCCCGTGATCCCACGGTTGAACTGCATCCTCGGTTAAAGCACTTTCTGATGAACCGGAGTTATGAAAAAGCCCTGATTTGGTTGGATGACGGGGAACCCGAGAAGGGGGTTTGTGGAGGATGAGCAAGGGTTCAAGGGGTAAAAATAAAATATCCACCTCCTCAACCGGAGAATTCGTGGATCATTCTCCCTTCTCTTCTTTGGATGCGAGTGGACTTCCGCACGCCCCGCCTCAAAATAATTTGTTACCCAAGCCCAAAGCCCAGACTCGTTTAGGGCAGGGGGAGAGACTCGAGATACGAAGAGAGAAAGGTGGAAGAGGAGGGAAAACCGTCACCACCATAATGGGATTTCCCACTTATTTAGGAGAAGCTAAAAAATCGAAAATGTTAAAGACTCTTAAAACCAGTCTGGGTACGGGGGGTACATGGAATGGAAACACGATGGAATTACAGGGTGATCGGCGGGATGATGCCTTTCACTGGCTCAAACAGTCCGGATTTTCGCCGGTGCTTGCCGGCGGGTAGGAATTTACAGACTTGCCTAGCTTACGGTCTGCTTCTCACCTTCGTGGGAAACCGAGTCGCTGTCCTCTGATTTTTTATCCTCTGACTTGGAGAAGTCATGATCTTCAATCGGGTCCTGATTCATCACTTCATTGATGTCCTGTTCCCAGTCGTTTTTCGCTTTGCGAAACTCGGTGACACCTTTTCCCAAAGAACGGAACAATTCGGGAACTTTCTTGGCTCCGAAAAGGAGAAGAACGATAAGAAAAATAAGAATAATTTCTCCGCCACCGAAGTTTCCGATGAAGGCAAGTGTATGAATTGGAGAATTGATCATGCTAATAGAATATAATCAGTAACCGTCTGAAGCAACTTTTTTGTCCGGTAAAAAAAATCTTTCTCAGCAAGGTCTACAGACCTAATTGGCGGAGTGCTTCCGGTTTTGGTTTATTAACTGAGCTCTGGTCCGCCTCAAAGAAACCGTGGAGTTGTCGGATTCTGGTTGGGTGTCTCATTTTCCGGAGTGCTTTTGCTTCAATTTGAC
>CAJWWH010000057.1 GCA_913048545.1 uncultured Opitutia bacterium | reverse complement strand
GCATTCCTTTGGCATCATATGGAGTGCATGGAAATACAACTTGTAAGCCTGGAATATGATTTACGAGCGCACTCCAATCCTGAGAATGTTGAGCTCCATATTTGGAACCAACGGAAACCCGAAGTACAACAGGCATTTCAAGAATGCATGCGGACATGCTTTGCCACTTGGCCAGTTGATTAAAGATCTCATCTCCCGCACGGCCCATAAAGTCACAATACATCAACTCAATTAACGCACGCCCCCCCTCCAATGCATAACCAACAGCACTGCCCACAATGGCTGCCTCAGATATTGGGGAGTTAAAAAGACGATGATACGGAAGAGACTCAGTTAAACCACGGTAACAGGCGAAAGCCCCACCCCAATCACGATTTTCCTCACCATAGGCAACCAATGTGGAATCATTTTGAAAACGATGAAAGGCCGCCTCAAAGATGGCATCCCTGAATTGATAAACTTTATTTTTGGAAACGGGTTTTCCGTCAATCACACCGGCTCTTGATTTCTTAGCCAATGCCTGAACCCTTGGATTATCTGCAGCCGCTAAGATCAACTCAGGCTCCCGTGTAGTATCGTAGTTTTCAACTTTCCTCTTGGAGAACATTAAATTTCCAATTTTTTCCGAAGCGAGTCTTGGAGAAACCTCCAAGTCCGAAGCCAAACGACATGCCTGCGTCATTGCTTTGGTGATGTTTGCCTGCGTTTGCTCAATTGCTTCCTCCGTAAGCATACCGGCTTCTATCAGTTCTTTTGAGTATGCATTTATAGGATCCACAGCCTGCCATGCCTCAACCTCTTCCTTTAATCGATAGGAGGATGCATCCGAGGGGGAATGTCCGGAATAACGATAAGTAATCGTTTCAAGCAAAACCGGGCCATCTCCATTCTCAAGTAATGCTTTCTTTCGCTTGATTGCGTCCACGACAGCCAAAGGGTTATAGCCATCGACCCGTTCGGCATGCATTGATTCCGGATTCACGCCCGCCCCTACCCTAGCCAGGCAATCAAAGGCCATGGTCTCGCCAGCCGTCTGACCTCCCATTCCGTAAAAATTATTCATGAAGTTGAAAATAATTGGCAATCCACCGCGCATCGAAGAATCCCAAAGCTCCTTGAACTGGCGCATCGAGGCAAAATTCATTGCTTCCCAAGTCGGTCCGCACCCCATGGACGCGTCGCCTATATTGGAAATAACGATACCGCTCTTACGGTTAACCTTCTTGAACAGAGAAGCCCCCATAGCAATATCCGCAGAACCACCCACGATTGCATTATTGGGCAAAATTCCAAAAGGAGGAAAAAATGCATGCATTGATCCACCCAATCCCCGGTTAAACCCGTTTTCACGGCCAAAGATTTCGGCCAAGGCACCATAAAGTAAAAAGTTTCGAGCCAAGTCCTTGACTGAATCTGAACCCTCTTTCTCAACCACCCGGTAGCAATCACCACCAAGAAAATTCTCCATAATTTCGATCAGGGAAGCATCATCCAATTTTCGAATCGCGGACATACCTTTAGCCAAAATCTCACCATGCGAACGGTGTGAACCTAGGATGTGATCATCAATACCAAGGAGAAAGGCTTGTCCGACCGATGATGCCTCCTGCCCGATTGACAGGTGAGCCGGTCCCTTGTGGTCATATTCGATCCCCTCGTAGGAACCCTGAGTTTTAATGGATTGAAGCATATTTTCGAATACGCGGATAAGAAGCATATCTTCATACATACCCACCAAAGCTTCAGCCCCGTAGGCTTCTTTCTCTTTGGCAATATCTTGCTTGTACTGATTGAGAGGGATCTCAGCAAACCGAATGGTTCCGGCTTTACGTTCTTCTGCAGGTTCTACTATTTGTGACTTAGGCATATCGAAAGGTGTTTAGTAATTTAAAAATGGTTAACGGACGGCCATGAAAACATCCTTCATAATTTCGGATGTGGTTGGATGTGGAAATACGATTTCTGCAATTTCCTCTTCCCTTAACTCGGTTTCCAGCATGGCAGTCGCTCCAAAAATCATTTCTGAACAGGCTCCCCCCACCATGTGAACGCCGAGTAAACGATTTGTATCTGCATCAAGCACGACCTTACACATACCCTCTTCCCCGGGATTTTCTGCAATGTATCGAGCATTGATCGCCATAGGTATTTTTCCAGTCTTCACTTTGAAACCGCGCTCGGTTGCTTCCTCCTTAGTCAATCCAACTACAGCGACCTCAGGGCTTGTGTAAACAACTGCAGGCATAGTGTCATGCCGCATGATATCTTTCTGACCGGTAATATTATGAACCACCACCTCAGCCATACGACTTGCGGCATGGGCGAGCCAGGCTTGTCCGGTTATATCACCGGCTGCCCAAACACCTGGTAAGTTAGTAGCTCCACGCTGATCGACTTTCACACCGCCTCGTGGATCAAAATCCAAGCCAATATCTTCCAGTCCAAGATCCGAAACATTGGGGCGTCGGCCGGTGGCAATAAGAACCAAGTCAGCATCCATATCCTTGCCCTCTCCCTCCAGGTTATAACGAACGGACTTGCCCTCAAAACTTTCCACCTTCGCACCAAGTACAAAGGTAACCCCTTTCTTTTCGAGTTCCTTCCGGAGAATAGCTGAAATTTCAGAATCTAAATTGGGACAAATTTCGGGCATGGCTTCCAATACGGTAACAGGAACTCCGACCGAGGCATAAACACAGGCAAATTCACATCCAATCACTCCTCCGCCCACAATAACCAGATTTTCAGGCAGAGTTTCGTTATTTAAAATACCGGTAGAGTCAACGATGTGTTCCGCCTCGATACCCGGTATGGGAGGAATGGTGGGAGAAGAGCCGGTGCAAAGCAGAATATTTTCAGCCTCATGGGTTTCTCCGTTCACCGAAAAACCACCTTTGACTAGTGTAGCTTCTCCTTCAATAACTTCGACTTTATGCTTCTTCATCAACCCGGCAATTCCGTCTCTCATTCGATCCATAACCGAATTTTTATGAGCATGGGCTTTTCCAAAATCAAAACTTAGACTTCCTGCTTCGACTCCGAAAATAGATCCGTGCTTTGCGTGATGGTAAGTTTTGGCGGCCTGCAAAAGAGTCTTCGATGGAACGCAACCCTCGTTCAGGCAGACGCCTCCAAGCTTTTTCTTTTCAACCATGACCACTTTTAATCCGGCAGACGCGGCTTTTTTAGCGGCCACATACCCAGCGGGTCCGGCTCCAATTACGGCAAAATCATATTTCACAATTATTCTTCTCCTTCAATGGTTTGTGGGTTTTCACCCGGATGAGTTTCTAAATGGTTTACAAAAGTCTGTAAAAATCGGGCAGCAGGGGCACCGTCAATCGCTTGGTGATCTATGGTTAAACTAAGCGAAATCTGATCCACGAAGGAAATTTCTCCATCCTCCTGCCTTTGAGGCTTCACCCTAATTCCACCCACTCCAAGAATTGCAATTTCAGGCGGATTAAGAACAGGTGTGAAATTTTCCACACCCAGCATTCCCAGATTGGTTAGTGTAAAAGTTCCCCCGGAAAGATCGTCCGGTTGTATGGTACCGTCGCGACAGGCGATTGCCTTTTTCTTAATTTCTGCTGACAGCATTTCCAAGGACATTGTGGAGGCACCCTCAACCACAGGAACCATTAATCCCCGTGGAGAATCCACGGCAATGCCAAGATTAACTTCATGAAAAACTGCCAGGCGATCGCCAAGAAAATGAGCATTCATTTCAGGATGTAGCTTGAGGGCGGATAAAATAGCCTTGGCCACGAGGTCGTTAATAGAGACCTTGGATTCTCCATCTGCCAATCGTTTTTTGCGATACTGCTGACAGGCAGTTGCATCAAACGATGAATGTAATGTTAATTGTGCTGTTCCTTGTAAAGATTGCATCATCTTATCCGCAATCAATTTTCGAATTCCCTTAACTGGAGTCACATCTGCACCATCAATTGCACCCGGTTCGCGCATGTCGGATGCCAAGGCCATTCCCGCTATCCCCGATCCATATTTCGGAGCTTCCAATCCATCCTGTGCACGCACGCGGGCCGCAGCAGATAAGCGAGGTGATCCGGAAAGAAATGCATCCACATCTCTTTCAATCACACGCCCACCAGGACCGGTTCCGACAAGAATTTCAGCATCCACTCCGGCATGCATTGCTTTCTTACGGGCACGGGGACTAATTCCGGCAGAAGGGGCACTAACCGAGCCCACGCTCGGGGCAATGGTTTCCTGTGGTTGTGCTGTTGTCTCAACAGCAGGAATATTTGTATCAGAGGTTGAAGCCGCAACCGGTTCAGGGGCGGATGTCCCTCCAGAATCTGCGGGTCGAAATTCATCAATATTCTCACCCTCTTCTCCAATGACTAATACATTGGCAAGAACAGGGACATCATCATCGGCCTCCCAAAAAAGTTCGAGTACGGTCCCGGATGCGGTCGACTCAAGGTCAAAGCTTGCTTTGTCGGTCTCAATCACTGCAAGAACATCGCCCTCGGCAACAGTATCGCCTGTTTGAACCTTCCATTCGGTAAGGATGCAGCTTTCTACGGATTGTCCCTGTCGGGGCATAATTACTGGAGTTGCCATAATTTTCTATTTCTTGGTTATAAATTTAAACGACATGAACTTTGATTCCATGCTTGGGTAAATTTTTAATAAAGGAAGGTGAGAGTTTTCGATCGCTCAATAAAATATCCACATTTTGCCAATCCGAAACTCGGGCAAAAGACACTTTGTCCGCTTTACTGGAATCCGCCAGCAACACGACTTGGGAAGCCTGTTCCGCAACCAGTGCTTTGACATAGGCTTCATTTGGATCTGTCGTGGTCAGTCCATTCTTTAGGCAAAAACCCATCGTGCCCATAAAAGCTTTATCCACCCGAACCTGACTGAGCACAGCCGAAGTCAGGGGACCTACCATAGTTTGACTAATTCTGCGAAGTTCGCCTCCGGTTAGAATTACCCGTGGGCCCGAATCTGCCAGTTCACCGGCAGCTCGTAAGGAATTGGTAACCACTGTTAAGTCTTTACGGTCCTTTAATAAACGGGCGAGGCATAAGGTTGTACTCCCTCCATCCAAATAAAGGGACTCTTCCTCACCGATTAATTTATAGGCTTCTGCTGCAATATCGCGTTTCTGCCTGGTAAATTGATTCGTCTTATCGTCAAAAACAGCTTCTTCCAAACGGGTTTCCGTACTCACCGCACCACCGTGTACACGGCGTACTTTGCCCTCTTCCTCCAATACCTCTAAATCACGCCTTATTGTGGCCACAGAAACTTTCAATTCCCTGCGTAAATCTTCCACACGGGCAATACCGCTTTCTCGAACGAGTAAACGAATATGCTCTCTTCTTTGAGGAGCTAAGGTTGGACAGGCTTCACGAATCATAATGATCGAATAAGATTGTTTTTGATCGTTTTTGAGAGAATTGCAACCTTAGAATCGAAAATGCAAAAGAAAAGGGAACAAGGAAAAGGAGGAAGGATTAGCAAGAACCTAAGATCAATCCACGAATATCGTTTTGTTCAGTTTCGGAGATATCCCTCCAAATTTCATCCAATCCAATCTCTGGAGAATCCCATTTGTTTTCAACACAGGCACACTGTAAGGCCAATGCTGCCCCCTTTGCCAAAATCTTAGGTTCAACCCCGGCTCTGCATGCGAGTTTCATCGAACCTATTAAACGATCTTCCCATCCCAGTTTGCGGACCGGGTCCCGGGTCACCCGATCCACGGGATCTCTTAGGTATGGATTAACCATCCGAATTAAAGCATCATCCACATAATCACAAAATCCCACTTCGGAGAACAAAGAATCACCCACCTGGGAAAACTCTTTGCACAATCCGGCACCTGCTTCATCAATGAATGCACTTCTCACCATCTCCATCAAATCCTTTTGCTTACCCGCTTCGTGCATGTAAGCAATCCCCTGTTCCTTTGCAAGGTATCCCAAGAGTGCGTGTATTGCATTGTGCCCCAAAAATTTACTTATGGCAAAGGGATCGAGGTCTTCCTTGGTATGAAATTTCTTGAGTCCGCGAGTAAAACCATGGGGTTGTCTTTCTTCGATTAGAATCTGGTTAAAAGCTTCCACTAAAAAAGCTTTGGGGAAATCCTTCACTATCGGAATTAATTCTTCCGCATCGATCCGAATTGGATCGGTCACCACCGAACACATTTTGGCAATCACGGTTTCAGAAAAAACAACTTTCTCTTCCGATAAATTTGGCAAATATTTTTGACACGCCATTCTCAATCGTGATGCCGCACGGGAATCATTCTCAGCCGCATACATTACTGCAGAGGGCAGTTCGTGTGATTCCATTTTAATTTTCAAACCCTCGCATATAATTTTGGCAACCGAATCTTCGCCTGCATCGTAAAGAGTGAAGCTCGGTAATGCGGTACATATTTCCTGAGCTTCGGCAATTGCCCGGACGAGTTTTACACGGTCCTCTAGAACCATTGGATTATAAATTTCAACCCCCTCAATCTTGATTACCCTTACCCGATCAGATTCAGCAATATTGCAAAAATAAGTGCCTTTATGTTTCCTCACTTGTTCGACCGTTTTTGGATCAATTTCAGCCACCACCAACCGGCTAAAAAAGTGAGAGGAAGAAGCTTCAGGTAAAAACAGACCACCCTGAATCGCCCCAAAACCAAAGCCTACGAATGTAGACATCGCTTACTAAGCCGCCATCACCCTGGTCATTAGATCTATGACCTCCTTCGGCCCCATCTCCGAATCAAGTGAATCCCTCAACTGGTCATCTCCCCGGGGCGAAAAGTTTTCTCCAAAAGATGCGTAAAACTCGTTCTTAGCAGAAACATCCGGAAACTGGTTGTTTGCCCATTCACTCAGATATCCCATTCCCGCATATCTTTGCAGAGTCGAATGAGCATGGAGTATCCACGAACCCTGTAAGAAAACGGGTTGATGAGGGGCCAGCTCCGGGGAATTAAAATCATCGACAAACTTTTGCCCGGGACTGTTCATCTCCGTACCACCGAGCAAAGGAAGCCCAAGGTCCTGGGTTAATTGAACGACCTGATTTAAGTTTTCCAGTTTTTGATCGGTTTGACCCGGGGTGTAATTGCGGTCGGGAATAATATTGAATGCGGCCACACCCGAAGAACGCCCAACCTCCACTAATTCTTCAATGGACTGCTCACCAACGGAACAACCATCCAACCAGGTAAAAGTGGGAATTGCCCCGCACAATAAAACAAATTCATTCATTTCGGCCATTTTGGGGAAAGAACCCGAATCTGGTTTCACATATCCCACCCCACCCTGCTTCATCGTTTTAGCACGGATTAAATCAGTGATCGGCCGGCCCTCGGGTAAATCTTTAATATCGTCTTGGGATACCCCAAGTTTTTCGCTCCAAAATTTACGCAAATCCGATTTCTCCGGAAACATTGAAGCGGCCTTTCTCGCGTAAGCCAGGCAGAGGTGGCGCTCGGTCGCATTTCCATTTGGTGTTAAAGGAAGCACATCCTCATCATAATTCAAAACAAGGGGGGAGAGAAATTCATTCACTCTTGTAACCATCGCCTGGTTACGCTGCGCAGAAGTGGATCTCATAGTATCCAAAAAAGCCTGGGCTTCGGCTGGAATGGCGGTGGTGGTAAAACCGGTCCCCATATGATAACTGATACCGGGTTCGCCCGGGGAATTGATTTCACGATCGGAAAATTCCGGTACAAATACCCGTGATTCAATACCCACACACCCCTTTAAATCGAGCAATCGACTGGCTTCCCAAAATTCTTCCAAGCCATCCAATACATCAAAATCAACGATCCCACCCATTTCCAAGCCCTCACGCTTGGCTTCAAGCACAAAACGGCTTGGGGAATACCCCTTGTAATTAAAGGAATAGAAAGTATGTGCATGCCCATTGACAAATGGTCGAACCGGAGGGAAATTCTCCGTTCCTGCCAATTCAGCCAGGGCCTGTTGACGCGTTGATAAATCGAAATTATTGAGGGAATCTTGTGTCATTAGTTAAAAGTGGGGAGAATGTCCGTAAAATTAGCTTTCATCATCGCCGATACCAAACTGATCGACCAAGGCGAGACATTCATCAAGCGAACGAAGACCGTCGGTGCAGGTTGGGTGAGACATGCATGCGGTGGCGGCACAGGTCCCGGTAAGCAGGCATTTTTCCAGCGACCATTCCTCATGCACACCGTAAAGAACCCCGGAGCAGAAGGCATCCCCGGCACCGGCGGCCCCCTTGATGTAACCCTTGGGTAGGGCCAATGAACCCTGTCTTAACTTTTCTCCTGAACTTTTCTGCCCGTAGGCGCCCTCTGGAAAATGAATCGCAACCAAATCAGTTACACCGAGATCAAAAAGTTTACTGCTTGCCTCTTCAATTCCCTCCTCCATTAACTTTCCATTTTCCCGCACGGCCACGCCGGTCACTTTACTGGCTTCGATTTCATTAAGTATACAATAATCCACCTGTTTCAAGGCAGGGCCGATGATTTTGAAAAATCGGTCACTGTCCTCACTGACCACATCTATACTCGTTTTAAACCCCGCCGCACGGGCCTTTGCCAACAACGCCGCTCCGACAGTGCCATGTTCCGAGTCATCCGCATCGATTGCAGTGAGAAGCAAAAGATACCCCAGATGAAAAATTTTCGCCTTACTTGTATTAAAATCAATGTCCTCGCCATTCCAGGTCGCATTGGCTCCCTGATTATGAAAAAAGGTTCGACGACCACCTTCAATCTCGGTCATTACATCGGTGTAGGAAGTGGAAGTGCCGGGTGAAACCGAAATAAAAGCCGGGTCAATATTGTGGGCGCGACAATCGTCAATTATGTATTCACCCAGTGCATCCTGTCCGACTAAGCCGGCTCCGACGAGCGGAAAGCTTGCTCCCAGTTTAGCAAGATCCAGAAGAACATTATAGGGCGATCCACCCGTCCCCTGAGACTGGCCATGTATATTCGCAAGTTGTTCGTGCTTGGGATAGACATCAATCATTTTGACTTGGTCTATTATCCAGTTTCCACCCGCAAGGAGGCCACTACGGTTATTGGGGATTTCTTGGTTCATCGTAATTTCAACAGATTAGGAGTTTAACAGAATGCGAAAAAATGGAATTTTTCTTTATGTGGCAAGGAAACAAAAATGAAAGCATAGAAATACTCCGTTCCTCTCAACAATAAAATTACTCAATCTGACCTTGGTATTAACGCGCTTCATGGGTCTGCTGGAAACTTACTTAATCCTTCATCGCACCTCAGGACTGAAGCTACCCTTGATGTGGGAAAATTTTTTACCTTGTTCCCTACAAATACTTTCGATCTCTTAAACAGTAGAGTATGAGAAGAACCTGAACCGGGTTCACGAATGTGATTTAGTCAATGTTCAGCATGAAACCTTATTTCGCTGCCCGTACTTTTTTCTCGATCTTTTTTTCGATAGCATCGATTACCACATCCATCGCTTTGATCCGGGCATATCGTTTGCAGTTCCCTTCCACAATTGTCCACGGTGCATAATTGGAATGGGTGCGCAGGAACATTTCATCAGCCGCCTGCTGGTAAGAATCCCATTTCTCACGATTGCGCCAGTCTTCATCGTGTAATTTCCATAATTTGGCAGGATTTCCCTTGCGGGCTTCAAACCGTCTTAACTGTTCATCCTTATCAATATGGACCCAAAACTTAACAATTACTGAATCAAAATGGTGAAAATTCTCCTCCATCTCGTTAATCTCCCGATAAGCCTGCTTCCAATCATTTTCCTCGCAAAACCCCTCCACCCTTTCAACCAGCACGCGACCGTACCATGAACGGTCAAAGATGGTGAGATGACCTGCCTTGGGAAATTCCGTCCAAAACCGCCAGAGATAGTGGTGTACCTTCTCCACATCATTGGGAGCCGAAATAGGAATTACCTCGTACCCGCGAGGATCCATTTCTTCAGTCAGTCTGCGAATATTACCGCCTTTGCCAGCCGCATCCCAACCCTCATACACAATCACCATGGGAATACGCAACCGATAGAGCTCATTTTGCAACTCATGAATTCTTTTTTGCCGGGCACAGAGTTTTTCCTTATAGTCCTCTTTTCCTAAAGTCAGGGAAGTATCAACCCTGGCCAATGAGGGAGCGTCCTTAAATTTGGGCAACTCCGCAGCCGGACAATTTCTAATAAATTTTATTCCATTCTTTCTTTTTTCAACTTTGCTTTGAAGAAGGTTCACCAAGGTTTCCAAAATCTGAACGGTGGCCGGAAGAAATTTTGTGGTGTCAATTACCTGCCAATGAGCACCGTCGACCACATCGGTCTCCTCGAACATTTGTTTGCTCACTTTTTTATACTCGTCGTATTTATAATGTCTCGCCAACACCCCGTCGTCCACACGCCAGGAAGTGTTCGGGTTTTCACGTAAAGCCTGTAAGCGCTGAGCCTGTTCCTTCTTCGAGATATCGAGAAAGAACTTGAAGATAACTGTTCCACTGTCCCGCAATTGACGTTCAAAGGAACGAATATCCGCATAGGCTTTTTCCAAATCCGGTTCGCTTAAATTTCCATCCACCACCTCATCCAGCAGGTTTCGATACCAGCTCCGGTCGAATATGGCCATTCGTTCCGCTGAAGGCGTTCTTCTCCAAAAACGCCAGAGGAAAGGTCTCAACTGCTCGTCCCGGTTAGGCGATGCAATACAGGTCACCTTAAACCCCCTCGGATCGAGTGGCTGAATCATGCGGTTAATCAGAAAACCCTTGCCTGCTGCACTCCAACCTTCCACGACAATTAAAACCGGAATCCCCAATTCCCGGCATTTT
>CAJWWH010000056.1 GCA_913048545.1 uncultured Opitutia bacterium | reverse complement strand
TGGTACCTTGGCGAGCATGGATGGTACGATAAGCGCTGGATGTACGAGGAGTCATTCCGTACCCCCCTAATCGTCCGTTGGCCAGGAGTCACAAAAGCGGGAAGTAAAAATAAGGATCTTGTTCAGAATCTCGACTACGCTCAGACCTTTCTCGATATCTGTGGGGTAAAGTCCCCCAAGGATATGCAGGGCAAATCCATCGTTCCATTGCTTAAAGGAAAAAAGCCCAAAAACTGGAGAAAATCCCTCTACTATCAATACTATGAATTCCCCGGTGCACACAGTGTCAGACGTCACTATGGTGTACGCACCAAAACTCATAAATTAATTTATTTCTACAAGCTTGATGGTTGGGAACTGTATGATTTGGAAAAGGATCCAAACGAATTAAATTCCGTCTATGGAAAGCCTGAATATGCTGCCCTTACCAAAGAACTTAAGGATGAACTCAACCGACTTCGTAAACATTACAAAGTACCGGTTGATGACCGCCCTCTCACCAAAGCACCTAGAACCCCTAGAAAACCAAAAAAGGAAAAGAAGAAGAGCTGATCCGAAAAAAGTTTATTACGGAAAGTTCTAGTCAATCACCTTGATTGGAAAGTATTCCGAGGGAGTGTGCTCCTTTTCCATAATATTCTTGATTTTATTTACCACATCCGGGTGTTTTGTGGCCAAGTCCTCGGATTCAGATTCATCCTTGGACAGATCAAATAGTTCGATCTTCAAAGGATCATGATTCTTCCCCTTACGAATCATCTTCTGGCGAATCCCCTTCCACTTTCCCATCCAAACCGCCTGTTGTCCCCCGTAACCGGAAAACTCCCGGTAAAGCATGGGGCGCTGCGAATTCTTTTGTCCCAGCAGATCAGGAGTTATATTAAAACCATCATGCTCCAGATCAAGGGGGGTTTCTGCACCAATCAGGTCATGTAAGGTAACCATCCAGTCCTCAAAACCGGTCCTTTGATCCGATACTGAGCCGGCCTCAATCTTACCCGGCCACTTGGCAATCAGGGGTACACGAATACCACCCTCATAAAGGGATCCTTTCAACCCCCTCAAATTCCCGACACTGTTAAAAAAGTCGTAATCCACTTCCAATTTTAAGTGACTGGTTCCATTGTCCGAGGTAAAGATAACAATCGTATCCTCGGTCAGCCCAAGCCGCTCGATTAAATTCACCACATTGCCAACATACCGGTCCATCCGGGTAATCATTGCCGCATAGGCGGCCCGCGGTGTATAATGGGGCGTGTATCCATAACCCTGTGAACGGGTAAAGGGTGGGTCGTTCCACTTAAGTTTCAGGTAGGGTTTCAGTTCCTCATCCGGCACATGCAGGGCCACATGGGGAATAAGCGTCGGATAATAAAGAAAGAATGGCTTGTCTTTATTCTTCTTAATGAACTTCAAGGCTTGTTCATTTATTCGGTCGGATGAATAATCCTTACCCTTAAAAATTTCATAACTCCTGGGATCCTGTGGATCCGTTCCTTTTGCAAGGGAAGCATGTCCAGGAACTGGCGGGTTGTTTTTTAATGGCACCCGTTCCCGATCACTCCATAAATAATCTGGATAATAACTGTGGGCATGGCGTTGGCAGTTGTATCCAAAAAATCGGTCAAACCCCTGATTCATCGGATCGCCTTCCGTACCCGGACTACCAAGGCCCCACTTTCCAAAGGCACCGGTCGTATACCCCTCCTTTTTAAAGACCTCCGCCATGGTCAGTTCATTGAGCGGAATGGGCCGTTGTCCCTCCGGTTTGATTTCTCCATTATTTCGAATGAACGCATGACCGGGATGCTTACCAGTCATCAACACACAACGGGATGGTGCACAAACGGCATTTCCTGAATAATTCCGGCTAAACCGCATTCCATCCTTAGCCAGTTTATCAAGATGCGGAGTCCTTATTTTTTTCTGCCCATAGCTTCCTAGTTCGTTGTATCCAAGATCATCAGCCAATATAAAGATTACATTTGGTTTTCTCGCTGATATTTTGAAAATCGAGCAAACAAATAAAAAAAGAATTAATAGATATGACTGTATGTTGTTCATGCGAATGGGTTGAATAAATAAAATAAAATTCCTAGTCAGCAATTCGATTGTTGTAATTAGTTTGTTCAAAAACAAGCGGATTTTTACTTTACTAGCTGATTTGCTATCCTAGGCTATACCAATTATCCCCTGCTAAAGTATTTACTAAATTATGAAACTATCCATTCCTGCTCTTTTTCTGCTAAACATAATGTTCTTAGGCACGCTTGATGCAGCCAAGGTTGTTTTCCTCTATGGTGCAAGAAGCCATGCATCTGGGGATCATGAATTCCAGGCCGGTTCCCATTTACTGGCCAAGCATATCAATGCTCAGAACAAAGTAGACCTAAAGGCAACGGTACACCCTGGATGGCCGGAGGATGAATCCATTCTCGACGAAGCCGATGCCATCGTGATCTACGCCGATGGTACCAAAGTGATCGGGAATGGATGGGAAAAAATGGACCAATTGGTCAAAGAGAAAAAAACCGGCGTTCTCTTCATGCACTATGCAGTTCATCCAAGCGTTGAACAGGGCGAGCAATACTACCTTCCCTGGATCGGAGGCTTTTTCGAGAACGGGATATCCGTCAACCCGTTCTGGCGGGCAAATATAAAACCGAAGAAAGGTCATGAAACTGCTCACGGGGTCGGCCCCATTGCGGCGGTGGATGAATTCTACTTCAATATCAAACTCCACCCCGACTCCCTCAATCTTGGAGCCGCCACCCCCAACGAAAAAAACCTTCTCCGTATCAACAATATCTGGACCCGGGCAGCCTATTTGGCCAAAGGAAAGACCCAATCCCTCCTGTGGGGAATTACCCGCCCAGGGGGCGGACGCGGAGCCGGCTTCACCGGTGGACACCACCACCGCAACTGGGCCATTGATGGCTACCGACAGCTCGTCCTCAACACCATTGCCTGGATTGCCGGTGAAAAAGTTCCCCCATCCGGCGTACCCACCTATCCAGTCTCGGAGGACGAACTTAATGAAAAACTTGATGATTATGGAGACAAAACCAACCGGGTCAAACTACCCACCAAGCGCGATATCACATTTACACCCGGTCCATGGATGACTCCAGAGGAACATGCTGAATCACGCAGAAAACCAAAAAAGAAGAAGAAATAATACGCTTAACTTTAGACAGATAAAAATAATAAAACCTTAAAAATATGAAAAAATATTCACTCCTCATTCTTTTAACCTCATTAACCACCAGTCTTTTAGCTAAGCATCATAAAGGAGAAATGACTTCCCTCTTTGACGGAAAGACCCTGAACGGATGGACCCAGCTCAACGGAACAGCAGATTACCGGGTGGAAAAAGGTACAATCATTGGCAAAACCAAGGAAGGCAGTCCCAATTCCTTTCTCTGCTCCGATAAATTATACGGTGATTTTGAACTCCAATTTCAGGTAAAACTGATTAGTAATGAACTTAATTCTGGTGTCCAAATTCGTTCTCAATGCAAGGAATTAACAGACAAAGAAAAAGACCGGGGTGACAAACATGGACGCGTAAACGGTCCGCAGGTAGAGATCGAAGCAACCAAGGAAAAGGGTGCAGAATCAGGCTATGTATATGGAGAAGCACTGGGTGGATGGATGACTCCCAAAAGTGATCTATCTCCTCATAAACACTTTAAGAATGGTGAATGGAACCAGTACCGTATTGTTGCCAAAGGTCCCCGTATTCAAACCTGGGTAAATGGAAATCAGGTTTCCAATCTCACAGACAAGGAAAAACACAAATCCCACCCCAAAGGATTCGTTGGACTGCAGGTTCACTCCATCAAAAAAGGAAGCGGTCCATATGAAGTTGCCTGGAAAAATATAAAGATTAAAGAACTGGTTAAAAAATAAATCTCCCTGCGCATGAAATTTATTGGATTAGTGTGTTTGGGACTGGTTCTTTTCTCCTTCTGCCTAGCCAATCAAGGAAAAAAAGGGAGTGACGGATTTATTTCTCTCTTTAACGGAAAAGACCTTACTCAATGGCAAACCACCGGGAACTGGGTTCCCCAGAAAGACGGATCCTTACTGATTCAACCCAAATCCGGTCAAAAAGGCTGGCAAAGATATTCGGATTATTTAATCAGCAAAAAAAAATTCGGGGATTTTATTCTCATCCTTGAATATAAATACCCCCCCAAGGGAAACAGTGGAGTGTTTTTCCGTATTGGGGATCCCAAAAATCCGGTCAAAACCGGAATTGAATGCCAAATTCTTGACTCGTTCGGTAAGCCGGATAACCAAATGGGTCACCATGATCACGGGGGAATTATCCGGACTATCGGACCGAAGAAAAACATGTCTAAAAACCCCGGACAATGGAACCGAATGAAAATTCAGTGTCAGGGCCATCACTTGAAAGTTCATCTAAACGGCGTGGAAATTATAAACCACTGGCTCGACAGCAAAGGAGAGGGTAAACTCACCGGTGTGACTGACCGGCCGATTATAGGTCACATCGGATTACAAGACCATGGAGAACCGAACAATTTATATTTTAGAAATATACATATTCGCGAATTATGATTAATTTTCTCGTTCTTCGAATCTGCTCCTGAAAGTATGAAAGCTTTTAAAACACGATGTAATGTCGTAATTACTCTTTAAGTATACATTTTTAAAGTTTAGTCTGTATTCAATTCTAATGAATCGAGATGAACATACTTCACCCTTTTTTGAAGGTACTCTTTTTGTTCTCTCCTTAGCGGTTTTTAGCATCACCCCTTTGTTTTTTATTGAAATTAAACAAGATGATTGGGTTCCAGGATTTATTCCTATCCTAATGGTTAATGCAGCACTTAAATTTTGTGTATTCATCTTCATTACCTCATTTGTAATCGGCATAATTTGGATTCGCGCAAACCTGAGTGGAAAAATTATCAATTATCCTCCAATCTTTCTGATTTTCAGTGGAATCTTTCTATTCAGTGTCATTCTGTCATCAATTAACAGTCATAACTTCCAACGTGCATGGATATCCAGTTTCCAATGGCATTTTCTACCTCTTGTTCTTGTTTTTTCACTTTTCCAATTCAACTGGTCTCGTAGACGAACATCTCTCTTTTTAAGCACGATTCTGGTTGGTGGAATCGCATCATGCCTGCTGGTTATGGATCAACACTATCAGTGGACAGATTGGAGCCACCGTTTACCACGATTAGGTTATGGAGCATTAATTTATAACCAGAATTTTGCTGCTGAATACCATGCCCCACTTATACCTTTGGCAGTTGGGCTTTTCTTTTATCTCCGCAATAGATCCTTCAGGTTTTTTCTGCTTCTGATTATCTTTTTTATTTTTCTTCCCGCACTGTCCTTATCCTTAGCAAGGGGGGCATGGGTCGGAATGATGGGAGGGTGCGGACTATCCGGGCTCCTATTTCTAATTATCTATCTTAAAAAAGTAATTGAATCTAAGCAAAGAAATGGGGGTGGCATTCAATTATCAACGAAGGATAAAGAAGAAAAAGAAGACAACAATTACCATGCCATCGGGATAATTTCAGTTTCATTTATTTTACTGAGCCTGATACTTCCTCTTTATTTATACACTTCTGATTATTGGAAAAAGGGGGCTTTTACAAGCGGAACCCAGAAAGCCCAGGACTCCTTTTCCCGGGAAGCAGATGAGCTCAAAAGTATAATACCAACAAATGGAAAAGGTGGGAGCAATCGCCGTCTTGAACTATGGCAGGACACTCTTGCCTCGCTAACTTCAAATGATTTTATTTGGGGTAAAGGCACGGATCACTATGAACTCCATTTTCATGAAAGCGCGGAAATTTCAGATCGCACAACCGGATCAAGCCTGGTTCGCTTCGTGCATAATGATTTTTTACAGTTACTTTATGAAAACGGTATTTTTGGTTTGATAGGATTTCTCGGATTATGGATCGTACTACTTTGGCGGGCATTTATTGCCGTATTGGTGTGCTTTAAGTCCGATGACTCAGCAAATTTGGGTTTAATGATTGGTTTGATCGCATCATGCCTTACATTTCTCATTGAATGCTTCTTTGAATTCCCCTCAAGGTCTCCCTGCGCACTGTTGATTGGATGGTCCTGCTATGCCCTGCTTTTCGCCCTTTCTAATCAAGTAAATAACAAGACGAAATTTCGAAGACATACTATTAATCCGCCCCTGAAATTGATTCTTGGTGCTGCGGGAATATTTATCATATTTTATGGTGCATTTCTTTCAAGAGATCTCTTTTGGGCAAACATCTATCACTTTCAGGGTCGGATTGCAGGAGATTATGGAGAGAACGAAAAAAGCTTAAAATTCCATCAAAAATCAGTTGAATATGCCCCCTGGATGCATCATTCCCGAAAATGGGAAGCCTTTTACCTGCTTACTCATAAGAAACAATTCCCTGAGGCATTAAGGGCGATTAATGAAACCCTTGAGGTGCACCCGGGCTGTTTGGTAGCACATCAAAATAAGATCTCAGTCCTGCGAAACGAATTTAAAGATGAAAAAAAGGCACTGAAAGCTTATCGGGAAATGAAAAAAGCGGCTCCTTTCCATCCCTACACTCTTTCTGAGTCACGAAAATTCCCCAATCTGCAAAAATGAAAATTTACGGGATCCAACTCAGTTCCGAATGGAATCAAAAAGAGAAGACTTTTAAAAAAGTTAAGGCACTTCTTAAAAAACATAAGGTCATTAAAAACTCATTACTGGTCTTACCTGAAATGTTTGCCACTGGCTTCAATTTAGATCCTCCTGCTACTATGGCTGAAGAACCGCACAAAACAGAAAGTTTTCTTTCTCAGCTGGCGAAAGAAAAAAAGTGTTGGATCATTGGCGGAATGATAAAACCTGAAAAAAATCAAAAAAAGGGTAGGAATTGCTCCGTTCTTTTCAGTCCTGAAGGAGAGAGAAAATTATCATACACTAAAATTCATCCGATCCCGATGCTCGGGGAAGATGAGGTTCATGTTAGAGGTGATAAAGTGAAAAGCGTTCCAATTGAATTTTTTCAGATCTCTACTTTAATATGTTATGACTTACGATTTCCTGAATTATTCCGCTCTTCCCTAAAGCAGGGAACGAATCTTTTTGTTGTGATTGCTTGCTGGCCAAAAATACGCATTCAACATTGGAGTGTATTATTGCGTGCCCGGGCAATTGAAAACCAGGCCTATGTTGTGGGCTTAAACCGTACGGGGAAAGACCCTGATCTCGAATATGGGGGTCATTCCATGGTCATTGACCCGATGGGCAACATTCTTGTTGAAGGTGGCGAGGAGGAAGGACTCATAGAAGCTGAAATTAAAAAAAATACAGTCGATGAGTGGAGGTCTGAGTTCTCGGTAACCAATGATTATTTAAATTATAATTAAAGTTTAAATTTTTTTATTCAGTGGACCAAAGAGATTTGGGTAGATTTGCTTTGGCAAGAATTCGGTCAATTTTCTGTAATTCCTCGGAAGCAAAGTCTGTTTTACTAATCGATTGAACATTTTCCGTAATTTGTGCTGCCGAACTGGCACCAATTAAAGCGCTTGTAATTCGGTTGTCCCGCAGTACCCATGACAGTGCCATTTGAGCGAGGGTTTGTCCCCGTTTTTTTGCATGCTCGTTTAATTCCCTAATCATTTTAAGATTTTGTTCGCTTAACTCGTTTTTTCGTAATGGAGAATTTTCAACCGTTGCACGGGAACCCTCAGGAATTCCCTCTAAATATTTATCAGTGAGCAATCCTTGAAAAAGAGGACAAAACGCAATCATACCCATTCCGAAATCATCGCAACTATCAAGTAAACCATCTTCAATCCAACGATTTAACATTGAATAATTGGGCTGATGTATAACCAGAGGAGCATAACTGTTTGTTTGAACCACTGCCCTTGCATCACGGGTTGATTGATCGGAATAACTACTGATACCGACATAGAGTGATTTACCGTGCTGAACCGCTGAATCCAAAGCACCCATGGTCTCTTCCAAAGGAGTATCAGGATCAAAGCGGTGAGAATAAAAAAGATCAAAATAATCAACCTTCATTCTTTTTAAAGACTGATCGAGGCTGGCCAGCATATATTTTCGAGAACCCCATTCTCCATACGGACCAGGCCACATATCATAACCTGCCTTACTGGTGATCAAAATTTCATCTCTTGGTAAGTCCTTAAGTATTTTCCCCACATTAACTTCTGCAGATCCATAAGGCGGTCCATAATTATTCGCCAAATCAAAATGAGTAATCCCTGCATCAAAAGCTGCATAAATCATTTCTTTTTGAGTTGAGGTTGGCGAATCACCTCCAAAATTATGCCAACAGCCTAATGTGATCGCAGGTAATTTAAGCCCCCAACGACCACATTTCCTGTAAGACATACGACCATCATATCGAGAAGGATTCGGGGTGCTTTTCATGAAATTCGATTTGGTTCTGAATGTTGAAATGTTTATGATTAAATATCATATATTGGATTTTGGTTCCGAATAAACATGTCGAAATAACTCTGGGAAATTTTAGGTTCCAAATATAAATGTACTAATTAAACCACCTTAAAGTAAAATATGTATGCAAATAGACCGAATACTTTTATATCGTAGTTTGGCTATTTATTCATTCGGTCTTATGATCCAATAATATATGAAATTATCAGGTTTCTGTTTCCACCGTTTCGCCTTCAAGTTCCTCTTCCTCATCTTTACTTTCTTCGTCGGGAGATTCTCCCAAATACTCCCGGACACTTAAGTCTCCGACAAAGGAAAGCCCATCCCGACGCTCCACCACATGATACCTTTCCACATATTTTTGTACCACATGAATTTTCGCGTCCAAAGGTTGAACAATAAGTAATTGAAGGTGAAACTCTTTAAACAGGTCCAATAGATACTGAGAAAACTCATCGTCTGTTTTACTGAACATTTCATCCACAGCAACCAGTCGAAATGTTTCAGTCTGTTTCCCACCCACATCTATTCCGTACTGATAAGCAATCGCGGTTGCCAAAATTGTGGAAGCTAACCGATTTTTCTCACCCCCTGATTTACCCGCTGCTCCGCTGTAGCTTTGCCTTAATGTATCCTCTTCTTTATAAAACTCGTCCGCCCTGAACTTAAACCAATTTCGCACATCAATAACCCTTTGAGTCCAAGCCATATCCTGTTCCAACTCAGCTAGAAAATTTTCAACCCGATGATAACGTTCCCTTCTTCGCTCGTCCTCGTCTTCCGATTCCAAATCTCCTTCCAATGCATGTCGGCGCAGCTTTTTGAATTTGCGAACTCCGTCATCTCCGGCATCCTCAAACTTTAACTGAATATAAGTGTCTTCTTTCCGGTCAAATGTTACACGGGACAGATGTTCATTTAATTCGTTTATTCTTTTGCGAATTCGATCACGATGAGACTCCAGTGCTTCGCTAAATCCGGACACCTCTTCGGGTACCTGCACACGTAAAAGTTCCTCAAAACGAATACGGTTTTTAGCTAAGTCCTCGTCTTCGATTTGTCGGCGAATTTCCTCAAATGAGGCGAATGTGGAATTGTTGTATCCATTCTCAAGATCAAGATTTATTTCATCCTGAAATGCTTGATTTTTTGCGTCGGCCACAAAGCGTTGCATCGCTGCAACATTTTTGTCCCGAAATTTATCCAATCCAGATTCAAGTTTATGAATACGTGCTTCTAATTTGTGGGACGCAATCCGGGCGGATTCCTCAATATCATCTGGCTTCTCAGGCGGTTTTCCAAATTCAGTAGCGATATCTTTGAACAAATCATCTCTTTTCTCCTCTGCCGATTCTCGGGCTTCTTCGTCGGGTTCGCTCTCGCCAATGCTATATTCAATAAATTCATCCAAGCTTCTGACAAGAAGAGCACGCAAAGATGTAATGCGTGATTCATTTCTTTCCGCACGAGCCTCTACCCCGCCGATTCGCTGAAGCACTTCGTCACGGGTATTTTGACCTTCTTCCAACTGTACAGTGACCGCATCCCGATCATCCTTGAGCTTTTTAAGGACATCTGAACCGCCCACAATTACTCTTTCTTCTTCCTCTAAGTCGGCAATCCGGGTTCCTAGTCCAATTTGGTCAATATCGGAAAATTCATTCGCACAGGCCTGTAACTGAGCACCTGAACGGAGTTTAATCCGGATGGACTGACGCTCTGTCTCCGCCTCCCTAATCGCCCGACCTGAGTTGTCTAATTCTTCCCTCCATTTTATGAGTGAATCATCCAGCGTTCTCTGTTTCGGATTAACATCCCAACCGATAACCCAATTAGTAATATCATCTAGAAATCTTGAATCATCCTTATCTCGTAAGACGCCGTCACTTTTGACTAATCCTTCGAGGGTCATCGCAAAAGGATTCTTTGCAAATTCGAGGTCTCTTTCTTCCCGGCAAATATGAGGAAATCTTTCTGCTAATTCTGATCGCAACCAAGTTTGTCTCGATTTTTCCATTTCCGGACGGAGGGAAAGTTTAGCGATCACGGAGTCATCATGCAATTTTGGATTCTTTCGGTCGGTCTGTGCGCAAATGAAAGCCAACCTTTCTCCGAGGTGGTTAATTTCCAGAAAAGCTTCTGCTTCTTCAGCCAATTTTTGTGGAACCACAACCGTGAGAGAAAAATCTCGCAACAACCTCTCAATGGGGCCTGTCCACTTGACTTCATCGGGAACAACCTGAATTAATTCTCCCACAAACGGCAGTTCTTTTGAGTCTCGGTCCAATGCAGTGGCAAGCCCGGTCCGCAAACGGGCTATCTCCGAGGGAATATTTGAATGAGCTTCAAGAAGAAACCTCCGCTCCTCTTCCAAACTGTCCACTTTTTCTTTTGCTTTTTTTAATAAAAAGGAAATTTCAGGAATTTTTTCATCAATTTCCGCCACTTTTGCTTCCAACCGGGGGAGTTGTGTGTCGAGCTCACGACGAAGACTGAGAAAATTATCTTCCTCCTGCACAGTCATACCTTTTTCCCATGAAGCTAATAGTCTTTCAAAAGTAGCTC
>CAJWWH010000055.1 GCA_913048545.1 uncultured Opitutia bacterium | reverse complement strand
TCTCGGCTCAGGATTTGCCAAATACTGGAGTTAGCCGAACTCACAGCGATCAGTTGCCACGGGTCACCCCTGAACCGCTCTGTGTTACCGTTGCTGGACATACGGTTCTTCTGTCGACCGCCTGACAACTCGTACACGTAAGAAGATGCGAAGTCTGGAGTGATGTTCGTCATCTCGTCAGAAGACAGTGGTACGTTCTTCATTACCTCCGCCCTGTTCATACGTGAGTTTGTTGTGTCTTTGTGGTGGTTCATCAGTTCTTCGGGGTTGCCGAATATACCCAAGGCTGCACGCATAGCGGTTGTCTTGCCGACACCCGACCCCAGCGTTTTCTTTCCAACTATAAGATCAATTGCAAATATTTTTTGATGGGGAGGTCCTTCTTCCTTAATCAGGCGGTATTCGATATTTTGTGACATTGAACCATCCTTGATCATTTCCTGAAGTTGGCCCTTGGGGTTGTATTTGGGTTGTTCGGCCCGCAGTTGCCCGGGTAAGTCGCCAAACCATTTGAGGACACAGTTTCTTGTTTCTTGCATACCGCCATCCAGGAAAATAGCACCAATGAGTGCCTCGAGCGTATCTTCAAGAGTAGAGCTTCTTTTGTGTCCCTTGTTTTTGATTTCCGACTCACTCATAAGTACAAAACATTCAAGTTTGAGGTCAGACGCGACTTTGGCCAGGAAACTGCCCCGGACAAAAACGGCTTTTTTTCTGCTGAGAGAGCCTTCGTTTTCTTTAGGAAACGCCCGATAGAGTGCTTCTGCTAGAATAGCACCCAAGATTGAATCACCCAGGAATTCCATCCTCTGGTTGTCCGCTCTGCCCTGATCGTGTTCATTTAAAGATGGATGAGTGAGTGCAAGAATGAGGAGTTCAGGATTTTGGAATGAGTAGGAAATATTTTTCTGCAACTCAGTATGAGGAAATATTTTTTTCGTACAATCCTTCATCTAATTCGAAAACGAAAGTTCAAGCTGAGTGCTTCTAGGAGGAAACGGGTTGAAAAAACCGTTGTTTTACCTCCTTGGCAAGTGCCATATATGCCTTGGATCCAATCCCGTTAGGGTCATATTGGAAAATGGTTTTTCCAAAACTGGGTGCCTCACTTAATCGAACAGTCCGGGGAATTGCGGTGCGGAATATTTGATCGGGATAGTGTCTGTTTACTTCCTGCCAAACTTCGTAGGACAATCGCGTACGGTTATCATACATGGTCATTGCAATTCCACCAAGCTCCAGTCCCGGGTTGGCTCCGGATTCCTTGAGTTGCTGAATCACCCCCGTTATCTGACTCAGTCCTTCGAGTGCGAGGTACTCTGATTGCAGGGTGATGAGGAGGAAATCAGCCGCACACAAGGAATTCATGGAAAGCAATCCCAGGGTGGGGGGACAATCAATCAGAATCGCATGAAGTCCGTAATTGAGGGAAAGATTTTCCAGTGCCCCGCGTAATTTAACGAGATAATTTTCCTGACTGCTCAGCTCAAGCTCGGCTGCGGCGAGATCAAGTTCGGAAGGGATGAGCCAAAGATTTTTTTCTTTCGTAGCCACTACACGGCTGGCGAGGTCGGTCCCGCTGAGTAATGGTTCGTACACACCCGCCCCGGTTTTTTTCTCAACACCGAGGGAACTGGTTGCGTTTGCCTGGGGGTCCATATCCACGATTAATGTAGGAATTCCGAACGAAGCAAGAGCCGCACCGAGGTTGATCGTGGTGGTGGTTTTTCCCACTCCCCCTTTTTGGTTTGCGATGGCAAATGTTTTTGCAGGCATGATTACATCTTACTAAGTGCGATTATTATTCTGTCGAGTAGGAAAATTAATTATCGTATCAGAACCTGCTGATTTTTTTTGCTCAGTCGAAGTCCATAAGTGAAATCTGGGAAAGCGGGAATTTCCTCGGACCGGTCTAAGAATTCGAGTAGAGACCATTCAATTGAATTCAATCCGGCTGCGATTGACAATGGACTAGCTCCTCCCAGGCGAGGATTGATCTCAACCAAATGAAGGTTTTCCTCATTGTCGACAATGACTTGGGCAAGCACATGACCCTTTAATCCCGCGATCATGGAAAAAGTTTGAATGATTTTTTGTGCCCATTCCGGATTGGAAAAAGTGACCGTTTCATGTGATTCCCCGTTCACCACTTTGATTCTCCATCTCAAAACCACTCCGTGGCATTTCCCTTTTTGATCGATCCAGGTCTCTGCACTGAACTCCCTGCCTGTAATTTGGGGTTGGAAGATCGGTTCGGTGAGTCGAGAGGAAAAGAAATCGATTTCGTCTCTTTTAGTATTTAAACTGATCAAACGGGATGCGGATCCCGATCTTTCTTTGACCACAAATCGATCATTTTCGGAAGTTAGCTCATGAGCGGATAGGCAGGTTTCGATAGGTTGAACCGGAGCGTCTATCAGATGCTGGAAAAATTTAAATTTATCTTCGCAGATGGAAATCGCAGAACATGCGGAAATCATAACTCCAATCCCTTCCCCTAATAAATATTTTTCTTTTTCAGCCCAAAAAACTAGTTCTGCGTCCCGGGTCGGAATAATATATCGAATATCATTTTTTTGGCAGTATTCGAGGACATCCTCCCTACTTAAATCCCGAATTAATGGTATTGTAATGAAATTTTCAGTTTGCTGTGCTCCCAAGCAATTTTCGTCGGAATCCGCACCTAAAACTGTGAAGTAAGAAGAGACAAGTTGTGCCTGCTCGGTCACCGAGCGAAAGAGGGCGAGTTTTGAGGAAAAACTGGAAAAGAGTAAAAAAAAATTATCCTTGAATTCCGCCATTACTCAGGCGGTGGGAATTGCTTGAGGTATTCAGACTTTAAGCAGGAAGAAATCACCGCATCCACCCATTCACCATCCACTTTGGTGTCCTGTCTGAGCACCCCGTCTCTCCGAAGTCCGGAGGCTTCCACTGCATTCACATGGGCAGTGCGGTGAGAATATGAATAGGTGTTAATTTTGTTGAGATCAAGAGTGTCAAATGCACACCTCATGAGCAAATTGAGGAATACGCTACAGTCGCGACCATACTGGAAACTGTCTTTTGCTCTTTCTGTGTCCAGTAAAAATGAAATTTCTGCCCGCTCATTTGTCCAGTCGATATGAACGAGTCCACCGTAACCAATCAATTTATTTTCATAACAAAAACGAAGAAGAATTAGATCCGGTTGTTTTTGGGAAAAGCTTGGTTTGACCACCTTTTCAAAGTAGTTCCTCTGCTCGTCCGGGGTGAGGGGTTTTTTTTGTCGTAATGCGGAGATTTGTTCATTTCTCCACTGCATGATTTTTTCCGCATCCTCCATACGAATGGAGGTGAGTTCATATCCGCGAAAACCTGACCTGAATCCTTTTAAGGCAATATATCCCGGAGAGGATCCAGTTGCACCTGCAGCAGGTCTGGTAAATTTTTTAAAGTCCATTATCCTTTAGTTAAAAATAGTTCAAGTGCTTCGAGCACACGGTCCTGTTCGCTTTCATGTAAATCCGGAAATATTGGTATGCTCAAACAACTTTGGAAAAAAGCTTCCGCTCCTGGCAAACTAAATTGTCCTAGCAGGTCTTTATAGTACGGATGTTTGTAAACTGGAATATAGTGAACCTGAGTGAAAATATTTTTACTCTTTAGAAATTTGTAAGCCAAATTTCTTTTCTCTTTATCCATAAACCGAATCACATATAAATGCCATGCGTGTCCCTCCTCGAAGGGCGGTCGCTGAATATGCTCGGAAAAGGGAGGTGCCTGAAGCAAACGATCGTACCGTTTGGCTAAATGTCTTCTCTTTGAAATAAAGAGATCCAATCGCTTGAGCTGAGAAATGCCGAGTGTGGCTTGTAGGTCAGTTAATCTGTAATTCCATCCTAAACTTTCCTGTTCGTAGAACCAGGGCATTTCATCATTTTCGTTGAACGGTCGATGAATTCCATGACTTCGGAGTCGGGCAGCGATTGCGGCCAATTCGGGGTTATTGGTCAGCACTGCCCCTCCTTCACCGGCGCAAATATGTTTGACTGGATGAAAGCTGAGTGTGGAAGCGAGTGTATGTTCGCCATTGGCACTGAATAATGTTCCCTCCTGCTCACTTGATGTGGAGGCACCGGGAGAATGGGAAGCGTCTTCGATAAGAATGAAATTATGATGCTCAGCTAACTTTTTACACTGATCCAGTGGGGCAACCGCACCGGCAAAAGAAACTGGAGCAATTAAGTTGATTTTTTCTTTTTGTTCTTCCGACACCCCGGAAAGGCAATGATCTAGAGATTCGATTGAGATCAGTCCGGTGTCCGGTTCGACATCACAAATTTGAATATTGGCCGATTGGTATCGAAGAGCGTTGGCGGTAGCCGCAAAAGTAATCGCTGGTACAATGCCAAGGCTTTCATGATTTATTCCGGCCGAGGCGTAGGCAAGATGAAGGGCCGCGGTTCCACTTGAGCAAACGATTGCATGTCGGACTCCAAAATATTGTTCCAAGGATTTTTCAAACTCGGGTATTTTCGGCCCCTGAGTAAGAAAGTCGGAAGACATGGTCTGTGTGATTAACGAAATATCTTCATCGTTAATACTTTGCCTGGAATAAGGAATCAGCCCCATGAGTACAAACAATCAAATCCCCATTGGTTTTCCAAGCTGAATCGAACACTTAATATCAGACTTGCTCTGTCTGTATTTGATGATAATCACAAAGAATGGAAATTCTCGGTTCTGTAATTGCTCGGCTCGGAAGCAAGCGACTGACATACAAAAACCTTTTGCCTTATAAAGGCGTGCCTTTAGTTGTTCGTGCTTTGCAAAAACTGCTTGATTGTCAGGTGATTGACCGGGTCGTTCTGTCAACTGACAGCGAGCTGATTGCCCGTACCTGCTTGATGGACAGAGTGGAAATTCTCTACCGTCCGGAAAATCTATCTGGTGATGATGTTGCATCGATTCCTGTTTTTCAGCATATTTTAGAAAATTTCCCCGGTGATTTACACCTCAATTACAACTGTAATTTCCCGGAGTGTGATTCTGCTGTTATCGAACGGGCTGTATCGGTGGCCCGGGAAAAAGGGGAAGCACTTTCGAATCCTTTCGCAATTTGGGCGCAAACCCGAGAGTGTCTGGAAAATTATGGTGATCCTTTTCAAATAACCGCAACTCAATTTGATGCTCCCGATGTTCACCCCCTCGATATTCATGCCATGGACGATCTTTTGGAAGTTCATCGAATGCACCAGAGCAATTTTTGCTGGGACGAATTAAAAAAAAGTTAAAATTTGGGTAAAGTTTTTTGTGAATGGTCGATTATAATGAGAGATTAATCATTTCATGGAATACTTAAAATTTAATATCTTTATCAGGACCCTGTGGCTCACAGGAGTTCTTTTCTTTGTTTTTCAAGCGTCTGCACTGGACATGAAGCGGTTTGATGCACCCGCTCCACAGCGTGGCAAGTATCTTGCGTTTACCAAGCCTGTCACACTCACCTACGGTTCATCCCCCCTGCCTGTTGACCGAAGAACACTCATTATGCCTCCCACTATCAAGGTTGTCACCACCACTTTGTCTGTGGAATCCAATTCAACTGCACAGTCAGATTCAATCGGTTCTCCTGAATTGTCCTCTAAGATGGAAAATCAAGCAATGGAAGAACGTCCACCGCTCGAGTTGTTTCGAAATATACCGGCAGTTGCCCCGCCTGTTTCTTTACCTCTATCAGATCCTTTCGAAGAGATAAGTTCGGTTGGGATCGATAGCACCGACGAACTCCTTGATGTTTTTGAATCTTCTTCTTTTTCCTCTCCCAGAGGGAATGTACAGGACATTCCATTTGTCCCTCCTTACACCGTTGCTCCCGATAACATGCGAATTACCAATAGATCCACCTACCAGAGACGCCAGCGATGAAGAATCCATTTTTTACACCTTTTTTTGTTTTCTTTTCGATTACATGTTTTTTGTCCTCATCCAGTTTATTTTGTCAGATAACTTCTGATCAAGCCGAATTTAAATCAATAGATGAGGTAATCGAAGGGATTGACTCTCTCTTGGGTGATATAGACGAAAATTCCAACGATCAGCAGTATCCAAGTCCTGTTTTCCCCAGAGTTTCTGAGGGCGAAACAAATGAGGGTTCTTTCCGTGTTCAGAATGAATTGATGCCCGATATACTTTTAGATGATGATTTTCAGGATCAACCTCCAGGCATTAGAGAAAATGAATCAGTAAACTTGGACGATATCAATCCATCGCCCAATTTTGACAGTACTAGACCTAAGGTAACCACGCAACCGGTTCAACAGATGCCTGAAGTCGACTTCAGGAGTGCAACAATGGAAGAGTTATTACGCGAAGTTGAACTCCTCGATCTACCTGAATTTGTTGCTCCACTGTCTGCCCCGGTTCCCACCATTGCTGAACCCTTGGAAACCGCCATGAGTTCGCCCGGCAAGCCCGAGCTGAATTTACCTTCACCCACCGTGATTGAGACTCCTCTTTTATCCTCACCCAAAGAAGATTTAGCACCGATTGAAATTCCTAATTACACCGTACTTGGCGAAAGAATTGATGTTGAATTAAAGGCGAGGATTCGGGAAGCGATCATGGAAACGAGGAGAGCATCCGGAGGAAGTGACAATCCTTATGTCACGAGATCGGTTTTCAAGGCAACTTCGTATTGTAACCGGGTTCTGGGACGCCTGAATGCAACGCACCACAAACGTTACCGCAGGGATGTGTTGTTGTCCTTAATTGGGATGCATGAAAGGAATCAGGCATGGGTGGATGCGGCAAAGTCTTACGAGAGGTATCTCGAAGAATTTGCGTCGGATGATACTTATCCCTTCGAGAGTCATGAGGATGCACCCGGCATTCCTGATTTGAAGGCCTCTCTTGGATCGGTGGTTAAATGGTTGGAAGGTCGCAAGAGGGGGGCTCCGACTATTCCGGAAACTCATATTAGGCTTGGTAAAATTTATCGATCATTGGGTGCGCATAGAATGGCGCTGAATAAATTTTATGATGCAATAAACGCCACACTGACGCTTCCTTTTAATGACGCCTTCAAACTTGCTGAACGGAAAAAAGGGAAAGCGTTGGAGGACCGGATGGACTCGGAGTCAAACCAAGCGATGTTTGAGATTGCTGAGACTTTCATGGATTCTGAGGACTATGATAACGCAATCAAGTTTTTTGACCGTCTCTGGAGACTCGAGCAACTCGGTGATTCCGACCGGGGAGTGGTTCGTTTCAAGAAAGGACTGGCCCATTATCGCCGGGCGAGGGAAAACCTGCAAAAGGAAGAACGGATGAACCGACTTCCTCCCGAAAAAAGAGAGGATCTTGAAATTAAATTCGATCAAACACCAAGGGCAGACTTTGCTAAAGTTAAAGAATCGTTACGGGGTTATGGCACGCTTTACCCACAGAGTCCCTATGTTCCGGAGGCCCATTATTTATTGGCTCTGACCTATGAGCAATTAAATCAGGATGAGGAATCGGTAAAGGAATTATTGGTTCTTTTAAAGGAAGCGGATTTTAACCCCGAACTGGTGATGAACATGGAACAGGGCAGGGCCATGCGGGACCGCGATTACGCGAATTTAAACAAACTTAAGAGTATTTGGAATTTTTGGAAAAAGAAAACGGGCAATTACTTGGCCAATAAGTTTTTCGAAGACAATGAATTTTTTAATGCATACCGGATATATTCCGCGCTTCGTGATGTTGATAATTCCCCCTCATGGCAAGTTCCTATCCTTTATCAAATTGCGCTATGTGAAGAAAAGCTCGGTAATTATGTTCAGGCCACTGAAACCTACTCATCTATTGAGGAATATGTAAGTTCAGTCGAAGAGGCAAGAGAGGGAATGGCCAAGAATAAATATTTGAATTTCGTGTTTGGAATGGCGAAATGGAGACGGGAGCAACTCGAAGATACGCGAGCGATAAGACAAGCGGTAAATCGTTACGGTATTTATTCAGTTCCCGGCAAGTCCGATCCGGAACTTTCAGCAAATTGACATTTTTCAATGGCGATCAATTATAATCCTTTCGATATGGCGAAATGGAACCCAGGGAAGTAATTAAAAATCATCTCTCATTGTGTGATGAAGTTTACAGCATGCTTCTTGAGGAAAACACTTGGCTCAAAACAAAAAAACAAGCACCGTCCGCAGATATGCTGGAAAGAAAAAAGACTGTACTTCCTCAATTGGAAGGTTCCCTGGACAACTTAAAAAAATTAAAGCCTGAATTTTTCTCGCCTTTTGACGACTCCAAGCAATTAGTGAATGAATCTCATTCGAAACTCCTGCAGATCTTTTATGTGGATCGGGAAAATGAAGAATTGCTTCTTAAACTCACCCAGTCAGCCGAAAGGCAGACTTTTAACCGCTTTACTCCCTCACCGGAGGAAATTAAAGATATACATTCCAATTTGCCTGCTGATGATGAGACGGAAGAAGACGGGGAAGGAGACTTAGATCAAACTTTACCCCGAAACTGACTGAATGGCGGAAGGAGAGGGATTCGAACCCCCGGAGCCGTTTCCGGCTCAGCGGTTTTCAAGACCGCCGCATTCGACCACTCTGCCATCCTTCCTGATCGAATGTGTATGTTAGAGAATCAATCGAGAAGTTGCAAGTTGGGAAATTCGATTACTAGAATTGAGTTGAGGGAATTTTAACATTATTTAAATGTTTATCATTAATATCTCAGACTAAATTTTACAAATTCTCTATTAGATCATACCTTGCCCTTCCTATCATTGGGGTAGAAATTGTGCCTAGTTGGATTATTATTTATTTCATTTAAGAAACCAAAGGCTTTCAGCAACATAACTAGTTAAAAATAACTAGCTTTACTCTTTTTTTACTTAAAACGAGTGACTAATATTCAACGATCCGCCTGTATCCAGTGCCCGGTAACTCGAGGATTCTCCCAGTAGTTCTTTTCCCAGCGAGTTAGTGTCCATAAGAGAATAGTTAGAAAATACCTGCATTCCAAACCATTCCCAAATCTGCCAGATTAGGCTAATTCCGGCAAAATAAGTCATATCCACACGCCCATCCTGCGTATTTTTCAAATATTCAGTCCGGTTGATTCCGAGGCCTGGCATAAATATGAACTGTCCATCTTTCCCCATCGTATGGATAAGGTTAAAGTTTAAAGTCGTCTGGATATTGTCACCGTCATCAGGAAATATGTTATCCGCTACAAAGTTAATTTCCCGGGTTGTTTTGGAATATTTAAGCAATGCATCCAACATCAGAAAAGTATTATCGCTAAAGGCATGAATTTTTTGAAGGGAAAGAGAAGGGGATACAGAATGAAATAATTTATCCCCAGTGAACTGACTGTGTAAAAATGTGTATTCCAAGCCTGTGGTAATTGCAAAGTCACGCGGAAGGTAGAAATTTAACCCACCTTTTACCATTCCAAATCGATAATCGAGCAGATCATTAACAGTCTTCTCACCATAATTTGCCCATTGCATAAGGAAATCAAGCCTTGGAATAAGGGTCAGGTATTTTCCTGGTTCAAAAGGCTTGGTTTCGAGTGAAGTTCCTAAAGAGTTTTCCCATACCACTGAGTCGAGTTCCGCCTCTTTGGTACGCATAACATTATCAGTAAAATAGGCCCGTGACCCACCAAAAAAACTTAGATTAAAGGGTCGTACAGAGTCGGGGTTGGTATCTTCATTGGTAGGCATTTTTTGCCTCATTTCATGATTCATTCCGTGCTTATAAACGAGGGAACCGAGGGGTACTGAGCGGGGACTTAGTTGATAAGGAGATAAACCAACCCAGTTACTTTTCTTCCTGGTTTCGCTCGTCCTATCCTTTTCAGTGCCAAGCTCGGGTGGTGGCAGGGGTAGGGGAGTATCTTGAGGTTTAACTTTTTCTATGGAAGGAAGAAGCGGAATTTCCTGGTTTGAACGATTTTCATAAGTCTCCTTGTTTTGTTTAATCAGGTTAAAAAAACGGGTCTTAGCGGAGCCCAGAGGCATGGCGTCGGGTGCAATTTCTAAAGGTGTTTGTCCCACCCAGTCTGTCCTTGCTGAATTTCCGAGAGCGGGAAGCAAAAGGCCCCCGGTAAGGCACATTAAGCAAATGAGATTACTTCGGTTTTTCATTCAGAGTGGCGAAAAAAAATCTTTTAAGGACGGTTTATCTTACCAATCTTTATATTGTTTCCGAACTGATCAAATGCTTGCCTGTTATGGAGCAGGTTACCACCGGATCTGACGTTTTCGATAAAGTTAACTCTTCCAATTTGTTGTGCTGCTGGAATCGAGGTACCAAAGTTTGGATACTTGCCCTGTATCGGACCTTTTAAGCTATTGAGCCGGATTGCTGCATTGCCTGGGAAGTTAATATTTCTCAACCTTATTGTTGTGGCCTCCATCAGTATATTGGAAACATTTCGGCTGAAGTTCAGACCATCGACCTGCAGATTCCTTCTTGCTTTTAGTGTCGCCTCAGCGGAAGCACCAAGTGTTCCTCCTTTTATGTCTACATCCCGCAAACCACGTACGCTAACTCTTTTTGAACCTTCAATTTCGACATTTTCAAGGTTTATATCCTGCCTACTGGAAACCGTTAGATCACTGGATGAAGATTTTATTTTGGTTGCACTCGGAATTTCCAATTCTCCACCACTGGCAATGACAAGATGAGTATTCTCCGTATTCGGTGTTTCCAACTCCAAATTTCCTTTAATTTCCAGTTTATCTTCGCTACTGATAACGAGATTTTTAGCACTGGTGAAATAAGGAGCCAGTGATTGGGACTTAGCCACAACAATTTGATTTTTCCCACCGATAAAATCGCTTCTTCCATAAAGGAGGGAGTCATTTTCCAATTCCTTTATCAAGCTTACTGCGGTTTGGTAGAATGGATTGTTCATTACTTCATCACCCGAAAGCATAATGGGAATGCTAGAAGTTTCCCAATTGTAATCCCTGAGCAATACACTCGCAACTTCGCCAGTTCGTATCCATCCCGCAGATAGTTCGCCATCTGAAAGCTCGAGTAATTCTTCCATGATTTCTGCCTGATCAAACTCTTTTGTTTGAGTAGA
>CAJWWH010000054.1 GCA_913048545.1 uncultured Opitutia bacterium | reverse complement strand
CTGGTCACCTAAAATTTTAAAGGGAACAAAGAGCCTCGAATTTTCTGCCTGAACGAGAGAACGGCCTAAATCTTTTCGCAAATAGCCAAGAAAATCTGTGGTTCCACGTTTAATAATTTTCCGGACTTCATATCGGGCTTTGGGCGGTTTTCGATCCCTTTTTTTCCGGTCAAATTTCTTTTTTTTCGGGGGCAATACATAAAGTTCAACCGTGTCTCCGTGTATGGCAGTTCCGGAAGATCCCTTGGCGAGTGCGATGGGTTCGTTGTGCCCTTCGACATGAACTTTTGCCCGCCCGTGCTTCCCAAAATACAAAACTCCGTGGACCTTACCTTTGCCCACGGAGTCTAAAAATGCTTAAAAATGTGAAAAGCTTAATTCCTAATCCTTGGTCATTTCCCAACCTATGGGGAGGGCAGCAGAAATGTCGTTGGTGGGCTCAGATTTTTTGTCTGCACCATCTTCTTTATTGATTGCAGCAGTAAAAATACCGTTCTCGTCCTGTCCTTTGGTATCATCGTACCAACGGATTGTACCGTCACTGAAGAGAACATGTCCTCCCTCACCCGCCCATGGGGAGTCGACTGCCCATGTATCTGAACCGGATTCAAGTCCACGCGTCCAGATGACAGGATAAGCTCCGCTTTTCAAATTACGATTGAACTTTCTGCTTTCGGCATCGTCTCCCGGAATGGCAATGGAATACCCAATTGCATCCTTAACATCATCGAGCTCGCCATATTCGCTGGGTATTTGTGAGGGGATTCCGTCCCCACTCTCATCCTCAATTAAATCACGAACCTGTTCATCATCTGGAAGGAACCAAAGCTCGGGTCGGGTATCATTCGTTTTCTTGCGGTACCAAATCGCAAAGTCAGCCGCACTTTTCACATCATCACTCATGGGAAAACTGAATTGGCTGCTGGTAACGAGGGACTCGTAGATTGTTTTTAAATTCTTTTGGGCAGCGGTACGCCCCGCAGTTCCGAACACATCACCAAATCCAACAAAAGCAATGCCCGCCAAAATTCCAATGATGGTAATGACAACAAGTAACTCAATAAGGGTAAAACCTTTTTTCTTGGGATAGTTTTTATTCATATGGTGTTTGAATTTGGTATTAATATAAGGAATGAGATTGATTAATAAGGTAATGCAAATTGTTCACAAAGTGCAAGTGCCTTCTTTTGGGCATCCTCGACCACGGAAGAATTTTCGGGGTCATTGAGGACTAGCGAAATAATTTCTGAAATGATCTGCATTTCATTTTCTTTCATTCCCCGTGAGGTGACTGCAGGTGTACCAATTCGTAGACCGCTCGTTTGAAATGGACTGCGGGTCTCCCCCGGCACAGTATTACGGTTTAAGGTCACATTGGCTCCATCCAACGCAATTTGGCCTTTCTTGCCAGTAAGTTCAGGATGGGAAGGACGGAGGTCGAGGAGCATTAAGTGGTTATCGCTTCCGCCACTGACTAAATGAAAGTTTTTTTCACTCAATGCACCGGCTAAAGCAGATGAATTCTTAATTACCTGTTCTTGATAATCAACAAATGAAGGTTTTGCGGCTTCTGCAAAACAGGTGGCTTTGGCCGCAATTACATGCATTAAAGGGCCGCCCTGATTACCGGGGAAAACCGCGGAGTCAATGGCTTTCGCGTATTCTTCTTTGCACAGTATGAGACCGCCACGGGGACCGCGGAGTGTTTTGTGGGTAGTGGTGGTCACAAAGTCGGCGTGTGGAACCGGGGAGGGGTGTAGTCCGGCCGCCACCAAGCCGGCAATATGGGCAATATCAGCCAGCAGAAGAGAACCGCAAGCCTTCGCAATTGTGCCCATTCTTTCAAAATCGATTATCCGAGGATAGGCGGATGCTCCAACGGTGATTAATTTTGGTTTTTCGCGATGGGCGATTTCCTCGATCGAATCGTAGTTAATAAATCCAGTGTTCGGATCCACCCCATAATTCACCACATCGTATAGCATACCGCTGCAGTTCTTGGGGTGTCCGTGAGTGAGGTGGCCGCCATCCTCGAGGCTCATCGTTAAAATTTTGTCATTGGGCTGGAGCATCGCAAAATAAACGGCCGTGTTTGCCTGGCTGCCCGAGTGGGGTTGAACATTGGCATGTTCAGCCCCGAAAAGTGTTTTTGCTCTTTCAATCGCAAGACTCTCTGCCACATCCACATGCTCGCAACCCCCGTAGTATCGTTTGGCTGGATATCCCTCCGCATATTTATTTGTCAGCACGCTACCGGTTGCCTCGATCACAGCAGGAAGAGTGAAGTTTTCAGATGCAATCAGTTCGATGTGGGTGCGCTGCCTTACTCTTTCTTTTTCAATTGCGTTAAAAATCTCGGGATCGAGCTCAGCAAGGGGAGTCGGATCGAGAAAAGAGGTGGATGATATTGATGAAGTTTCTGAATTATACATGATGTTTAAAAGTAATTTACAATATTAGAGTGTTTTCTCAACCCAGTTAAGCAGGGATGGCAATGATTCTTTCATCCGGTCTCTGCATTCCCTGTAAACCTCGATGTCCTGCCCGTAAGGATCGGGAAGTTCTTTGGTGCCTCCTTCGACAAATTCACGCATTAAAAAGATTGAGGTGCTTTCTGGAACTTCAAAGTACATGTTGAGCAGGGCACGATGAGACTCGGTCATGCAAAAGATGGCGGAGGCATTTTCCAAGGTTGCCCGCGTGAGGGCGGCACTTCGGTGATCGGAAATATCCAAATCGATTTCCTTACATGCCTGGATCGAGTTGTCGGATGCCTGATCTCCATCCATCGCGGATATACCGGCGGAAAAAACCCGCACATTTTTCTTAATCTTCGATTTCATCAGTGCGTCTTCGAAAAGTTTCTCAGCCATAGGACTACGGCAAACATTGGCGGTGCAGACAAACACAACCAACTTTTGTTTTTTTCTTTCCTTTTTCTCCCGGCTTTTTTTTCCCATAATCGACTATTTCTTTTTCTCCGTGTTCGAATAAAAAGGCAAGTTTGAATCAACTTATGTTCTTGAAAACTCCCGATGTCCGATATCTTTGCGAAAATATTTGGAAGTAAAATGTACCTGGTCACATAGATTGTATGCCCGGTCACGTGCCTGGGCTAAATCTTTACCCCATCCCACGGCACCGAGCACCCGTCCTCCCGCAGTCACAACTTGATCTTGTACATCCAACTTGGTTCCAGCATGAATGAGCTGACACTCATTCGGATTAATTTCATTCCCGGTGATCACTTCACCCTTTGGATAAGCTTCCGGGTATCCTCTACTGGCAAGGACAACTATCATGGCGGATTGATTTTTGATATTTAAACGGTCGGGCAGGGTCTCTCCTCTTGCTGATTGAATAAGAACCGGAACAAGATCATCCTCAACTAATGGCAGGATTACCTGGGTCTCCGGATCTCCGAACCGTACATTAAATTCAAGCACCTTGGGACCGTTTGAAGTAAGCATTAGCCCAATGTAAAGTGTTCCCCGGAAATCAATCCCGTCCTGCCTAAGCCCCTTTAAAGTGGGAACAACAATTGAGCTCTCATACTCGGCCAGCATGTCAGCGTTTACCAGCTTGGTGGGAGCATAGGCTCCCATTCCGCCGGTATTTAATCCGGTGTCGCCTTCCCCCACTTTCTTGTGATCCTGACTGATGGGGAGGGTAAGATAGTTTTCACCTGAGCAGATTAAATGGAGCGAGGCTTCCTCTCCCTCAAGAAACTCCTCTACCACCACTTCCCTACCGCTTTCACCAAAACTTGAACCATCCAGCATGTCCCGCACAGCGTTTTCCGCTTCGCTTCTGGTGGAACAAATCAAAACTCCCTTGCCGGCGGCCAGTCCGCTTGCCTTGACCACCACGGGCATCGAGCATGCCCCGAGATAATCAATGGCGGGTTCAACTGTTTTAAAATTTCCATAATCCGCAGTGGGGATCTGGTGGCGGGCAAGAAAATCTTTGCTGAACGCCTTGCTTCCCTCCAATTTAGCCGCTGATTTATTGGGACCGTAGGCAAGAATTCCAGCTTGACTGAGTGCATCGACCGCCCCGTTGCAAAGTGGGACTTCCGGTCCCACCACCACGAGATCCGCATCCTCTCTTTGAGCGAGTGAAACAATTTCCTCGTTGTTCCCCACATCGACAGGCAATGTGGTGAATTCTTTGCTTATTCCCCCATTACCGGGGGCGACCAGCACCTGGTTGACCCGAGAGCTATTTGCACAGACCTTGGCCAAAGTGTGTTCTCTGCCTCCGCTTCCGATAATAAGCACTTTCAGATTTTCTTTGTTCATAGAACTCGATTTCTTCCAAAATTTTCAACAAGTCGAGGTAATTTTAATATTGTGAAGAACTAATTGTGTAATTTTCTTTCCTTTAGGACGAAATTTGCCTAACTCGATTGATATGCGGGTATTTTTTATTGGAATTTGTGGAACCGCGATGGGGAACGCGGCCGTTTTACTGAAAAAGCAGGGTCACGAAGTGGCCGGTTCAGATCTTGGTGTTTATCCGCCAATGTCTGATGTTCTGTCTGCATCCGGAATTGAGTTGTTTGAGGGATTCGATGAGGAGGCACTCCTTCTATGGAACCCTGACCGGGTGGTGGTTGGAAACGCCGTATCAAGAGGGAATCCACAGGTGGAATATATTCTAAGAACCCGAAAAATTCCCTTCGTCTCTCTTCCTCAGTTGATTGGAGAGGATTTAATTAAAAAACGACCATCTTTAGTGGTTGCCGGTACGCATGGGAAAACGACCACAACCTCGCTTACGGCTTTTGCGTTGAACCAAATCGGATTTTCTCCGGGATACCTGGTGGGTGGGGTACCGCTGGATTTACCTTCCGGGAATGAACTTGGTTCGGATGGGTCTCCCTTTGTCATTGAGGGAGATGAATATGACTCCGCTTTTTTTGATAAACGGAGCAAATTTATTCACTACCGTCCAAGAATTTTGATTTTAAATAACCTCGAATTTGACCATGGGGATATCTTTCGTGATTTGGAGGATATTTCCCGAAGTTTCTCCCATCTTCTCAGGATCGTTCCTTCCCATGGGTTTGTCCTGCGCAATGGAGATGATGAAAATATTCGATCCCTGCCGGATACCCCATGGTGTACTGTTTTTTCAGTGGGGGCAGGTGAAAATAACGATTTTCGGATTGCAGATTTTACAGAAGATGAAAGGGGAACAAAATTTGATCTTTATTGGCGGGATACCCAAATCACATCGGTGAATTGGCAAATGCCCGGCGAGTATAACGCCCGTAATCTTGCCATGTCCTGCCTCGCTTCCGTTCTTGCACAGGCAATCGCAAATCAAGCGGCAGTCGATTTGGATAATCCATTTTCGGGTTTGGTTATTCCCGATTATTCAGATTGTCGGGGGGTGAAAAGAAGGCAGGAAACCTTGTGTAATGATTCCGATTTGACGGTTATTTCAGATTTTGCCCATCATCCCACAGCGATTGAGGGCACCTTGAGATCTTTACGTGCCCGTTGGCCGGGGCGGAATATAATCGCCTGTTTTGAACCGCGTAGTAACACAGCAGTAACGAATATTTTTCAGGATCGTTTTGCAGATGCCTTATCCGTGGCTGATGAAGTCCTGCTCGGAGCGGTTCACCGGGCGGAGAAGATTCCGCCCGACAAAAGGATAAATACTCAGGAAATGATTGAGCGTATTCAGACAAACGGAAAAGCGGGTCGTTGCTTTTCAAACAATGTTGAGTTAGGTCATTATTTAATCGGAGCAAAATACGAGACCCAATCGTCTCTGGTGGTTTTCTTTTCCAATGGATCTTTTGACGGGGAGATCGAAAAGTTTGCCCAATTTGTTCGGCAATCCAAGAAATGATGAAGGAACTGATCAATAAAGTAGTGGCGGAGGCAAAACTGGCCAACAGTTCCATTCATGGGGTGTCTCATTGGAAAACGGTGGAAAGAAACGGGGTTTATTTATGCCAGTTTAATGCAGCGGATATTGAAGTCGTGCGGTTATTCGCCCTCTTTCATGATTCAAAAAGGGAAAACGATCACCGTGACCTCGAACACGGTCCCCGGGCCGAAGTATATCTCCGTACAATTTCAAAGTTGGTTCCGTTAAACCCGGACCAGTTTGAAAATCTCTGTATTGCCTGCAGGACCCACACCGTGGGAAAGGTTGCCGAAAACATAACCATTGGAACCTGCTGGGACTCCGACCGTTTGGATATTGGTCGGGTGGGAATCAAACCGCACGAGAAATTCATGACCAATGAGGAGGCACAAAGAATTGCCCGGGAGGAGGACTTTCAAATATTGGATGACTTCGCATTTGAAGGAATTATTTAAAATTTGTAGATTTTATCTCAATAATCCACTTTCGATGAGGTCCAGAGAGAGTAATCTCGTTCAGTTTTTCCCATTGAACCCATTCGAGGCATTTTTTTTCGAGGTCACAATTGGGATTCAGGGAAAATTGGTGAATTGATTCCTCGTATTCCACTTGTCCGATGGTTCTTTTCCTGACGGCGAGAAATTTCCCTTTGGAGGATACCTCGGATTCAATATTTTGAGGAAGTTCATAAATTCCTGCCATACGAGTTCCTTTATTTTGCGGTTTTTGAAGAAGAATAGCCCCTTCTTTTTCTACCCAAAAACGAGTCACTTTTTGATAGGATTTTTTCTTTTTGGCTAAAACGGGAAAATTTTCCGGATCTCCCTGTTTTCCGCATCTGCAGAAATGATAAACCGGACAGATCGTGCAGAGCGGTGATTGCCTGTGACAGACAGTGGCACCCAGTTCCATGACTGCCTGGTTGTAATCGCCGGGTCTTTGATGGTTGAGAATCTGTGTGGCTATAGGTGCCAGTTTTTTTTGAGCACTTGCACCGTCTTTGAAGGATTCCCCATAAGCAAAAATCCGGGTGAGTACGCGGACCACATTGCCGTCGCAAACCGCCTGAGGCTGGTTGAAGGAAATACTGGTGACCGCGGAGGCAATGTACGGACCGACTCCAGGCAGACTGAGCCATGATTGAAGGTCGGTTGGAATAAACTTCCATGTACTGACGATCCTGGAAAGTTGGTGTAAGTTTTTGGCCCTGGAATAATAACCCAGCCCTTCCCAACCCTTGAGCACTTCCTCCTCCTTGGCCTGAGCGAGGGCATGAAAATCAGGAAATTTCTCCAGCCAATTTTTAAAATACGGTAAAACCGTGGATACTCGGGTTTGTTGAAGCATGAATTCGGAAACCACGGTTTTATAAAGGGACGGATCGGTTCGCCAGGGGAGTTGGCGCTGGGCTTGGTCATACCATTCAAGAAGAACATTCTGAAACTTTTCTCGTTCTTCCAATTTAGTAAGAATGTGCTTGGCGGGTAATTTAATCATGCTTGGCAGTTGCTTTTTCCCTTTGTCTTTTCCATTGATTAATAAGATATGGCAAGCAAAGCTTTTAAATCAAACGGGGAAGAGAGGAAAAAGAAGAATTCCTACAACCTGAAACTTTCCAGCGAACAAATCGATAAACTTGGGCAGGCTTTGGAAAGCCGTGGCTGGACCTCGCATACCGTTCAATATGCCCGTCATGCGTTTGAAGGGGAAAATGTTCGGGTGGTTGCTTACGAAAGTGGAAAGCTCGTGGTGCAGGGACGGAACACCGAGGACTTTGTCGCCAATATTTTGGAACCGGAGATTACGGGAGAGTTTTTACTCGGTTATGAGGAAGTGAATAATCCGGATTGGTTTGAACCGCACGCCGGATTGGATGAGAGTGGGAAAGGGGACTTGTTTGGCCCGGTGGTCACAGCCTGTGTGGTGGCCGACGGCGACATGGTTCGTGCCTGGATGGAAGCGGGAATACGGGACAGTAAAACCATCACGGATGGGGCGATACTCAAGATGGCCAAGCAGATTAAGGCAACCCGGGGAGCAGTGATCAAGGTCGCCTATACCAATATGCTGAAGTACAATGAATTGTATTTGAAATTTGATAGTAATTTGAACAAATTTCTTGCCTGGTTGCACGGGCGATCACTCAACGATGCCATTGCCGAACGAAAGCCTGAATGGGGATTACTGGATCAGTTTACCAAGCAACCGCTGGTGCAGAAATATGTGGAGGGTAAAGATTTTGAGTTGAGAATGAGAACCAAAGCGGAGGAAGATCCGGTGGTGGCAGCTGCATCCATTATCGCCCGGGCCACCTGGTTGCAACAGATGAAAAAACTCGAAGAAATGGCCGGGGAAAATCTTCCCAAGGGTTCGGGAGCACAGGCCAAGGAAAAAGCCGGTATGATTTTTAAAAGGCTTGGGGAGGAACGGATGAGAGAATTCTGTAAGATGCACTTTAAAACCGCCTACGAAGCGATGGGGAAAACTCCCCCCGCGAAGCCGAAGTGGAATTCGGGTTGGAAAAAAAAGTAGGGTTTTGATTGCATGTGATGGTCAATCCACTCTGGACATTTGATCGGAAGCGAATCAAGGATCACCCCGGAATTATTGGGGTGGATGAAGCGGGACGGGGCTGTTTGGCCGGACCGGTGGTCGCAGGTGCCGTTCTGCTCCCCCGTTCCTTTTTTCAAAAGCCGGGTAATCGCAAGGCGTGCGCAGAAATTAATGATTCCAAGCAAATCAAGGAATCGCAAAGAGATGAGCTTTTTGAAAAAATTACCGGTCTGGAAAAAAAAGGGGAATTATTCTGGGCGGTGGGAGATGCATCCGTTGAGGAAATCGAATCAGAAAATATTGTCGGAGCTACTTGCCTGGCAATGAAGAAGGCCATGGACAAAATTTCATCTCTTTCAGGGGGTGCATGGAAACCAACACTGAAGTCGGAAGGAGATTTATTTGCCAAGGAGAACGATGCGGATCAAAACTCATGGATTGTGAGCGTGGACGGACGTCCGATGAAACGAATTCCCTACCGGCATGAAGGGATGATTAAAGGAGACACTTTTTCCCTCGCGATCGCCATGGGATCCATTATGGCAAAGGTAACCCGTGACCGCATGATGAGAGGGCTTGCCAAGGAGTTCAGGGATTATGATTTTTCTTCAAATAAAGGATATGGTTCACCCAAGCATCTTGCCGGGTTGAAAGAACGGGGTCCCTGTATCCATCATCGTCCCCGTTTCCTTAGGAAATTGCTTCCCATAGAAGGGGAGAAAAAGACGATCAAAGAAAATGTGCAAAGTCAGTTGAGTTTCTCCTGAAAAAAAGATATTAATTTTGCCATGATTTTATTGGGAGTGAATGTTGACCATGTCGCAACTTTGCGACAAGCACGCTATCGAGATGAAGTGAATACATTTGGCGGTTTTGTTGAACCGGATCCGGCCAAGATGGCTTGGTTGGCAGAGGAGTCCGGTGCGGATGGAATCACCATGCATATCCGCGAGGACAGGAGGCATGTTCAAACTGAGGATGTTCAGCGGTATCAGGAAAAGATGAAAACACGTTTGAACCTGGAGACCTCAATGTCACTGGAAATGGTGCAACTCGCCCAGGAAATTAACCCGGAAAGCGTATGCCTGGTTCCGGAAAACCGCAAGGAAGTGACTACGGAAGGAGGACTGGATGTTCGCGGGAATATTGAACGGGCTCATGAGGTGGTGAGGGAGCTTCTTCAAAATGGAATTCCGGTCAGTATGTTCATCGATCCGGATCCTGATCAATTGGAAGCCTGTGCGGAAATCGGTGCGCCTTGGGTCGAATTACACACTGGCCGTTTCGCACGGGCGTGGTACGACCCCGATCAAAGGGAAGTTGAATTAAAAACTCTGCATGAAGGTATGAGGATTGGAGGAGAACTGGGTTTGCGGGTCAATGCTGGTCACGGAATCAATTATGAAAATGTGGAAGGAGCGAAATCACTCTCTTCCGTGTATGAGTTCAATATTGGACACAGCATTATTTCACGGTCTTTAACCACTGGATTGGCCGAGTCTGTTCAGAAAATGCGCTCTCTTTTAAACGAATGATTGAAATTCCGGATATTCCAACCGGCACCAATGTCCTTGGCATTGGGATTGATTCCATTGAAGTGGACAGAATAAAGGATTCCCTGGCGCGGCACGGGGAGAATTTTTTGAACCGAATTTTCACCGCGGAGGAGCAGACATATTGCCAGATGAAGTCGGATCCGGCCCCTTTTTATGCCACCCGGTTTGCCGCAAAGGAAGCTATGGCCAAGGCATTCAGAACGGGAATGGGGAAGGAATTTGGATGGCTTGACTCTGAAATTATTCACGGAGAATCCGGTGAACCTTTTGTTCAATTAAGTGAAACCGGTACTCAATTACTTGTTCAAGCGGGTGCATCCAAGGTTCTGGTCAGTCTGACCCATTTATCAACCATTGCCTCGGCCGTTGTGTTGCTGGTTTCTTGATGAGTTCCCTGCCCAGTGACCCGATATTGACCTGCGAGGAAGCTCTTGCGTTTGAGCACGATTATTTTCAGGAGGATCAGGATCGTGAATGGGAGGTGATGAACCGTGCAGGAGAGGCATTGGGAGACAGTTTATTACGCGATATGCGTGAACTTCGTACGATTCCGCCCCGTCCCCTTATTCTGGTCCTTGTCGGAAAAGGGCACAATGGGGGGGATGCTCTGATTGCCGCGAGACGATTGTTGAAGACCATTCCGACAGCACGGGCGGTGATTTGGCAGGTTGCCAAGTGGGAGGATTGCCGCCCGCTTTGCCAAAAAGCGCATCATGAGATGATTGAGCTGGTGGGGAATCGGGTCACTGAGACCAAAATTTTAGAAAATCTTTCCGGAAGTAAAGAGGTGGAAAGCACCTTTACTGGATTGCTTGATCATGGAGATTTTACCGCCTCAATTGACGGCCTTCTTGGCATGCGGGCAAAACTTCCACTTCGTCCTAGGCTTGCTGAATTGGTTTCGGTCATTAACCGGAGCAAAAAGATCGGGGTTCGGGTTGCAGTGGATTTACCAACCGGAATCGGAGAAAAATCAGATGGAGAAGCGTTACGGGCGGATTTTACCTACTGCACCGGAATCGTAAAGATGCCTGTGATTCATAAGGATAATTTAAAGTAGCTTTTTTTCTAAAAAAATATTTTTGCGCAAGCAGAAAGGAACCTAAAAAGTCAAATAAAAAGAATGCTTTTAATCTGTTTATAAATTTCATAATAAATTTGGTGCTAAGTTAAAAAAGAATAAGACGCTAGAAGTTAAAACCACAGCAGCAAGGGAAATAGGTAAAAAAACTTTCCATCCAAGTCGCATTAATTGGTCATACCTGTAACGAGGAACAAAAGCCTTAACCATTGAAAACATATAAAAAACAAAAAAAATTTTTACTAAGAACCATACAAATCCTGGTAACAAATTAAAAGGAGCGATATCGAATGGTGGCAGCCACCCTCCTAAAAATAAGATTGTGGTAAGAGAGCACATCAATAAAATATTTGCATATTCTCCAAAGAAAAAAAGAACAAAAGGAATTGCTGAGTATTCTGTTTGATATC
>CAJWWH010000053.1 GCA_913048545.1 uncultured Opitutia bacterium | reverse complement strand
GTCACAAAATATCGAATACCGCCTGATTAAGGAAGAAGGGCCACCCCATCAAAAAAAATTTGCAATTGATCTTATAGTCGGAAAAAAAACGCTGGGATCGGGTGTCGGCAAGACAAAAAAGGAAGCGGAAGAAAAAGCGGCATTACTGGCTCTCAGTAAGATAAGCAAAGAAGTCAAAAAAAAATCATCCACTTAAGTGAAAAGAGTACTTATTCCCCGGGAAGTACCCGCCACTTTTATTCACTCACTTCCGGAAGCGGCGACCTCTGCCCTTGCTGCAAACTTTTTAAATGATCAAGGACATTCAATTGCAATCCTAGTCGAGGAAAGCATTCCCAAAGCAGAAGAATGGGGAGAGGATGTGGCGGCTTTCATGGAAAGCTTGAATCCGGACCAAAAAGTTGAATTCCACCTTTTTGACTCCGTACCCGATCCAAATCATCCCGACGCTTTCGAAAAAATTTGTGAAAGAATGACAATTCTGTCTTCTCTTATCCGGACAAGTCCAAAGAGAAACCACCTGCTTCTAATCGCCACTACCCCTGAAGCATTAGTAAGCCCCTGCCCCAAACATGAGCGCCAGAAAAAATCGGAGCTCATTTTATCTGCGGGGCAGGAATACGAATTCGAAAAACTGTGCTCGACACTCGCCGTTGATTTTGACTACTCCTCAGAAATCCTCTGCGAGGAACCAGGGCAATTCTCCGTGCGGGGTGGATTGATTGACATCTATCCAGTGAACGGAACCGAGCCGGCAAGAATTGATTTTTTTGGTAATGAAATTGAAGAGATTCGCTCCTTTGATCCTTCCACACAGCGGGGCGAGGCGATTCTCGATCAGTTATTTATCTCCTCCGCCCAGTCAAACCAGGAGATCGAAGTGGAAGGTGAATTTTTCCGGTATTTATCCGAACCAGTTTCGTGGATATTTCGGGAACCGGAGGAACTGACTTCAAAGTTCCCATTGGTTTTTCACAGTGCGAACAAAGCCTCTGCTTCTCAGGCCAGTTTTGCGAATGCCTTGATTCCGGAAAAAAGAAAGAACGATCATTTCCTTGGCACCAGCGAAATTCAAGCGGGAGCCGGAATTTTCGAGAAACTGGAAGCACTCGAACTTCCTGTCCGTTCCGATACATTGTCCGCAAAGAGAAGCACATTTCCTGATTATGGAAAAGATGAATTTGAAAGTCAAAAAAAGCACCGAGCCGCCCATCTTTTTGAACTGCTGCAAAAACAGGATAAGGGATATGAAATCATCATTGCATCCGGAGCGGAGGCGGAAAAGAAAAGAATCACCGAGATCATTACCGAGGAAAGTTCATTAACCAGACTCAATCCAAAATATCTTCCCATAGGACTGAAGGAAGGATTCTCTGTCGAAGCGGGAGCCCAAAAGAATTATTTTAATTTACTGATGGAGGATCCTGCGAATGGACTTGTTCTCTCCACCGCCCGTGAAATCTTAGGTCGTGAACGGAGTAGAAGGCCAATGCGTTCCAAAAAAGCCATTGTTCGTCGAAAAGAGGTCGATCAGGCCCTCGACTTCTCCGAATTGATTGAGGGGGATTATCTCGTTCACCATCAGCACGGAATTTGCCAGTTCAAAAAACTTGGGCAGATCGAGGACGGACAAAGAAAGGAGGAAGCGATTACCCTCGAATTTGCCGACGAATTGCTACTCCATGTCCCGCTGCAGGAGTCCCACCTGCTCTCCCGCTATATCGGGCTTCAAAAATCCCGTCCCAAACTCGCTAAACTGGGAGGTAAATCATGGGCAAAAATAAAACAGGCTGCTGAAATAGCCGCTCTCGATCTTGCCGCCGATCTGCTTCGCCTGCAAGCCACCCGTGACACAAACAAAGGGCATTCATTTTCTCCCGATGAGAAATGGCAGAAGGAATTTGAGGACGCTTTTCCGTTCACCGAGACGGTTGATCAACTCAAGGCAATCAATCAAGTCAAAGAGGATATGGAGAAAGAACAGCCAATGGATCGCCTCGTATGCGGGGATGTTGGTTTTGGGAAAACGGAGGTGGCGCTCCGGGCCGCGTTTAAGGCAGTAATGGACGGTAAACAAGTCGCTTTTTTGGCTCCCACCACCATTCTCTGTCAGCAACATCTCAATCTTTTCAGGCAACGAATGGTTGATTATCCAATTTCAATTGAAATGCTGAGTCGCTTTCGGACACCGGGACAACAAAAGAAAATCATTCACGCAAGTGGAGCAGGAACAGTTGATATTTTAATTGGAACTCACCGGATGTTCAGTCCGGATGTTGTGTTTAAAGACCTCGGACTGTTGATTATTGATGAAGAGCAGAGATTTGGAGTGCAGCACAAAGAATCTATCAAAAAGCTTCGGGCACGAGTGGATGTCCTGACTCTAAGTGCAACTCCGATCCCACGAACCTTGTACTTCGCCATGGTCGGTGCCCGGTCTCTCAGTGCAATTGAAACCGCTCCGGTGAATCGCAGACCAATCCGGACCGAGGTCGTGAATAATTCGGCACAGGTTATCCAACAGGCCGTTCAAATCGAAACCCAACGGGGTGGGCAGATTTTCTACCTTCACAATCGTGTAAAAACCATTTACGCAACCGCACGGAAACTCGAAGTTCAATTTCCCCGGCTCCGTATCGGGATAGGACACGGGCAAATGAGCGAGGGTGAACTCGAGGAAGTGATGACAGATTTTGTGGCCCACCGGTTTGATCTTCTCGTTTGCACAACAATCATCGAATCCGGTTTGGATATACCGAACTGTAACACCATTATCATTGAGGGAGCCGACAAATTTGGGCTTTCTCAGCTCTATCAGCTTCGGGGCCGGGTCGGAAGGTTTGACAGGCAAGCCTACGCCTACCTCTTACTCAACAGGCACCTCACGGTTTCCGATCAGGCTCGCAAAAGATTAGCTTCAATCAGGCAGATCAATAATTTCGGTGCTGGTTTTAAAATCGCACTGCGAGATTTGGAGCTGAGGGGAGCGGGCAACCTACTCGGTAGTGAACAGAGCGGGCATGTGGCCGGAATCGGTTTTGAACTCTACTGCCGCCTACTTCGGGAAAGCGTTTCCCGATTGAAAGGAGAAGAAATTTCACTTCGACCCTCCGCAACCGTACGCTTGGATTTTCTAACCGCGGGCTACCCTACCGAGGAGGAAGAGGAGGAGAGTTCGTTCCCGCTTATTGGTTCATTCTTTCCGGAAAGTTACACCTCCGAACCAAGGCTTCGTATTGAAGCTTACAGAAAACTGGCTCAAATGAGGGAGGAAAGTGAAATTGACAGGTTTTTGGAAGAGTTAAAAGATCGTTTTGGAACCCCACCAGATGAAGTGTTCGCCCTGACTCAGGAAACCAGAATCCGCTGCATGGCGGAGGAAGCCGGTTTTGATATGATTGAAGTCCGAAAAAATGAAATCTATTGCCGAATGATCAAAAGAGGGAAAGACGGAACCAAGCATTATCATCGAAAAGCCGGACAAATTCCAAAACTTTCGTCCAAAGAACCACTTTTGAAGTTGAACGAAATCATTCGTTTCCTAAGAATAGTGCACCATGGGAATAAAAATTAATAGAATGAGCTTAAAAGTATTTCTCACCTTGGCGGGATTCTGGGGAATGCATCATCAAGTCGTAGCGGCTGATTTAGTTGAACTGAATCGGGTGGTTGCCAAAGTAAACAACCGGGTTGTAACTTGGGGGGAAATTGAAAAAGCAATGAACTTGCTTAATTTTACTGAGAGTGAAAAACAGAATCGGGCCAACGAATTTGTGGATGGAAAAATAGACCGTCTTCTCTCCATCACTGCGTTTAGTGAAAAAGGAATGAATATCCCCGCATCTTATGTTGAGCAGGAATACAATAAACGCCTAATTACGGAATTTAATGGGGATCGAAAATTATTCCGGGACACTCTCCGAAGCCGCGGTCAGTCACAACTCGAGTACCGCAAGGACTTGGAGGAAGAAATTATCTACAGCCATATGATCTCCACACGAAGACGTTTGAAAGAGGAGATCAGTCCCGAAAAAGTGGAATCCTATTACTCCAAAAATCCTAATCTTTTTACCACAGAAGAAAAAATACAACTGAGTGAAATTGCATTTTCTCAAATTGCCGGAGAACCTGAAACTGTTTTACTCCAACAGGCTCACAAGGTATTGAAGGAAATTAATGCAGGGCAAAGTTTTGAAGAAGCGGCCAAGAAGAATGGACAAAGCCCATATCGTGAGAGTTCCGGTAATTGGGGAGTAATGGTTTCAGAAAAAGAAATTTTGAGTGAGGAATTAAAAAAACAGGCATTCGCTCTTAATGAAGGTGAGATTTCCCAACCTTTCATCGTTAATATACTCCAGCGAAATGCGGATGGAACCGTTGGGAAATCAGGAAAAATCGCAGTCTACATTTTAAAAGCAGTAAAAAAGACGAGTGCAGGCAGAAAACCTCTTCAGGAGGTACGTCCTCAAATTGAACGCACTCTTGCATCGGCGATCGAGGCAAAAAGCAACAGGGAATGGCTGAGCCGGCTGAAACGTGACGCCTATATAAGAGTCTCACTCCCCAATTAATCGTTTTCTTTTACCCGGATTATCCCCCCTCTTTTCCGAAATGAGCGAGGAATTTAAAAAACTTCCCTCCCTCAAGGATCTCCCTCTTGAAGAAAGACCACAGGAAAGACTGGAAAAACTAGGTCCCTCCGCTCTGTCCGACCGTGAGTTGCTTGCCATGCTCGTGCGCTCAGGAACCGCCAATCATGATGTACTTGCCATTGCCGACGAGTTAATTTTATCTGCGGGTTCCCTTGCCGGTCTTCTCCGCTGGGATGCATCCGATTTCAGGAGAGTGAAAGGAATAGGTAAGGTCAAGGCACTCCAATTAAGCACGCAGGTGGAAATTGCCAAGCGCATGATGCGCGGTCAAAGGAATAGTGATATTTCTATGGACGAACCGCAAAAAGTCTGGGAATTTTTATACCCCGAAGTCCGGTCAGATTCGGTGGAAAAGGTATGGGTCCTTTGCCTTGACCGAAAAAACAAGTTGATCCGTGCAGAACCTGTCACTTCTGGCACGGCCACAGGCAGTTTGGTTCATCCACGCGAAGTATTTCGTCCTGCCATTCGCCACGGAGCATCTGCAGTCATTCTTGCCCACAATCATCCCAGTGGGGATCCGACTCCCAGCTCCGCGGATCTACGGGTGACCAAAAAGATTTTTGAAGCTTCCAAACAGTTGGATATTGAGATGCACGATCATGTCATCCTCGGAGAAGCAGAAAACTGTCCGAATTCTCTGGGTTACTATAGTTTTTCTGATTCGGGCTTACTCGGGTAAAGTTGAGGACCGAAAGGTTTTCAGTCACTCAATAAAGTGGAATTTTTTTAAGTTCGCGTTTCAATCAGGAGATAAAATGCGAACGCTCCATCTTGCCACGGCAAACGCCAAGCCAAATGGCTGATTATTTCTTCCCTCATTAAAACTCGAGAAATTGATTCCACCCGCGGAGCCTCCCCCCCCATAATCGGTTCCATCACTGTCAAGGATGACCTTCCAGTTTCCCTCATGCGGGCAGCCCCAGTCGCGATGGACAAGATGATCGGAAAAATTACAGGCAATGAGGAGAGTCTCACCCACAGAACTGCCAAACTTCAAAAAGGAAAGTGTTTGCCCATCGTGATCATTGCAGTCAATCCATTGAAACTTATCTCCCTTGTGATCCACATCGCTCCAAGAAGAGTGGGAAAGATAAAGATGATTTAAATCCGAAACCAGTTTCTTTAATCCGGAATGCAGTGGAAAATCAAGTAGAGACCAGTCCAAGGGTGAGTCGCAGTCCCACTCCTTCCACTGACCAAATTCACACCCCATAAACAGAGTCTTCTTTCCGGGCCATGTCCATTGAAGAGAAAATAATGCCCGTAGGTTTGCGAGCCTGTCCTCTTCCTGAATAAGACCCATTTTATTGGCAAGAGATCCCTTCCCGTGCACCACTTCATCATGGGAGAACGACTGAACAAAATTCTCCGAAAACTGGTAGGTCGCACCAAAAGTCAGATGATTGTGAACGCCAGATCGGTGCTCAGGTGCAGCTTGAAAATAGGAAAGGACATCGTGCATCCATCCCATATTCCATTTAAAATCAAACCCCAGACCTCCCACTGCTGGGGGCTGGGTAATCTGAGGGAAAGCGGTGGATTCTTCGGCAATACTGATGACCCCGGGATACTCCTCGTGGATTGCCTGGTTGAACTGACGAATAAATTCGATTGCCTCAAGATTTTCCTTCCCTCCATGCCTGTTCGGTATCCATTGTCCATCTTCCCGTCCATAATCGAGATAAAGCATAGACGCCACCGCATCCACCCTAAACCCGGAGACTCCAAAGCGATCAAGCCAACATAACGCGCTTCCAATTAAAAAGCTTCGCACCTCGGGTCGACCATAATTAAAAATCAGGGTGTCCCATTCCGCATGTTTTCCCTGCCTGGGATCCTCATGCTCAAATAATGCCGTACCGTCAAAGCGGGCCAGTGAAAATTCATCACTGGGGAAATGAGCGGGCACCCAGTCTAAAATCACACCAATATTCGCCTCTGCACAGGCGTCCACCAGTTTCTTGAATTCCTCCGGTGTGCCATAGCGATTTGTTGGTGCATAAAATCCGGTGACCTGATACCCCCAGGACGCTCCGAACGGATATTCACTCAGGGGTAAGAATTCAACATGAGAAAAACCCATTTCATTCAAATAAGGCGGTAACTGTTCGGCCAGCTCAAGATAGCTTAACGGTCGATCTTCCCCAGCCGCAAATTTCCATGATCCCAAATGCATTTCGTAAATCGATACCGGACTGGTACGCGGATTGGAAAAAGCATTCTCTCCCAAACCTTTTTTTATTTGATCCCTCGGATAAATGATCGAGGCGTTTCCGGGAGGCGGTTCAAAACGCAAACCAAAGGGATCAGTCTTTTCCCTCATCACTCCATCCGCACCCAAGACCCGGAACTTATATTTTTCCCCGACCTGAGCTCCGGGCACAAAAATTTCCCGGCAACCGGAAGAACCCAGCGAACGCATGGGGAGTGAGTTAACTCGCCAATGATTAAAATCGCCCACCAGGTGCACACTTTGCGCTGAGGGAGCCCAAACCACAAAAGCAACTCCGTCGATTCCGTTCTTGCTTGTGGGAAACGAACCAAGTTTTTGATAGGGTCTGCGGTCAGTCCCCTGATTAAATTGAGCAAGCTCTTCGTTTGCAATGTGGGGTAAAAATCCATACGGGTCTTGCCATTCCACCTCAATACCCGAGTGCACGGAACAAAAGGAATATGGGAAATTCTCCTCTTTCCCCAAAATCTCTGCCTCGAAAAAACCACCCGGATGAATCTTGTTCATTGGAAACAAAGTATCTGAACTCCGGTCCACCAAACTGACTTGATCTGCGCCCGGATCGAGAGCACGGGCAACCAATCCGAGCCCCGGACCGATTTCATGCAGTCCTAAAAAGTCATGCGGACTTCCTATTTTTCCTGACCAACAGGCATCGAGTTCAGTTTGATTGATTATCATGTATCATAGCACGGGGTCAGAAAACCCTTAATCTAAAAAAGGTGAAAAAGGGAGAAAGTCATCGAAATTTCATTTCGTTCTTGTTTATGACCTATATCCTCGCATCTTAAACACCAAGTGAAAACCTTTTTTTTCTCATTTTTAATTTCATCTCTTTCCACTCTCGCATCTGCGCCGAACGAGCTGGAAACGGCTGAAAACTTCGATAAAACGATTCTGGATGCTGAAAATGAAGTTTTTTTTGATGGCAAACTTGGGAAACTTGTCGCCACTCCGAATGCCCGGCTCCGTAGTGGGGACATTTTATTAATCGCCAAACGAATCGAATTGGACCAAAAGCAAAACGAAGCCGTAGCGATCGGGAATGTCATTTTGAGCGACGGAGAATTCCGTCTGCTTTCTGAGAGTATGCAAATTAATTTAATTTCCGGTGATTTCAATGCGACGAATGTAAAATTTGGTCTTTATCCTTGGGCAATTGAAGCGGAAGAAATCAGTCGGACCAATTCCACCGTTCAAGGATTGGAATCCGGACTTTATTTTCTAGGCAAGGAAAAATATGAACCTAATCTTAAAATTCGTAAATTAAAATTGGATCAGGAGAAAGATAATGTGGATGCCTCCGGAGTATTCCTGAGAATGGGAAATCAAACAATTGGCCAACTTCCTTCGTTTTCCGGAAAAATCTCGAAAAAATCACTTCGCTTTGATCTTCGGGCGGGCAACCGAAAAAATCTTGGCTTCTATTTAGGGACTGGGGGGAAGTGGGAATTAAATTCCGCACTTTTATCAAACACTGAAATAACCGCGTATTCGAAAAGAGGAATCCTCGTTTCCCCGAGTTTAGAATGGGATTCGTCTTCTATTGGATCCAATTATTCTGGCACGGTTGAAAGCGGCTGGATTTACGATCAGGGAAAAAGCCGGGGAAATGATATTCACGATCTTCCATTGGGAAGAGACCGTTCTTTCCTTCATGCATACTCAGTTAACAGAGTACAAGATAATTGGCGAATTGCCGGGCAAATGGAATGGAATAAAGATTCTGAAGTCATCCGGGATTTCCACAGAGATCAGTTTTACCAAAATCAATGGAATGATTCTTTTGCGGAGCTTGCTTATGAAGGACGGATTTGGCGGATTTCCACCCTTTCCCGCTGGCAGCCAAACCAATACCAGGCAACTTCAGCACAGCTCCCCACCATACGGTTCGACTTGGCCCCCTGCCCCATTGCCAAAAGTAAATTCTACCATTCCATGAATTTTGAATTTTCCGCCCTGAGGGATAGGGACGGGCTTGGGAAATTAATCCAAAAATCAACCAAGCTCGACGGGGCTTATAAAATTAGCAGGCCAATCAGACTGGGAAACGGATTAATTTATTCCCCCCACCTATCATACCGACTTCAAAATTATTCCTTGGATGGACCCAATGCCAGGCGCAGCATGGGCGAATGGGGGAATGAGCTAAGGTACGAAATTTATGGAGATTACAACTGGAAAAATGCCACATGGGGAATCGATCAAATCCGTCATGTGGTCGGTTTTTCGGTTTCCCATCGCAAAGTCAGCCGATTGAGTGCCAACCGGGAATCCCTTATTCCCCAAATTGACCATCCAGTCACCGAACTTAATCTTACTCCCATTGATTTAACGGATCATGTGCAAGCCGATGGTTTGAATCCTTATGAAGTTGTTCGCTTCGGATATGAAAATGAATTCCTCACCCGAAACGGAAATAAAAGCCACCGCATTGCATCCATTAATTTTTTCCATGACCTGTATCATCATAATCAATCAACTGATCATTCTCCCGAAGAGTTTTTTGTCGGTTTCGCAATGAATCCAGCTCCATGGATATTCCTCAGAGGACAGTCAAAACTTGATACTAATTTGGATCAAGTAATTCGGAACAGCTTCTCAATTCAACTCGTGGATGGTACTTTCAACAATATTGAAATTGGTTATTTCAAATATTTAACGTTTCTCGACCAGTGGAGGGTATCTGCCATGCACCGCTGGAGTGAGAGTAAAATCTTCCACGGTTCAATCTCCATTGAAAAAGAAACAGACAATATTCCCTACTGGCATATTGGAATCGAACACCAAAGCTCACCTGCATGGACTTGGTTACTGTCTATCAGCGGTCGGAAAGGAACCGCGAAGGAAAATGAAACTGAATTTGCGGTAAGCACGAGAATCTTTGCCTTTTAAACAATCAATAAATAAATTAAGTACTAATTGACTTAACTATTAATTTTTAAATAGGATATATCATTCATGAATAAAAGATACGAACATCCACATATTCCTTACAAAGACCCAAAAGTCATGGCTCATCTGTTCGGTTTAGGTCTGGATTGCACGGACGGACATAAACGAATTACCCAGGCAGATAAGTTTTCCATCCTTGGCGGATCGGAAAATACCCATGATAAAATGACTGAAACCCTCTGCAAAACTTTCGAGGATCTTTCTATCAAGGGTAAGACAATTGAAAATTCTTCTATGGAGGAAATCTCGGATCTTATCCAAAAAAATACTCCCAAAGACTAAATCTTTCGCTTGCACTGTCCTTATTTTACTTTTGAATTAATCTCTAATGTCTCAAGAAGGAATACCCACCCCACCCAAGCCCACACTTAAACTTACCCCCAAGGACGGCGCCCCCGTTAAGCCGGGCGAGGGGGGTCCCAAGTTCAGGGTGACCCGCTCACCATTTGCACCTAAAATTAAACCGACGGATGGCACTCCGGCTCCGATGCCCATGCCTTCTGGTGCCGCGTCACCGGCACCTGCCCCCGCTTCGCCGAAGCCACCCACTCCCGGGCTTCCATCGCCCGCTTCACCGGTTGCACCATCTGTACCTGCTGCCGCTCCGGCTCCCTTACCCAGCCCGACGGCTAGTCTACCCAAAATGGAACAAGCATCCGCTGCACCGCTTCCCGCACCCGCTGTACCGGGTCCAGCCCCAACTTTAGCTTCCCCCGCCCTGCCTCCCTCTCCCGCTCTCCCTGTTCCCGGAGGTCCAGTTCCTTCTCCCGGCGGTCCCAAGCCTTCGCTTGAAGCACCTAAAGGTGGCCCCTCTCTGCCTGCTCCCGGCGGTGCTCCCCTTGCACCTGCTATGGGTGCGGTTCCCGGTGCGGCTCCTATGCCTAGTCCTATGGGCGCCCCCCCGCCTGGTGCACCCGGTCTTCCCGGACCAGCGACGGCTGGTCCCGAAAAAAAGAAAAGGCCAAGTATCATTTTATTGATCCTCGATTTTCTTGTATTTGGTGGTGCCATTGCCGCCATGGTTCTCCTTTTCATAGCAAATTAATTCCGAGAGAGATTTAAACTTTTTACTCCAAAAAGCAGTTGAGAAATGTCTGCCAGATTTTCCTATAAAAGAATGTGACCTTACAACTATTCGTCATACTACTTTTAGACATCATCTTGAGGCAGACCCCTCATTAGGAGAACAGACCAGAATTGTTTGGTTTGCAAAAAATGGTTTAACAAGTCCTGAAATGCTGTATAAAACTTATTTGCAGTACATCAGCAGAGCTTCAGATTTAAGAAAGTCAAAGGATAAGATTAAACCTCAATACGCATTTGTAAGATGAATATCTTTGGATAACACTTGAGTTGTCTTTCATCAAATCTTGCAGCAATTTCTACCTCTGCTAACTTATGGAAACCAAAAAAAATATTATGGAAAGTGCAGCTGATAAACTTTCGATTCTTCAACAGAGCGTAAACGCTTTCTTTATTAAATTTTTTGATGGAATGTATCCAGAGAAAGTAGATAGAGATCCTGATTTAGTTAAGTTAAAACGCATTGATACTCTCAACGAATTCAATGGAATTGATAAGGATTACTCTGATATTGATATTAAAATGGATATCACAAAAGCATTCACTCACATTATTGAACAAGGTGATGGAATTGAAATGCTCAAGGAAGAAAATGTCTCATTTGAAGATAGTGTTGAAAGATTAGTTTTGGAAGAACTTACGAATACAGAAAATGGATATGGATATGATTTCAATGATGATGTGGAATAAATGAAAATTATTGCCAAAGTTAGGTATGTAGATTTTCAAAAAAGATCTCATACTGTTGAAGTTGAGAGCGATTCTGCAGATAGAAAGCATTTAGAAGATCTTGTAAAAGCAAGATATCCAGCAGATAAGGTTTATTTCCAATCAGTAAGACAGAAATAAACTTTTAACGACAATTAATCAAATTAAGTGAGGTTCAATCATGTTGAATCAAGTCATAGCAATATGTTTTGGTCTCCCAATATATGCATAAGTCAAATACATAACTTGTATAGATACCTTTGTATCGGTTGAA
>CAJWWH010000052.1 GCA_913048545.1 uncultured Opitutia bacterium | reverse complement strand
AGCCAGCCAGTGGACTGGTCCCTCCTTTTGGCAATTACCCCGCATCCGATGTCGTTACTTTTAATCCTGCACTTGCCCGTAAATTGCTTTCTGACGCCGGATACCCGGGGGGCAAGGGACTTCCTGACATTGAATTCCTGACCACGGACAAAGAATCTTCAAAAGTTACCGCAGAAGCTTTGCAGGCGATGTGGAAGGAACACCTCGGAGCCACCATTAAGATCAAGCAAATGGAATGGACTTCCTATATTACAGCGATGTTTGATAAGGACTACGACCTTGCTGCGGGGGGTTGGATTGGGGATTATATGGACCCCCTGACCTTTCTTGATATGTGGATGAAAGGAGTCGGAAACAACCGAACAGGTTGGCACAGTGAAGAATTTGAGAAGATTCTGGGTTTGGCTGCACAGACAGGGGAGTCTGCCAGGCGCTATGAATTGCTCGCCCAGGCCGAATCGCTTTTCCTTGAAGAACGCCCTATTCTTCCGGTTTACTGGTACACCCGTAATTATCTACTTCACCCCGATGTAAAAGGCTGGAATCCACTTCTCCTCGATAATCACCCCTACAAGTTCCTCCGCTTGGAAACGGGTTCCCAAAACAGGAAGGACTGATCAGGTGATTCGCTTTCTTATCGATCGGTTACTGCAAGGAGTGCTTGTTCTGTTTGCACTATACACCATTACCTTTTTTCTGGCAAAGGCCATGCCGGGTGAGCCGTTCACTTCCGAAAAAAATATCTCCGCGGAGACTAAAGCGAACATTCGTAAACTTTATGGGTTGGATAAACCAATGTGGGAACAATACATCGCTTACCCGAAAAATATTATTACCGAAGGTTCGTTTGGAATTTCCACCAGTAAGGGAAGGCCCGTGATCGATATCATCGTTCAGTCTTTTCCCAATTCTCTTATTCTCGGTCTTTGCGCATTGGGGTTTGCAATCGGAATAGGAATACCCATTGGAATCCTTTCGGCCGTTCGGAAAAACAGCTGGATTGACTGGGCATGCATGGCGATAGCGATGGTGGGGATTTGCATTCCCTCGTTTACAATCGGTCCTCTTCTTCAGATCTATGTGGCCGCTCATATTCCGGGACTCAAGGTGGCCGGTTGGGGGAACTTAGAGGACATCATCCTGCCCTCATTCACCCTCGGTCTTGTTTCAGCCGCTTATCTCGCCCGCCTGACACGCGGGGGAATTCTTGAAGTCCTGTCCCAGGACTTCATCCGTACGGCCCATGCAAAAGGGGTCTCACCGGTTCAAGTAATTCTTAAACACACCCTGCGAGGAGGACTTCTTCCGGCAGTTGCGTACCTTGGACCGGCGTTCGCCGCATTAATTAGCGGTTCATTTATCGTGGAAACCATCTTTCAGGTCCCCGGAATGGGACAGCACTTCGTTAATGCGGCTACCACTCGGGATGAATTCCTTCTGTTAGGACTGTCATTATTCTTCGGTTTCCTGATTGTGGTTATGAACCTACTGGCTGATCTACTCACTGGATTATTGGACCCTCGGGTTAGGCATACTGGAGGTACGAATTAGAAAGATGACTGAACAACCATCAACAGTTCTGCAAGGCTCCTCTCTTTGGAAAGACGCGAGGTCCCGTATGGCGAAAAATAAATTCGCGATGGGAGGTCTCTGGGTGATTGTGGTTATGTTCTCGCTTTGTTTTATTTGTGCCTGGTTTTGCACGGATCCAAACCAGGTGAACCTAACCAATAAATTTGCTCCATCCTCAAATGAGCATTGGTTTGGTACCGATGCGCTTGGACGTGATCTCTTCGCTCGGATTTTATATGGTGGGCAGGTTTCTATTCTTGTCGGCTTAATCGCCACTTCTGTTTCGGTAGCGATTGGCATTGTTTATGGAGCTATTTCCGGATTTGCCGGTGGTCGAACGGATGCAGTTATGATGCGCATCGTTGACACACTGCTTGCCATTCCCTTTTTGGTCCTGGTAATCGTTTTACAGGCTACCCTAAGTGACTGGTCGGGGGATGCCACCCGCTGGATCGTGGAAAACTTTAAATGGGATAAAGAATTCACGGGTCGGCTGACCAATGTCGTTCCGCTCTTCTTTGCCCTTGGCCTTTTGGGATGGCTCACCTTATCCCGAATCGTGCGGGCCCAGGTGATGAGTATTAAGGAGCGTGAATTCGTGGAGGCTGCGGTTGCGTTGGGATACAGCAAGAGTCGAATTCTGTTCCGGCATATTATTCCTAATGTCCTCGGCCCCACCGTTGTATATTCAACCCTCACGGTTCCTGGCTTTATTATGTATGAAGCCATTCTTTCCTTTCTCGGACTGGGAGTGGAATCCCCCAATAGCTCGTGGGGCGTTCTCATTAAAGAAGGTGCCAATTTTCTTGAAACGGAAGTGCAGTTACTTCTGCTGCCCGGGCTTTTCTTTTCCCTGACCCTTTTCTCTCTTAATTTTCTTGGAGATGGCCTTCGGGATGCACTCGATGTAAAAGCTGCCAAAGACTGATGAGTTTACTTAAAATCAAAAACCTAAAAACTTATTTCCGTACTCGTGCGGGCACAACCCGGGCGGTGGATGATATCAGTTTTTCCATTGATCAAGGGGAAATTGTCGGAGTAGTCGGGGAATCCGGTTCAGGGAAATCCGTGACCTGTCATACGATGCTCGGGCTTCTTCCACAACCACCCGCTAAGGTGGAAGGCGGTTCGGTTATCTTTGACAATGAAGAGCTTCTCGATCTCCCCCAGTCAATCCTTCGAGCAATCAGAGGAAAGCGGATATCGATGATCTTTCAGGATCCTATGAGCTGCCTCAACCCCTACCTGAAAATTATTGATCAAATCACCGAACCGATCCTTATTCACGAGGATGTCTCTCGCCAAACTGCGGAAGCCCGGGCAATTGAAATGATGAAAAAAGTTGGGATACGAGACGCGGAATCAAGAGCCCATTCCTACCCTCACGAATTTTCCGGCGGCATGCGGCAACGGGTTATGATCGCCATGGCCCTGGTAACAAAACCGGATCTTTTATTGGCGGACGAACCCACCACCGCACTCGATGTCACCGTGCAGGCACGTATCCTAAAAATTCTTCGTGATCTTAAGGATGACCTTGGGATTGGGGTACTCTTCGTAACCCATGATCTTGGTGTAGTCGCAGAATTAGCTGACCGGGTCGTAGTCATGTATCGCGGCAAAATTGTGGAACAGGGAAACACTCGAGATCTCTTTGAGAAACCATCTCATCCCTATGTGAAAGGACTTCTTGCATGCAGACCCACTCTTGAGACCCAATTTCAAACCCTGCCCACTGTCGACGATTTTCTTCAGACTGAGGTTGCCGGAGACGGTTCTTACACACTTACCGAACATCCGGACATGAAAGAACGGCTTACCCGCCTGACCCAAGAGGAAAAAAAAGAAGGTTTGAATAAATCTGCGTCCTCTCCCCTCCTGCATGTAAATTCTCTTCAAGTTCATTTCCATTCCGGGGGTGGTTTTTTGGGCAGCCCCCACAAGACGGTCAAGGCGGTGGACGGCGTTGGGCTTAAAATCCAAAGAGGACAAACTCTTGGTCTTGTCGGAGAATCCGGCTGTGGCAAGACAACACTTGGGCGTGCAATTTTAAGGCTACAACATTCTAAATCCGGTTCCATTCTTTATGATCAAAACGAACTGGCCACATTGAGCCAGTCAGAAATGTTACCTTTCCGGAAGCGCATGCAGATCATATTTCAGGATCCCTACGCTTCCCTTAATCCTCGCCAATCAATCGAACAGGCTCTGACTGAACCGATGCTGGTTCACCGGATTGGCTCCAGTCAATCAGAGCGGCGCGACCGAATCGTTGCATTACTGGAAGAAGTCGGACTGGGAGCGGAATTTCTTCTTCGATATCCTCACGAATTTTCCGGCGGGCAAAGACAGCGGATCAGTGTGGCCCGGGCACTGGTGGTGGAACCGGAATTTATTGTATGTGATGAATGTGTCAGTGCAATGGATGTCTCGGTGCAGGCGCAGGTTCTTAATCTACTTCGTGAATTGCAAAACAGGCGAAATCTGACTTACCTCTTTATTTCCCATGATCTCAGTGTGGTGAAATTTATGTCTGATGAGATGATGGTAATGAAAAATGGAAAGGTAATGGAAAGCGGCAACGCAGAAACAATCTATATGAATCCTCAATCCGAATATACTCAGGAATTATTAGACGCCATTCCCAAGACTTCTCTTGCTTAGGAAAAATTTCATTCCTCCACTTTCTTGACTGAAACATCTACCTCCATACTGGTGGGCAGACGTCCAAAATAGGTTCCGGTTATGGGAGCAACATCTCGGTAATCCCTCCCCGTTCCAAGAATAATATAGGTTTCATCAACCACCCGGTTATTTGTGGGATCAAGCCCAAACCAACCGTGTCCATTAACCAAAACCTCAATCCATGCATGGGACGCTTCCGATCCCCGCATGCTTTGATCTTTAGTGTGGTCATAAAAATACCCACTTACATACCGGGCGGGAATGCCAAGACAACGACAGAAAGTTAAAGCGGCGTGGGCAAAATCCTGGCACACTCCTTGTTCCTCCCGAATAACTGTTGTGGAAGAGGTGTCAACTGAAGTCGTGGAATTGCAATACTCGTAATGTGAGTAAATAAATTCCATAATTTGATATGCCGTTTGAAAAACATCATTTGAATTTCCCTGCAAATCGATTGCCTGTTTCCAAGCCTCCGGATTCAATTCAACATAAGTTGAACTTTGTAAATAATTTCTGCAATTCACCCTTTGCTCGATGTCTTTAAGTGTTTCCATTTGAGTTCCATATGGAAACTGATCAAAATCAACTCGACTGACCGTACTTACGGTTGAGCGTGCCTCAATGGTCAACTTGTTATGGTTGGTCGGAATCTCAAAATATTGAACCAAGTTTCCATTCAAATCCAAGTATTCACGCAAATGCGTGGATGGAAGCACACTGATTAAAGAGGATTCGCATTGCTGTAAATCATTGGTGAGCGGATGCAACCGTAATTCATTAAAGCTATTACTAACCAGATCGGGATACAAATAAACAGTGCGGTGGTAGACGTACAATCGCATGGTGGGCTAGTTCCGGAAAGCAGGCATTATTGTTGTTGAGCCTGTGCCTGTGCAGTCACGGTTTGACCCACACTTTTAATTTCGAATGGTAACAAAACATAAGTCTCGAAGATACATTGGCCCACTTTCATAAGTTTTTTCTGTAAGTCATCAATGGTCTGATGCAAGCCAATTGAGAGAACTGCGTTAATATTGGTAAAATTAACCATGGCGAGGGAACTACCAATTAATCTTTCTGCTTCATTGGAAAAATTTCCCGAAGGCACTCCTGAAATTGCGTGGAGGTTTTCATCAATACAACGAATTGAAAACCTGATCGAGCGGGGAAAGTCTTGCGAAAACAATAGAAAATCAGCCACATTTCGCATCGACAGTTCTCCACGGTATTGCCTTCGAAATGCAGTTCGCGCACTACAGGATCGTAAAACCGCCAATAAATCAAGGCGGGAGGGTATATGAGTTTGGAAATTTAAAGTGTCCAGCATTCGACTCGTCTGATCCGCACGCTCCAAAAAAGTTCCCAGTGCCATAAAATGCCACCCTTCATCATGGGGAATGGTTGCCCCCGCAAGACCCTGAAAAACTAATGAAAAACGGATTACTTTCTGAAAAAAAATTTGCGAATCCTGCATGAAAATTTCTTCCGCCTCCCCAGATTGGAAAAAAAGAAAAATATTGTTTAATTCCAACCACATTTCCATGGACAGCTGATCCCTCACCATCCGGGCATTTTCCCGTGCAAAAGCTAAACAATTTTTAACCGAGTAAGTGTAGTCTGAGGAAAAAAATAAGAACTGCGCTAAATCCTTTTTTCCGCTCTCTTTGAAAGTTTCAGAGGCACAAATTGCTTTGAGTACCGGATCCCAAAACTCCTCAAGCTGCTCTTCTGAAGAATCCAGGGAGGAGCTTTGGTTCACCTCTACCATGCGGGTAATGCTCTCGGCACGTTCAATATACCGGCTCATCCAGTAAAAATTATCTGCTACCCGTGATAACATAGTATTATTTTTTTAACACCCAAGTGTCCTTACTGCCCCCGCCCTGGGAGGAATTAACCACCAGTGAATTCTCCTTTAAAGCGACGCGGGTGAGCCCTCCGGGTACGACCTCTATATCGCTTCCATATAATATAAATGGACGCAGATCGATATGACGACCCGCCACGCCGCCATCGCAAAAAGTGGGATGCCTGGAAAGAGAGATTATTGGTTGGGCAATATATTCCCTGGGGTTTTCTTTTATTTTCATCTTGAATTCATCCTGCTCCGCTTTCGTGGATTCACTTCCGATAAGCATTCCATAACCTCCAGATTCATTTGCCGGCTTTACGACTAAATCTGACAAATTTTCCAGGACAAATTTACGGTCCTCCTCACGCCAGCACAAATAAGTGGGGACACTCTCAAGAATAGGGTCCTGCCCCAAATAAAACTTAATCATTTCGGGCACATAGGCATAGGTTACCTTATCGTCCGCCAAGCCTGTTCCCACTCCATTGGCCAAAGCGACATTCCCTTTTAAATATGAATCCATTAATCCGGGCACTCCCAGGACAGAGTCCTTTCGAAAAAATAGTGGATCAATAAAATCATCATCCAATCTGCGATAAATCACATCCACCTGAACCAGGCCCTGTGTCGTTCTCATGTAAACAAAACTGTCAATGGCAATCAGATCGCGCCCCTCCACAATCTCAATTCCCATTTGCCGGGCAAGGAATGTATGTTCAAAGTAAGCACTGTTATACACTCCCGGGGACAGAAGAACACAGACCGGCTTTTGCGATTGGCGGGGGGATAAATGCTCTAAAGTTTTCAATAGAAGCTCTGGATACATTTCAACTGAACGAACTCTCATTGACTGGTAAGTTCTCGGAAAAGCTCTTTTCATGATTTCCCGGTTTTCCAAAAGGTACGATACTCCCGAAGGACAACGTCCGTTATCTTCAAGCACCATGAAAGTACCATTTTCATCACGGATTAAATCGCTCCCGCAAACATGGATATAAATATCCTTTGGCACATCAAAACCAATAATTTCTTTACGGAAATCTGGGCAGGTTTCCACCACCTCTCGTGGGATCACACCTTCCTGAAGAATTCGTCCTTGGTGATAAATATCATGGAGAAAGAGATTAAGAGCCAAAATCCTCTGTTTTAGCCCCCTTTCAATTAATGTCCATTCATCACCGGGAATTACACGAGGTATCAAATCAAACGGAAAGATTCTTTCCGTGCCCTCGGCATCACCGTACACCGTGAATGTCACCCCATGTTCAAGGAACGAAGTTACTGCCTGTGACCTTTTTTCCTCGTACTCAACGGATGTCAAAGCGGAAAGCCTTTCTAATACTTTTCTATAGTGGGGCCTAGCTAGTAACTCTTTGGCGTGGTCAAACATTTCATCAAAAAATGGACCTGAAGAATAATTCAAGAATTGACCTGTGAGCATTATGATTAATTGTAATTAAACCGCTGGCCTTAAGGATAGAGGTATGTGTATTGCACTTTTAACAAGTATAATTTATTAAAGTGCAAATTTTGTGCCACTTAAAATTATCAGCTTAAAAAATAGGATTTCTATGCTGATTTTTCTTAAAAAAATTAATTTCGGGCATAGTTTATACCCGTGCGGGTTCACAGTTTGATTTTAATGATCCCAAGTCTTTCTCCGGAAAAAAGAAACTGCTGAGCCAAACCGCAAAATACTCCGAAGTGATTTCGTGCAAACAAGACTTTCTGTATTTGTGTAAATGAATCAAGACGGTAGTGGCGGTCTAATGCTTTGGAAATCCAGGTATCTATAGGGAATGCCTCTGTTTTTTTGGATCCAAAAAGTAAGGTACAGTCTGCAATTTTTGCGCCTACCCCGGGAAGCGTCATTAGTAAACATTTGGCCTCTTCGTAAGAGGATTCCAAAACGCGGGGTAAAAAAGTCGGTTCTTCTTTTAAAATGCCCGCCACTCCAAAGACATATTTTGCACGATACCCAAGTTTTAAATTTCTCAGTTCAGATTCACTAACTTGTGACAGGGTTTCCCAACCTGGAAAGCTCCATATTCCATCCGTTAATTTTTTTCCAAACTTTTGACAAACCATGCTTCCAATCTCTTTAATTTGAGGAATGCTTTTAGCGGAACTCAGTAAAAAATAGAAAAGCATTTCATCCAGCGGTTGATTCAGTATGGTCAAACCCGGCAACGCTTGAACGCATTGGCCAAGAACCAAATCGCTCCGCCAGGGCAAATCATTCACTGCTTTTTCGTAAGTCTCATCTAACCATAGATATGCCAGCAGTTCTTCACGACTGACTGGAAACTCGGGTAAGGTTCTCCAATAAATAACTCCGTCTGTTAACTTTAATTCGGCAACTTTGGAATCAAAGACCCCCATCCACGAACATATCGACGTGGCGTTCCAGCTGAAACTTTGACCTCCTTCCAAAGTCTCCCTCAATCCTGCTAAGGATATTTTTAAGGGAACGGCTAATTCTTTCCAAGGCGACATCGGAAACCAACAACAACCCTGTTAATTATGATCCCAAAGGAAACTCTTTTTATAAAAAAGTAATTCATCCTGACCATTTTTCAATTCTATCCGCCAGGCAAGGACTTTATATTTTTGTAAAGGCCAGTCTTGTCCGGTAATACCCAGAAACATTTCTTTTTTTCCCCTTCTGTCTTCCGGTATTACAAATTCATATTCAACGGGTTCTGAACGACCTGAGCGAATAACCGATATATATGCCTTCAAATGAACTGATGCATTGGTAATTTTTGAATTGATGGGAAAACTAAAATACAAACCTTCTTTGTCATCCCTTGTTCGTGAGAAGATTCGGCTCCCTGTAAATTCCTTTCCGGAAAAATATTCAGGAATTCTCGTTAGTTCCTCAGACTGATAAAAGCGGATCGAAATGTTGGAAAGCTCTACACTTCCTGAAAGGGAAAATCCAAAAAATAAAAAGTACGCGAGCAGAACGGAATGTTTACCCGCAATCACTTTGGAAATCAGTTTTCGGAGGACTCTTCGGGTTTTTCCTTCGTTTCCGCTGTCTTCGATTCGTTCACGGGGGGCTCAGTCGTTTCAGGACCCAGTACATCAGTGGGATTCGCTTTTTCCGCAACGACTTCGGGTTCAGGTTCCACCACTTTTTCTTTTTTGGCGGCGACCGTTTTACGAGCGACTTTCGGTTTCGCCGCTTTTGTTTTGGAAGTTTTGGCCTTGGGTGAGTTTTTGACTAATTCCCGTAAGGCTAATTTGCGCTTTGTCATGTACGCTGCCCGACGGCGACGCTTTAAGACTTTATTGTATTGTTTACCCATAATTTGTCCAAGTAATATGAAGAAGAAATAATGGGGAAGCAAGTTTCAAACTTGATTGCCCATGAAGCTAAATCTATTGAATTTCAACTGGATTTCCAGTTTGTGCGGATTGATAAGTTGCATCAATAATTTTCATCAGTGCCAACGCCTGACTGGGGGTGTTAAGCGGTTCCTCCTCACCAGTAATTGTGCGCACAAAATTCTCTGCCGATCGAATGCGCCCCATATCTTCGTTGGATTCAGTAATAATGGACCGGTTGACTGAACGACCGTGTTCCTGCATGTAAAGTTCGCAATCGTCAATCGCAGTTTCATCCAATCCATCTGATCCGAATAATCTACGGATCATTCCGCCCGCTTTTTTTCCCTGAAAAGTAACGGACACCTCTTCCCGTTTAACCATTTCTGCCCAGGATACCTGAAAGGAAAGGATTTGCCCTGATTTGAATTTGATAAATCCATGGGAAGCACTTTCCACATCCGTGACGCCATCAGCAACATCAGGAATTCCCCATGGACCCTTAAAGGTTTTATCCTGTATAAAATCAGAAAAGGTTTGAGCGAGGACACAGGATGGATCTGGGTAATCCATATAATAGAGAGCCAAATCAACCATATGAAGCAAATCAATCAGCGGGCCCCCGCCGGAGAGTTCCTTATTGGTAAACCAGCCTCCGAATCCGGGTATTCCAGTCCTCCTGATCCACTTCGCTTGGGCGGAATTGATCTGACCCACTTCTCCGGCATCGATGTAATTACGCAGAGCATAAGATTCCGGTCTGGCCCGATTATTGAAATTAAACATTAAAGTTTTGCCCGCACTTTCCGAAGCCTCTTTCATCTGTAATACTTCCGAGGCATTAAGCGCCGGGGGTTTTTCGCAAAAAACATGTCTTCCGGCCTGTAAGACCTGCAGCGCTAAAGGCCGGTGCGTGCGGTTGGGTGTGATTATGCTTACCGCATCGAGCTCGGATAATTTTTCCAACATCTCAGCAGAGTCGGAAAAGACATTGGATACATTGTACATCTCAGCCGCTTTTTTCGCGGCTGCTTGATTCATATCACATATAGCAAGAATTTCAGCACCGGCGGCCCGAAAGCCAGCGGCATGGTATTGCAGCATTCCCCCTGCTCCTATTATTCCGATTTTTACAGTCATTAGCTTACTCTTTAAATTTAACTTGGTTATTTGGGAATGGATGGAAACTTCATCCATTTTTCCTTCGTTTTCGAACTTTTTACTACGGTCTCAATAAAAGCCATTCCAATTATCCCATCCCGAATATCAGGATAATCATAACCGGATTTGCGTGGAAATTTTCCCGCAATTTCATCCTTCACCGCGACCATTGCTGAATTATATACATTGGCAAAGGCTTCAATAAAGCCCTCCGGGTGGCCAAAGGGGATTCGGGTGCAGTCGGCGGCGGCTCCGGTAATATAGTCATTCCCCCGACGGTAAATTTCCCTGGGTGCCCGGGCATCTTTAACAATTAACTCGTTCGGATGCTCCTGATGCCATTCGAGTGATTTCTTGGTTCCGTACACCCGAATGTTTAAATTATTTTCATCGCCATTGGAGATTTGTGAAGCGTAAATGATGCCTCTCGCCCCACCCTTGAACCGGACCAGTACATTTCCGTCATCATCCAGAGTACGACCTGGAATATTGACCGACAAATCAGCACAGAGCGAATCTATCTCCAATCCTGATATGTAATGAACCAAATTCTCCGCATGGGTCCCGATATCCCCCATGCAATTGGAAACACCCGCAATTTTTGGATCCGCACGCCAATTTGATATTGCCTTGGTCTCTCCCGTTAGAGCAGTAATTGCGTATCCCTGAGGATACTCACAGACTACTTTAATAATTTTACCAAGCTTACCTTTTTTAACCATATCCCGTGCCTGTTTGACCATGGGGTAACCAGTGTAATTGTGGGTGAGGGCAAAAACTTTTTTGGATTTGGTGATTATTTTTCTTAGCTCTCTTGCCTGAGCAAGATCAAGAGTAACCGGCTTATCGCAGATCACATTGAAACCCGCCTTTAGGAAAGTTTTGGCTACATCAAAGTGCAAATAGTTTTGAACCACTATACTGACAAAATCGACGCGTTCACCCACGGGGAGCAAAGCTTCTTTCTCTGCCATCTCCTGATAAGAACCATAAGTTCTCGACGGATCGATAAAGAAATCTTTTCCCGAAAGTTTGGATTTTTTGGGGTCGGACGAAAACGCACCGGCAACCAATTCAATTTGGCCGTCGAGATTGGCTGCACGACGGTGGACTCCCCCAATAAATGCACCCCGTCCACCCCCAACCATTCCCATCTTTAATTTTCTATTCATATCCTTTAATTTTTAATAATATGATTAATCAGAATTGAGTGATAGTTCCTATTGATTCTTTTTATCAAATGCAGAATCGAACGCCATTTCGTTGGGCTTAAAATCAAGTGCCTTTACAAATTCACAGGATTCAGTTGCTCCATGAAATCTGTCCATTCGACCAT
>CAJWWH010000051.1 GCA_913048545.1 uncultured Opitutia bacterium | reverse complement strand
TGGCAGAACCATTAGATGGATTGGAAGAGATAGTAAAGTAAGAACCATCCGTAAGTCCGTCCAGGTCGGTAGCATTAATATCCCCAGTGGCGTTGCCGTCTTCAGGTAGTGTGGCGTTAAAGTCTCCGGATAGAATGGGTAAATCATTAACAGAGGAAACGGTTAGGGAGATCGATTGGGTTGATGAATTATTAAGGTCATCGGTAATGGAGACAGAAAAAGAGTCGGAACCAAAAAAGTTTGCCTGTGGAGTGTATGACCAAGATCCGGTTTGTAGATCGATCGTGGCAGAACCATTAGATGGATTGGAAGAGATAGCAAAGTACGAACCATCCGTAAGTCCGTCCAGGTCGGTAGCATTAATATCCCCGCTGGCATTGCCGTCTTCAGCTAGTGTGGCGTTAAAGTCTCCGGATAGCGAAGGTGGATCATTTATCGGGGTAACTGTTAGATTAACTACAACAGAATCATTATTTTCTCCGTCAGAAACTTGTACCGTGAATGTATCAGACCCGAAGAAGTCAGTGTTTGGTTGATAATTCAATAGGGAAGGAGAGGAGCCGTTTCCGTCTATTGTTGTGGTTCCATTTGAAGGCGGATTTATTATCGACCAAGACAAATGTGAAGCATTGGTGTCAGGGTCAGTAGCATTTAATTCATCAGATGCCCAGGTAGTCGAAGAATCTTCATTTAAGGATTTTGAAATTGAACTATTGCTTTGGGAAATAACAGGTGGAGAATTTGAGAGCTGAGCACTGGTTATAACTATTTTGCCGTGTCCGGAACGGATACCACTCTGTGTAGTTCCATTTGAAACTCCTCCGAGATAGGATGATCCCCCACCTCCACCAGTGCTGTTATCACCCGCACCCCCACCGTAATAACCGCCGCCACCCCCCCCTGATAAGTTATGGCTTGCAGTGGCTCCAATACCTAGAGCGTTGCCAGAATTTTGTGTGGCACCACTTCCGGGAGTACGATTTGAAAACTGGGTGGAGGCAGCCAAGGTAGTTGCTGTAAGTCCACCGCCATTACCTCCATTGCTTAGCTGAGTATTCGATCCTGAGTTGCCGCCTCCGCCTCCACCTCCAGCTACGATTATCCGGTTATTTAATCCGGTACCTCCAACTCTAACATCTGATGCACCCCCCCCACCTGTTCCGGGTGCCGAACTTTTCGAATTACCACCCCCACCATTCCATCCACCTGCTCGAATTCCCGGAGAATCCGTCATTTTAATATTACTCGATGTGTATCCTTCACCTTGCTGCCCAATATGTATATAGACAGTTGTACCAGCAGAAAGGGTTACTGAGCCTTTTGCATATCCTCCAAGCCCTCCAATACTCGAGTAACTTGAATTGCTATACCAACCACCGGAGCCTCCCTGGGCACCCCAAACTTCAATTTCATAAGTTCCGCTGGCTGGAACCACCCATTCCTGGATTCCCTGCGAATTAATTGTGACGCTATTAGCGAGATTTGTGCCTGTATACTCAGAGTTTATCTGATTTTGCGTTGGACCGTTTTCCCCAGTCGCACTGGCATTGGTAAAAGTATAGGATTCAGCAATGCATAAGTTATTCATCACTAATATGAATATAAGTAATAATAACTTTATGTGATTAATGTTCACTTGTGATATTGAATTGTCTACAATTTGAGACCAAAGGTCAAGGTATAGTACAGTACGTTAGATTTATCTTTTTGAATACATTGATCGTAAGAGGATCAAAATATCACTTTTAATTTAAATTCGAAGATCTAGGCAAAGGAGATCGCCTCGGGCATTTCTTAAATAAAGATATCCATTCGAAAGTACGGGCATAGTCCAGCACTTTCCACCAATTGCCTGATCCCGAGTATGTACTTCAAATTTGTAAGGGTTTACCTTGGCGTAGACTAGTTCACCCCGTTGACCGAGCATGATCATACGGTCTCCTGCCACTAACAGCGAACCGACCATGAGACCGCGGTCAGAAACACGCCATTGTTCCTTACCTGTGAGAAGTTCCATACAAACAAAGTCTTTTTTTCCTGCCATGTGAACATTTCCGTCAAAGCCGTAGAGGAAATCGTCGACGAGGATGGCATGGTTCATATGAGTGGATAGCACTTTGTTTTCGTAGAGTTTTTGAAGCTTTCCATCTTTCCATTGGAAAAGGGCGCATCCGCGTCGGTATCCTGTGGAGATAAAAAGTTTATCCCCTTGGGTAATAGGAGTGGATGCATTGGTGCGATAACTAGTTTCCCATTTTTCGAAGGCAATTGTACTTCCATTTTTTGGGTCGAGCAGAATGAGTCCATCAGTTTTGATGACTGCGATGATAGATTTGCCGTTGGGTTGAAAAAGGGTTGGAGTACCATAAGCGGGGCGGTAGTCCTTACTTTTCCAATTGATTTTACCGGTATTTTTATTAAGTGAATAGGTAGCTCCAGCCTCAATTATAAGTTGGTCACCCAGTACAAAGGGGGATGCAGCGAAGCCCCATTCCGGTGGGCGTTTCATTCCGGCTTCTTTCATCATGTCTTTTTTCCAGATTATTTCCCCATCTTTCGCTTGGTAAGCGTGGAGAAGACCGTGCTTGCTTACAGCATAGACGGTTGATTCATCCACAGTGGGAGTGGAGCAGGGACCTCCTTCATGGAGATAGTCAACTAAGGGAGCGGGGTAGGAATGTGTCCAGATTGATTTTCCGGTTTTGGCATTGAGGCAGAATACGGTTTCTTTTCCGTTAGTTTTTTTGCCGTCATGCCCCATAGTGTAGAGTTTTCCATCGGCCACGGAAACAGAGGAGAACCCAACTCCCACCATGGCTTTCCAAGTAGGGTCATTGATTTCACTTTTCCAATTGGCCTCGGAAGAGGTTCCGTCACCATTTGGTCCAAGCCAATGAGGCCAATCAGCACCTTGGGTAATCGAAAGCGTTAAGAGCAGGAGGATAAAGCAAATTTTAATCATTTAAATTCTGAGTGCAGTGCAAGTTTCAATGTTATTTAAAATGTAACTGCAAATTCGTTTTGAAATTTATTCGGTCACAGGTGGTTTACGATTAATGGTGACACCGGAGTTTTTTTGGAGTTCGTCTATTTCCGTTAGGATAGATTGTATTGAGTCTTCATCCCGGTGGATACCAAAGTTGAGCGTGAATGATCGGGTTTCTCCGGGTTGGATCATAGGTACACGACCATATTTACGTTCAATTTTACGGTTGAAGGGATACCCGGTGGCAGGTTCGATCCCGGTGACATAACCATCCTCCAAGGCGGCGGTATTTTTCCAAATTGTGAGGTAAGGAAGTTCGGAGAGATTCCATCGGACAGAAGTGGCGAGGGTACGGTCCGCATTAGCGAGCAGGGCAAGGGTATTACTTTCCCCGTCGGACTGGGGTTCGAGCAAATAAACTTCTTCGATAAAGCCGGGAGTGGGTCCCTTGTATGTCTTCCAATTATCAATTTCTTTGGCAGCATGGTCATTCATTGGCGTGACGCTGCGAGTCGGGCAGAATACAGTGGCACCTTCCTCGAGAATTGAGGAACCGTAGTTGCCGTGGTAAATGAGTTGAAATTCCTGAGCGAATGCACCTTCGTTGGTTAATTGATCGGAGATTTGAAAGGTGTCGGATCCAGGAACGGTGGAAATTTCAGTTACAAGTTTGAGCTTGGGACCATAAAAAAACTTTTCATAAACAGTTCCGCGGATACGGATACGGTACGGGGGGGCGGGATCGACCACCACTTCATACGAAGAAGCGGGTATATTCTGAATTTTTCCATGTAGGGTAAGGTTGAGAGTGGCGGGAGAACCGGTATTGTTAATGAATTCGTCCGTTCCTGGGTGACCGGCAAATTCGAGTCCACAGCGAACCATCCATTCATTAAACCCTTCGAGCCAACCGAGCCCGTCCCGACTTTCTAGGTTGATGTGCGATGGATGAACAATCTCTTTTACCGGGGAATCCCATCCAAGACGTACTCCAGCCGAGCGGACATCGAAAATACCCATACCCCTAGCTGGTATGATTGAAATTTGGAGGTTTCCATTATCCAGGGTGAGGAGTTCGACGCCTTCCTGTTTTCCCCCCCTTAGAATTTTCCGGGTTACCGACCACTGGGAATTAAAAGTTTTGTCAGAATATGATGAGGAACTTTCGAGGTATTCAACTTTGCCTGACTGATTGAGTTGGGTCTCAGACTCCTGTAATTGAGATTGATTATCTGAACAGGAAAAAAAGAGGGAAGTGAGGCAAAGTATGACCAGCAATTGTGTTTTCATGAACTAAAGGGATAGGGGGGGGAAGAAATCATCCAAATACTTCCTCCAAGGCAGCCCGCATGACTGATGGATCGGGGTCGACACCAGTCCAGTGTTTTACGCCAATCACGCCCTGACTGACCAGCATGGCTAATCCATCAATTACCTTACATCCCTTTGTTTTTGCATCCCGAACCAAATTAGTAGCAGGAGGGTTGGGGATTACATCAGCGACAACCATATTGGATTTGAGGCTTTCGATATCAAAGTCGAGGCGGGCATCAATATCAGGAAACAGTCCAATCGAGGTTGCGTTAATAACAATATCGGTATCGGACGGAATTGAAAAGGTGGTATTCCAACTGCTGAAGTCGGCGTAGCATGGGAGTTTATCCTGTAGAAGTGTTGTTAGTTCCTCTCCGCGTTCAGCTGAACGATTTACGATGGTTATGTGTCGGGCTCCTGCCAGAGCGACTTCCACACTGATTGCACGAGCTGCACCACCAGCACCAAAAATGACTATTTTTTTATTTTTGGGATCAGTGAGTTTACGGAGGGAGAAAACGAATCCTTTGCCATCCGTATTTTCGCCGATCCATTGACCATCTCGTCGAACCACACAGTTGACTGCACCCATAAGCGAGGCAGACTCACCAAGCCCGTCTAAGTATTTGATTACATTTACTTTGTGTGGGATCGTGCAGTTGAATCCCTGAAAGCCCATAACCTTGGCTCCTTGAACAGCAGCTTCCAAGTCATTCGGCCCAACTTCAATCGTTAGATATCGCCAGTCGAGATTATGGTGGCGATAGGCAGCTTCGATCATAACCTGCGTCGGATTTTCGGAAATCGGCTGCCCAAAAGCAGCTGTAAGTTCTTGCTTGAAATTTAGTTCATTCATTGTTTTCCATTTATGGGTAGTCTTCCAAATTTAGAAATTAATAAGAAATCGCAAGGATATATAATGAAGAAAAAAATGTACATATTTATAATTTCACTTTTAACCCTTTCGATTGTTGGATGTGGAGGCAATGGTTCAGGTGATAATGAAGAAGATGAGGCTCGAGGAAACACTAAAGGTACAATTGGAGTTTCGGTCCTAACCTTGGGAAATCCATTTTTTAGTGTGATTGCAGAAGGGGTGAGAGAGGAAGCGGCCAAGCATGGATATAATGTGGTGGTAGTGGACGGTGACCGGGATGTGCAAAAACAGGCCAATCAAATCGATGATTTCCTCACCACAGGAGTGGATGCTATTATTTTAAACCCCTGTGACCGGCAGTCAATCGGTCCGGCTATCGAGAAAGCAAACAAAGCAGGGGTTCCGGTTTTTACCTGCGATTTAAAATGTGTTGCCGAGGGGGCGGAAGTGGTCAGTCATGTGGGGAGTGATAATTTACAAGGTGGTAAATTAGCCGGAGAGGCGATGATAGAAGCATTGGGTAATGAGGGAGGCGAGGTATTAGTGGTACACTTTCCGCAGGCAAACTCCTGCCAATTACGGGTTCAGGGATTTGAGGAGGTTATTGGGAGGTATAATGAAGGTTTAACGGCAAACAAGATTGAAGTGGTCGCCCAGTTGGATGGCGGTGGAGTGCGAGATGAGGGCTATAAGGTAACCGAGGATACCTTACAGGCTCACCCTAATTTGAGAGGAATCTTTGCTATTAATGATCCGTCTGGGCTTGGAGCACGGGCGGCTCTGGAAAAAGCCGGCAAACAGGATCAGGTTGTGATTGTTGCTTTTGATGGTCAACCTGAAGGCAAGCAGGCGATTAAGGACGGAAAGATTTTTGCGGATCCGGTTCAGTTTCCCGATCTTATTGGAAAGAAGACTGTAGAGCTAATAATGGAATACTTTGCAGGCAATGAAGTGGAAAAAGAGGTTTTGATCCCAACCCAATTATACAGGCAGGCGGATGGAGAAAGCGATCCTAGCCTCAAATAGAAGGAATTATGAATATGGCTGAATCCATTCTTGTCAGGCAGGATGCATCGTCTAAGGGGTCGGAACGAACTTTGGCGATCCTTGAATTTTTGGGTCGTTATCGAACCGGACAGTCATCCAGTGAAATTGCCCGGGCACTTTCCCTTCCGGTGAACAGCGTGGGTAGAATCACTGAGACTATGCATAAACGCGGATGGCTCTATCGAAGGGAAGATGATCGTCGGTATGTGCTGACCAATCGGGTAGCTGATTTAACCAGACCTCAAGTTAATGACAAAAGCCTTGTCGTTTCCTCCTGGGACTCATTGAAGGAATTACGGGATGTAACTGGAGAGACGTCCCAACTATTGGTAATGGTTGATGGGAAAGGAATGGTTTTGGAGCAGTGTGAATCGGATCAACCAATCAAGGTTTCAGGACGGATTGGGTTGCGTATTCCCTGTTATTCCTGTGCCCCAGGAAAATCAATTTTGGCCGCCTTGCCCACGGATGAACTGGAAAGCTATTTGAGTCAGGTAACTTTAAAAAAGTTTACTCGAAACACATTGGCCACCCGAACTTTATTGACTCGTGATCTGGACAAAATCAAAGCCTGTGGATACGGATTAGATTTGGCGGAGGGGTTGGAGGGCATTCATTGTGTCTCTGCAGTTATTCTTGACGATTATCATTATCCAGTGGGTGCCATTACGGTTATTGCTCCTTCTTTTCGGCTTGAAGTTGACCGCTTTAAAGAGATTGGGGCTGCTTGCATAAAAAGTGCCGGAGCCATCCGAGAAAAACTACTTTCATAATAATTTGATTTTTGAGCACAGGAAATAAGTACCTTCTTGAATTGAAGGGAGTTAATAAGAAATTCCCGGGTGTTCATGCATTAAAGTCGGTGGACTTTGAATTAATGGGAGGTGAATGTGTTGCCCTGTTGGGAGAAAATGGAGCAGGGAAAAGTACATTAATCAAGGTGATGGGCGGGGCCCATCAGGCAGACTCAGGCTCTTTAGAAGTCGATGGCGTGAATCAGTATTGGGAAAAACCGACCGATTCATTGGATGCTGGTGTGGCGATTATTTATCAGGAATTTAATCTTGTGCCTGGATTGACGGCGGCGGAAAATGTTTTTCTGGGAATTGAACCAGCGGATTTTGGTTGGGTTCGAAAGAGTGAAGAAAAGACAAAGGTGGAGGAAGTTTTTAAACGCATTGGTGCAGAGATAGATCCCAATGTTCGGTGTGACAGTTTAACAGTAGCGGAAAAACAATTGGTTGAAATTACCAAAGCCTTGGTTCGGGAAGCCCGCATTTTGGTAATGGACGAACCCAGTGCCGCACTTACCAAAAAAGAAGTCGAACAGCTTTATCTTTTGATTGATGATCTGAAGAAAAAAGGAATTGGAGTTGTTTATGTGAGTCACCGGCTTGAGGAAATCGAGCGGGTTGCAGACCGGGCTATTGTTATGCGTGATGGGGCACGGGTGGGACATTTGTCGAAGAGTGAATTGGACCGGGCTAAAATTATTGAAATGATGGTTGGGCGAAAGTTGGAAAATGAATTCCCCAAAGAAATAAGAACTCCAGGTGCGGTTCGACTGCGGGTGAAAAAAATGAATTTTGGTCAAAAGGTACGGAATATTTCTTTCGAGGTTCGCTCGGGAGAAATTCTTGCCCTGACCGGACTAGTGGGAGCGGGCAGAACGGAAACCGTACGATTGTTATTCGGGGCGGATATTGCCGATTCTGGAGAAGTTGAATTGGATGGAGAGAAACTTATTCTGTGCAATCCAAGTGATGCGATCAACTCCGGTATCTGCCTGCTCACAGAGGATCGGAAAGACCAGGGGTTAGTTTTAGGGCAGTCAATCCGTGAGAACTTTGGACTTCCCAATTTGAAAAATTTTTCCAGTAAAGGGTGGATTGATGCAAATGCAGAAAAGGGCTCTTTTCAAAATTATGTGGAGAAATTACAGATCAAAGTTTCTGGACATCATCAACTTGCTTCTCAGTTATCAGGCGGGAATCAGCAAAAAGTGGTACTTGCCAAGTGGTTGGAAAGAAATGCTGAAATTCTTATCTTTGATGAGCCAACCCGGGGCATTGATGTTGGAGCGAAGTATGAAATTTATCAATGGATGAACCAGTTGGCCAAGGCTGGTAAGGGAATTGTAATGATCAGTTCAGAATTGCCTGAAGTTCTTGGTATGAGTGACCGTATACTGGTTATGAAAGAGGGTGAGTTAATGGGGGAACTGAATAATGACCCAGGGTTAACTCAGGAAACTTTAATGGCTCTGGCCATTGGGCAAAAGAGTGAACGGGCGGCTTAATTAAATGATAATCAAATGAAATGGATAAAAACAATATTCTCTTCCGATTATGGAATGCTTGGCGTCCTTGTTTTGCTTTGTGCCTTTTTTAGCTGGATTACATTTGAGGAACAGCAACCAGAGGGAGAGGATGGAGCCGTGCAACTCAATCAATCAATAGCTGACCAATTTACTGAACCCGGTTGTGTATTGATTGCGGGGCGAAAAACAGATTCCGGGAAAGCCTTTACCAGCCGGTTAAATGAATTACTCCTTAGTAACGGATGGAAAGTAACCCGAATTGTTCAGGGCGGGCCGCCTGAACTAGGTAAGGGCTTACGGTCAAGTTTGGATGATAATGTCAGTCTAGATTTGCTTGCCTGCGAGCAGTCTTTTCTGCAATTAGCCGTGCTTGAGAATTTCCGTAATGCTCAAACAGTAAATTCGAGATTGCAGGTTATGACTCCCCAATCATCTTATTGGCCCAATTTTCTAAAAACATCGAATTTATTGAATGTGGCCAATCAAATTGCGGTGATAGCAATTTTGGCAATTGGAATGACATTGGTTATAATAACTGCTGGAATTGATCTGTCGGTGGGAAGTTTAATTGCAGTTTCCGCAGTATTGGCGACTTGGGTTATTCGTGAGTGGTTTGGAGGAGATGAGTCCACTTTCGCTGGTTTGGTAACAGGATGTGGCCTTGCAATACTAGCCTGTTCAGCACTTGGCCTCTTCTCGGGTTCAATGATTGCTTTTTTTGGCGTTCCTCCTTTTGTGGCAACCTTGGGGATGATGATGGTGGGGAGTGGCTTGGCTTACATGCTATCGGGAGGCCTTTCCGTTTATCAATTGCCTGACTCCTTTGACTGGTTGGGTCGTGGGGATGACTTGATGGGCATTCCCAATGCGGTGGTGTTGATGGTCTTTTTATATTTACTGGCTCATATTGTAATGAGCCGAACCATTGTGGGACGATATATTTACGCAGTTGGTGGAAATCCAGAGGCAGCCCGTTTATCAGGAGTGCCAGTGAAAAAGATTCTGTTATGGGTCTATGCCGGGTGTGGGGCTTTGGCTGGTCTGGGTGGAGTTATTATGGCTTCCCAATTTAAAAGTGGAGATCCGAAATACGGTTTAATGTATGAATTATATGTCATCGCCGCAGTAGTGGTGGGAGGTACATCATTGTCCGGTGGTAGGGGCAAAGTTTTTGGTACCTTAATTGGGGCATTTATCATAGCGGTTATTCAAAACGGAATGAATTTAACCGGAGTCCAAAGCTACACCCAAAAAGTGGTTCTCGGTGTGGTTTTACTACTGGCTGTTCTTCTCGATATGCTAAAGAAAAGAGGTTGGAAGTTAAGTGCCTAAGAACTGTGATCCTGTTCAATCAATAAGATTGAGCCTGGCTTTCATGATCTTGTAGAGTTCATGGCTGATCCATGCGTCGGTTGCAGCGTAGTTGATTTGCGAGGGAGAAAGAGGTTGCTTTTCCCAGTTTGAAAGTTGTGCCGATTTTGAAAGGCGCTGCTTGAAAAATATTGCAGTCAAATTACGGAGACCAGTTTGTTCTATTTTGAGTGACTGGGCAATTTTCGCAATATCATCGAATCCTTCCGGTGAAAAAGGTTCAATTTTTTGCAGGTTATTCAGGTCGTCCTTTAGAGCAACACCGGTCTTTATGATATTCGGATCTTCGAGTATCTCGATGATCGGACCCAGTTTCATAACGGGGTAAAGCCTGAACAGGTAAGCCTGGTTCGAGGTGGCAAGTTGCAAAAGTGCTGGAGGGCTGTTAGGCCCCTTCTTAAAATTAGGCTTACATTCGATATCGAATCCCAAGACTTTTTCGCTTTTAAGTATTCGAACAAAATTTTGGCAGGACTCGTTGGTTTCAGCAAATTTGATCGGTCCACGAAAACGGATTATCGGAAGATCGTTTATTTCCTCTTTTTCGAGTCTTTTGGGGATTTCTTCATTTATTTGAAGCTGATTTAGCATTTTGATTAAACTTCAAATATTAAACCGTCATAAGCTACGATGACATTGTGCGGATGTGATCGTTGAGATGGCGAACCTGGGATACCGGGTTGGGTTTCTTGAACTGCCATTTTGGAACGGTTAAGAAATTTTTTGGTATGACAGAGGAAGTCATCTAATTCCCTATCTGTAGTAGCCGGATCGTGATGAAAAAGTGCAAGGTTGCTAACCTTAGCCCGGGCGGCAAGCTCCACTCCCATTATGTTACTGGAATGCCCCCAGTTTTCACGTGCTCCGATTGACTGGTCGTGAGTGTAAGGAGCATCGAAAATGAGTAGGTTTGCACCCTGTATAAAGTCTAGGAACGGATAAGATTTACCATGAGCCTGACATGGATGCTCAGCATCAGTAGAGTAGACGACTGATTTTTCACCTTGGTCAATCCGGTAGCCGTATGAGACACCTGGGTGGTTTTGTTCGTGAATGGAGATTTTAGAATCGCAAACTGATACTATATCGCCTGGTGCATGGGTTTCGAAAGAGATTTTAGCTTTGAAAGTATCAAAGGTTACAGGAAAAAAAGGTGCATGCATCTGATCTTCAAGTGCTTTCTCGATTGTTTTGTGTGAACCGTGGAAAATGATTTGGTTATCTGGGTTGTACCCGGGGCCGAAAAAGGGGATTCCTTGAATGTGGTCGTAGTGAAGGTGGGAGAAGAAAATGTGGAAAGTTTTACCGGATATTTGGTTGCCGACAATATCTTGGCCTAATGGGTATAGCCCGGATCCACCGTCAAATATCAGATAATCATCCGATCCTGTTTCAATATGAACACACGATGTATTCCCCCCGTAAGTGTGACCAATATGAAATGGAAGTTCTTTCTCGACAAAACTTCTGATTTGTCCCTCGGAGCGAAGATCTTTGCCCCGAGCAGCAAGTAAGCACTCTACCACTTTTTCAGATATGATTTGTGAGGAGGGTGCAATCGGGATCGATCCTCTAGTGCCTTTAAAGTGAACTTTCATTTAATCGGGTATAATTTTAGTCTCAAAAATTATTTGTCATTTGCAAACCAATAATAATTCAGTTGAAAGGAGATTTGCATTGGAACGAAAAACACTCTCTAATTAAAATTTACATAATTTTATCCTATGACTCAGCAATACGACATTAACCAACCGATTTACCAAGTTGGGGATTCCCCTTTAAGTTTTTCCCAAATGCTCAATTATTTTATTGATCCAGCATACAAAAGGGGGAACTTGTCCAGGATTTCGGATATGCATGTGAAAATAGGCCGTCCGGTTAGCTTCAGGATTGATGATGATCTAACTCCCATGCCTGGTGCGGGGCCAGTAACCGATGAGATTATTCGTTATATGCTCGGTATTGTGCTTAGCGAAAGACACCTGTCCATTGCATTGTCCGAAGAAAGTGCTAAGGATGTTGACACCGCCTTTGAGTGGAAGGAGCATGGCGTGAATTTTCGATTGAATATATTTCGCGATCGAGATGGACTCGCTTTTGTTATGCGGGTTCTTGCCTCCAATATTCCACCCATAGAGGAGGTCGGTTTACCATCTGAGAAAATTTGGCAGGATATCACGGCTCTGAAGCGTGGTCTAGTGTTGGTCACCGG
>CAJWWH010000050.1 GCA_913048545.1 uncultured Opitutia bacterium | reverse complement strand
CCGCACAATTTCCAGCCTGCTGGCCTAAAAATTAGCTTCCGGAAGGATTTTAATTTTTCGGTCGGTCACAAAAGTGCCGAATGGAATAAGGGTGGCGATAAATAGGTAAACTCCAAATTTTAGAGTCCAAGTAAATTTCTTCATACAAACTGCCAGAAGTAAGCAGTAGGCAACAAAGAGAACGCCATGGGCCATGCCGGTGATTTTGACTGCCGTAGGCATGTCATAGGCATATTTTAGAGGCATAGCGATGAAGAGAAGGAGGAGGTAGGAAACCCCTTCGATATTTCCAAGTATTCGTAAAATTTTGATCATGCCAGTGTGAGCTATTTTTTTCTGAGAGAAAGAAGTCGTACCTGTAGGATAATCGCAAATAGACCGGCGATCAACAATCCAAACCAAATAGCCGAGTTGAAATCCTGGTATAAGTCTTGAGGGAGCCCAATCATTTCTGAATTTTCAGATATCCAATGTAGGGGAATGATTGATAGTGGATTGATAGCCAAAAGCTTCAAAATCACGCCCATATTTTCCTCCCCCCAACCAACCCCCAGAACAAGACTTGCGAGGAGGGGGGTGATCCATAACAAACCAATGAACCCCCAGAAACCAAGGTTGAACCATTGTTCACGACTGGCCTGCAGATAGAAAACGGTAAGAAACAGAGTGGCAGCGGGAATGATGCATAAGGATAGAAAGGAAGAACCGAGTGCCCAGAAATCAGAATTCAAAGCCAGGTTGATCAATGCGGAATAAGTAAACAGAGTGATCAAGCCAAGGATCAATACGACCCCCAATCCGCTGCTTTCATCCGCCGTTCGGGGAATCCGAGGCAGATTGAACTTTGCGACCCGTTGGATGCCTTTGAGATATAGATGACGGTTCGGGCAGCAAATATTGACCAGGCAAAGAATAAACAACAGGGAAAGGGAGAAGAAAATGGAAATCACTAAAATGAGACCCCCGATCATGTTATCCTCTCTTCCTTTAAAAGAATTGGCTGAAAATTCCTGTCCGATCAGCCCGCTTGCTTCGCCCTTATCAAAAAAAGTCCATAGACACCCAAGAAGAAGAAATTGAAAAATGAAAAATATAACAAACGCAGATGCTTTTGATAGTGCAGGAAGAGACTGATTTTTCCACTTTCGATAACCCGTGACTAAGAGGGTTAAAATGAGCAGTCCCTGCATCAGAAAAGTAAAAGTTGTAGGAGAAATTGTCAGATCAAAGAAGGGTACATGCTGCCAAAATTCCACGAAATTGGATTTATAATCCATACGGGATATTTGTTCGATTCCTTCTTTCTGTAAAATTGGGAGTATTTTTCCAAAGTAGGTTGGAAGAATGGTAAGGAAAGATAAGAAAGAAATGCCTGCCTGCCCGAGTCCTGGTAGCACAATATACAAGCCTAGAACGACAATGCGGGAAACCCATGAGGCTGCACGGGGCTTGGGGACCACCAGACCCACTGCATGTGCGGTGAGGTGGTAGAGAATGACCGAGCAAAAGAAAACAGAATACAATTGAATGATGTTTCCCCAAGGAAGTTTTCCGGCGAGGATGGCATGTCCGAGGAAGGGAAGAGTGAACAAAAACATGAAGTACTCACGGGCAGGAATTCCCCCTACATAGCCAATGATTTTCGATAGCGGATTCATGGGAGTCATCCTTTGGTAGTCGAGCAGACCGGATTCCCTTTCCTCTGCGGTAATGGAAGCAACCCGGCCAGTACCCAGGAACATCAGGTAAAACCCCTGCAAGGCAAGAAGGTAGGTGAAGGCATTGCGGGCTCCGTTGACAGGTGAGCTTTCTCCCTTTACCCACATATTGGTTTCAGGGTCCTTGCTGTATTTTCCTTCCGAACCCTCGAGGTAGGAGGTCAGGTAAAGGGTTGAGCATACGATCAGGGAAAACAGACCGGCGGCGATCAGATGTTTGAGGCGCAGGTTCTCCCGGATTCCTTTTAAGATAAGTGGGTTCATCAATTTTGATCAAACTGTGAGGATCCGGATTCAATTTCCAAAAACAAATCCTCCACTTTAGATTTTCGGGTGGAAAAAGAAGTAACTTTCAGTCCATGCTCAATCATTTGAGAAAGAATCTCGGGAATTTCTTCGCGATTTCCTGAATGAGATATTTCAAAGTGAGGTTTCGATTCGTGGGTTTGTTTAAGTTCCGAAAGGGTAGGCCACTGTTCTAAGAATTCAGGGAATTGATTCGTGGGCTTCAACAGTTCGACTTCCAGAGTTCTGGAAGATTGCTTACTTTGGGTAATTTCTTCAATCGATCCGGAGACCACCATTTTCCCATTCCGCATGATTCCAATTTCGTCACAAAGATCCTGCAGTTCAGTAAGCACATGGGAAGAGACCAGAATGGTTTTCCCCTGATCGGCAAGTTTCCTCAGCAGTTTACGCATATCAATACGGGCCTTGGGATCAAGATTGGCTCCCGGTTCATCGAGAAGCATAACGGAGGGATCATGAACAAGAGTCTTAGCGAGCAGGGCACGCTGTTTCATTCCGCGGGACAAGGATTTGCAAAGTTCCCTTCGCTTCGTGGTTAGTTCAGTCTGAGCTAAGGCTTTTTCCACCTTTTCTTTTCTTTCGACGAGTGATTGTCCGTAGGCGTGAGCAAAGAGATCGCAAAATTCTTCGACCCTCAGATCGTCATAGACTGGAGGGAAGTCAGGCATGTATCCGAGCATGCGTCTCGCATGCTCCGGTTGGTGAAGCACGGAAGTCTCTCCAAGCATGATTTCCCCATAGGTTGGTTCGATTAAAGTGGCGATTGCTTTGATAGTCGTGGTTTTGCCGGCACCATTAGGCCCGATTAGTCCAAAAACCGTTCCCGGTTTTACCGAGAAAGACAGGTTGTCTACAGCTACAAAGTTGCCGTAGTGAATTTTAAGATCTTGGACTTGGATCATGAGAGGAAGAACCGATAGGAAAATAAAAATGAAGTGAGGTCAACTTTTCCTTGCCTATGATCACTAAAATCAGACATTAGTTTGTTCCAATAAAACTTATTATGAAAATATCCAAAATCATCCTCTCCTCCTTATTTTTAATCTCTTCCATTTTTGCGGAAAAAAAACTTTTTGATGGAAAAAGTCTCAAAGGGTGGGATGGCAATCCCAAATTTTGGAGCGTGCAGGAAGGTGCCATTGTGGGGCAGACCACCGATAAAAATCCGACCAAGGGAAATACTTTTCTGATTTGGAAAGGCGGAAAAATGGCCGACTTTGAGCTAACAATGGAATACAAGATTGAAGCGGGGAACAGTGGAATACAGTACCGAAGCTTTATCAAGCCGGGTAATCACGATGGATGGAGAATTAGCGGATACCAGGCTGATTTGGAAGCGGGTGACAAATTTTCTGGCATATGTTACGGAGAAGGCTTTCGCGGAATCCTTTCGATGCGTGGCGAAAAAACGGTTTTGACGATTGATGAAAAGAGAAAGCTTAAAAAAGATGTGACGAAATTTGGGGATTCCGCTGAGATTGGAAAGGCGGTCAAAAAAGGTAAATGGAATCAATACCGTATTACTGCAAAAGGTTTTCATTTCCACCAATACATCAATGGGGTCAAAACGACTGAACTGATTGACAATGACGAGAAATCCAGACGTAAGGATGGACTCCTTGCCCTGCAATTGCATGCCGGTAAACCGATGAAGGTTCTTTTCCGTAATATTGTGCTGAAGTAAGTCGGCCTGCATATCTGCATAAATTTTCCAAATGAACCGGGTCGATCTGCGTAGCGATACGGTGACCCAGCCTGTCCCCGGGATGAGGGCTGCGATGACAGAGGCAAAAGTCGGGGACGATGTCTTTGGAGAAGACCCCACCGTGATTGAGTTGCAAAACCGGGTGGCCGCATTACTCGGAAAGGAGGCGGGACTTTTTGTGCCCAGTGGCACGATGTCCAATGCAGTTGCGATTCGTTGCCACACCCAGCCGGGAGATGAAATAATTGCTGAAGAAAACAGTCATATTTATGTTTATGAGGGGGGAGGCTATGCCGCTCTTTCCGGATGTTCCATTGCCCTGGTTCCGAGCCGGTCGGGAATAATGAATGCTTCCGATGTCGAATCGAAAATCCGAAAATCCGCTCATGGAAAAAGTCATTTCCCCAACGGTACCCTGGTCAGCGTGGAAAACACCTCAAACCGGGGAGGTGGGACCTGTTACTCTCAGGAAGAAATTGATCAAATTGGGGTGGTTGCCCGTAAGCATGAATGTGCCCTTCATATGGATGGTGCCCGTTTGTTTAATGCGTCGGTGGCCACCGATGTTGAGCCCGACCGGATGGTTCGGGATTGTGACACGGTTTCAATCTGTCTTTCCAAAGGACTGGGCGCTCCAGTGGGCAGTGTGCTGGTCGGCACGCAGGAACTGATTGCACAGGCTCACCGGTGGCGAAAAATGTTTGGAGGAGGAATGAGGCAGGCAGGCGTACTGGCGGCGGCCGGATTGTATGCCCTCGATCATAACCGCACACGACTGGTCGAGGATCACCGCCGGGCGTTTCAGTTAGCGGAGACAATTGCAGAACTACACGGAGTGAACATTGATTTGAACTCGGTGCAAACCAACATGGTTTACCTGCAAACGGAGATTCCGGCTGTTCAAATAGTCAAAAAAATGGGGACGCAAGGTGTCGATATGCTGGCGATCGGGGAAAATCTCATTCGTTTGGTAACCCATTTGCATATTAGTGATGGCGATATAGAACACTGCGTCCATGCATTTCGAACAGTATTCGATTCAATTAAGTAAATGAAAAAAATAATACTCGCCGGAGGGTCAGGATTTTTGGGACAGTCTTTGGCCCGTTCCTTCGTAGGGGATGGAATTGATGTGGTGGTTCTGAGCCGAAGCCGAGAGTCGGAGGGGTTAAAGGGAAGAATTATCCAATGGGATGCCCGGACAATGGGCGGATGGAAAGAAGAACTTGAAGGTGCGGATGTCCTGATCAATCTGACCGGTCGGTCAGTGGATTGTCGATACACCGAGGAAAACCGGGCTTTAATTTTAAATTCTCGGATTGATTCGACCCGTGTCCTCGGTGAAGCGGTTGAGAAACTTGAAAATCCACCCCAGGCATGGTTTAATGCCAGTACCGCCACTATTTATAATGACTGCCGGGGGGATTCCGTTCCCCACGACGAGAAAAGTGAAGTAAATGCCCGCGGATTCTCGGAGGAGGTGGGACGGGCCTGGGAAAACGCTTTTTTTGATTCAGGTCGGGAAGGAGTTCGGCAGGTTGCATTAAGAATTACCATTGTTCTTGGCAAAGGTGGCGGAGCTTTTCCGGTGATGCATCGGTTTTGCAAATTGGGATTAGGCGGGGCACAGGGACCGGGAAGTCAATGGATGAGTTGGATTCATGTGGAAGACTGGATCGGAATCGTGCGTTTTTTAATCAACAATAAATCGATTGAAGGCCCGGTTAATCTGGCTGCCCCCCATCCGGTGACCAATTCCGAGTTTATGAGGGAAATGAGGAAGCAATTTGCTCCGTTTGGGATAGGGTTACCCGCACCGAGCCTTGCGGTACGTATGGGGGCAGTGTTGATCGGGACCGAGCCCGAACTGGTGCTAAAAAGCCGCAAGGTGGTGTCAACGATTCTTGGAGTGAACGGGTATGAGTTCAGGTATCCCACTATTGAGTCAGGTATCCAAAATTTATCCGGCTAGGGATGGAATGTTATTCACAAAGTTTCTTTGTATTTGAACATTTCCGATAATTTTTCATCAAATAAATGCGTAAGTCCCTAACTTATGCGTAATTTAGTTTTTCTATTTTTATCTTTAACCACCTGGTGCTTTTGTACATTTGCACAAAAGACTTTTTCACATGATGTGGTCATTTATGGCGGTACCTCCGCGGCCATCAGTGCTGCGGTGCAGGTCAAAAAGATGGGAAAGACCGTGGTGGTGGTTTCTCCCGATAAATATTTGGGCGGACTTTCGAGCAGCGGCCTGGGCTGGACGGACAGTGGGAAGAAAGAGGCAATCGGCGGAGTGGCGAGGGATTTTTATCATCGTGTCTGGCGTCATTACCAGAGCGTGGATTCGTGGAAATGGCAAAAGATGGAGGAATATGGAAATCGTGGTCAGGGGGCTCCCGCAATTGACGGGGACCGTAGGACTATGTGGATATTTGAGCCTCATGTGGCAGGATTGATTTTTGAGTCATGGGTTAAGGAAAACGAGTTGGAGGTTTACCGGGATGAATGGTTGGACCGGGAAAAAGGAGTGAAAAAGGAGGGAAATCGAATCCTCTCCATTTCCACTCTCTCGGGAAACGCCTATCACGGCTCAGTTTTTCTGGACTGTACTTATGAGGGTGACTTAATGGCGGCGGCCAATGTGTCTTATTTTGTGGGCAGAGAATCGAATACGGTATACGGGGAAACACTGAGTGGCGTGCAATCCAATCGTGCCCATTCACATCAGTTTAAAGGCAAAGTGGATCCATTTGTGGTGGAGGGAGACCCCAGTAGTGGGTTACTGGCCCGTATCAGTGGGGAATCGCCGGGTGCAGAAGGGTCGGGGGATTCCAAAATGCAGGCTTATAATTTCCGTCTTTGTTTGACCCAGGTGGAGGAGAACCGGATCCCTTTTAACCGGCCCGACGGGTATGATCCGGTTCAGTACGAGCTTTTACTTCGAACCTTGATGAAGGGCTCGACGCATGTATTTGGGAAATTTGATCCCGTGCCCAACGCCAAGACAGACACCAATAACCATGGACCGTTCAGCACTGACAATATCGGCATGAATTATCGTTACCCGGAAGCGGGTTACGAGGAGAGAAGGGAAATTATTCTCGAACACGAACGATATCAAAAAGGTTATTTTTACTTTCTGTGCAATGATCCGCGCGTACCGGAAGGTGTCCGTGAAAAAATGAACACATGGGGCTTGGCCAAAGATGAGTTTGGTTTCAACAACTATTGGCCTCATCAAATTTATGTGCGTGAAGCACGCCGAATGGTGAGTGATTTTGTTATTACTGAACTCAATCTGCGTGGAGAATCAGAGACGCCGCGATCGATTGGAATGGGCTCCTACAATATGGATTCGCACCATGTTCAGCGCTATGTGGCCAAAGATGAGAATGGAATGGCTTATGTCCGCAATGAGGGCGATATTCAGGTCAACCCGGGCGGTCCCTATCAAATTTCCTACGGATCGATTGTTCCCAAACAGGAGGAGTGTGGAAATCTTCTGGTCCCGGTTTGCGTGTCCTCTTCCCATATTGCTTTCGGATCGATTCGGATGGAACCGGTGTTCATGATTCTGGGGCAGTCCGCCGCCACGGCCGCGGTGATTGCGATTGATGCCCGGGTGCCAGTGCAGGGTGTATCCTATCAAAAACTGAAGTCCCGGTTGATCGAGGATGGTCAGATTCTTGAGCTTACCAAGCCGAACCGTCTGGCCTTTGGCCGCGGCGTTGATCCCAGCAAAATGAGTGGCGTGGTCGTGGACGGGAACGAGCTGAGCTTCCAGGGTGATTGGACGGAGAGTACATCGTTGCGTCCGTTTGTGGGTTTTTCGTACTTCCATGACGACAACGGGGGGAAGGGTATGCGTTCCGCCTGTTTCCCATTCAACGCCCCTCAAGAAGGGCTCCATGAAATTATGGTTTCCTATGCCGCTTCCGGAAACCGGGCAGGAAAAGTACGATATGAAATAATAGACGAAAAGGGATTGTCCAAAGTCGTGGTGGACCAAAGAAAAAAAGCGAGCTCTAATGACTTGTGGCATTCACTTGGATCCTTCGTTTTCGCAAAAGGGAAAAAGTACGATTTGAAAGTTTTCAATGAAGATACTGAAGGTTATGTGGTTGTGGATGCAGCCCATATTATTCCATTGGATTAAATTTAATCCGAGCTTCGGCTAGTTTTTTGAAACTTTTCTCCTCCTTTTCCGTTTTGATGGGTATATTTTATGGAAAGTGCTCACAATTCTTTTTTTTCACACGCTTGGTTTCTGGCAATGGTAAGTGAAGACTCCAATGGCGAACCCAAACTGAGTCATGAGCAGTTGTTAATGAAGGAAGTGGCTCAGGGCAGTCATTCCGCGATGGAGGAGATAATCGCAAAATGGAAGAACTCGCTCTTTCGCTTTTTTGATCGTTCAATAAGAAATAAAGCGGACGCAGAGGATTTAACCCAGCGCGTTTTTATTCGTGTTTATCAGTCAGCTCCGCGTTATCAGCCGAAAGCTAAGTTTTCTTCTTATCTCTTTACCATTGCCCGTAATCTGCTCATTGATGAGATCAAGAAAAAACAACGTCAGCAGACATCCACTTACTCGGATGATTGGGCTCAGGAAGGATTGGAAGAGCAGAAGGATGGATTGAAAGACTGGAATGAAATCCTCGACTTTGCGATGAAGGAAATCCCCGAGTATTATTCAACCGCTCTTTTGCTTCGGGTTCAGCGAGAACTAAGTTACGGTGAAATTGCTGAGATCATGAAAGTCTCTGAATCGAGAATTAAAACATGGATTCACCGGGCAAGAAACCACTTAAAGAAAACGCTTAAACATCATGGAAAGTAAAATCAGAAAAAAGAAGGAGCTGGACCGTTCCATTGATCAGTATTTGTCCAATAAAAGTGCTTTGCCCCGCGAAGATTTTAACGAATTAGTAATCCGGAGAATTGAACAACTGCCAACATCCGTTGAAACGGGGCGGAGAACAATCTCTTTCCTCCTGCCCCTCTCGGTGACTGCTCTTGCGGCTTGCTTATTATTCTTTTTTTTACCACTCCCTTCGGACGAGGATCCAGAGGTTCAGCAATCCCAGTACATTCCGGATCAGCATGAGACTGGTTCCCCATTAAAGGAGCCAGAAAAAGAATTAATAGAGGATTTGATGGTGGTTCCGGAAAAATGGATTAATACCGAAACCCTTCCTGATGAGCAGACTTATGAGCTTCTTGTATTACTTGATATCTAAAAATCGGAATAAAATGAAAAAAAAGGCCAAAATATTGTTAGTGTTTTTCTATCTATGGTCGTGTCCATTTTCTTTTCTGCTTAATGGAAAGAATGAAAAACCCGTTCCATTACCCGGGACTCAGGGGGTAAACAGACCCCATTTTGTGGACAATAATCAGACAATGAGGGAATCGCACAGAAAACCACTTTTTCCGGGCGCAAGTCAGGTTGATTTACTTCGTGCGTTGTTGGAAATGCCTCCAGAAAAGCTCAGGATAATGAGAAAGACTATTCAACGGGTCGAGGGAATGAGCCCGGTGCAGAAAAAAGAAATTAAAACACGACTGCGAAAGCTTAAAGATTTAAAACCCGATCATCGTGCACATGAGCTCCGGATACTGCGTCGTCGGCACGATATACTGAATAAGTATTGGCAGAGTTTGAACTCCGAGTCGCGCCAGGAGGAAATGAAAAATTTTTACAACCTTTCCTTATCCGAGAGATCAATCTATTTGAATAAGATTAAAGAGTTGAAATAATTAGGGTGGTCCAGTTTAGGATAGACAGACTTCTTTCTTGCCCAAAGAAAACTTTTTGAAAGTTGTTTTTTGCCTTGCCCAATTCCTGTCAATCTCAAGTTTGTATATTTTTCCTACCTTTCATCATATAATATCATGAACAAAAGCTATCAGAAAACTTTTCACTATTCACGCCGGGCATTTCTGGGTGCTACAGCTTCCGCGGCGTTTTCCTTCACTTTCCTACCTTCCCGTGTTTTCGGGGCCAATGAAAGACTCCAGATTGCGGGTATAGGAGTGGGAGGAAAGGGGAAAAGTGATTTTGACCATGCAGCCGTTCACGGAGATGTGGTCGCCGCCTGTGATATCGACTCTCGCCGGTTGGATGTGGCATTGAGAAAACATCCGGATGCGGTCAAATTTTCTGACTACCGGGAGTTGATCAATCAACTGGGTGACAAAATTGATGCTATTACGGTGAGTACCCCCGATCATACCCATGCTCCTGCTGCGATGATGGCGATGCACAAAGGAATTCATGTCTATGTGCAGAAACCTATGACGCACACAATTTGGGAGGCCAGACAGATGTCCATGCTTGCCGCCCAAAAAGGGATTTGCACCCAAATGGGAAATCAGGGAACAGCGGAGAATGGTCTGCGTGAGGGTGCTGAATACATCCGCACCGGCGGACTGGGAGAAGTGAAGGAAATTCATGCCTGGACCAACCGTCCGGTCTGGCCACAGGCCCCTTCGATTGTTGCCCGTCCCACTGAAGTGATGGATGTGCCTGATCATATTGACTGGGATTCATTTATTGGACCTGCTCCGATGAGACCGTACCATTCCTGTTACACTCCTTTTAAATGGCGTGGATGGTATGACTATGGAACAGGAGCACTTGGTGATATGGCTTGCCATACCACTAACTTGGCATTCATGGGATGTGAACTGACTCAACCCACCAAGGCGGAATCCGTGAATACCGGTCCGATCAATGATGAGACCTATCCATCTTGGGCTTCGGTTAACCTTTATTTCCCAAAAACTGAAAGAAGAGGGCCAATTAAATTTCATTGGTACGAGGGAAAAATCGGAAATAATGGCAAGGATAACAAGGGAGTGAAGAACCTTCCACCGATGGATCTTTTTCACGGGCAAACACCCAAAAATAGTGGCCTCCTCATAGTAGGCAGCGAAGGAATTATGTATTCACCCAATGATTACGGAGCCGACTGGCTTGTCCATAAGGGTGGGAAATGGCATAAGAGAAGCGAGGTGGAATTACCGGAACAGTCCATTCCCCGGAATGGAAGGGGAGATGCGGGAATGAAAGAAGAGTGGATCAAGGCAATCCGGGAAAGTAAACCTGAAATTGCGGTTTCCAATTTTAATTACGCAGGAAATCTGACCGAATCTATTCTGCTTGGTAATGTGGCGATGCGTGCGGGTGGGAAATTGAAATGGAACGCCAAAAAGCTCACCACCAATCGCGAGGATGCGAACCAATTCATTTCAAAGGCATACCGTTCCCAGTGGGGTTTCAATCCGGCGTAGGAATTACTGAGTAGTTGCCGGTAAATTAACCGGCTACCTATACAGTGCAGTAAAATGCATGAAAAGAAGCGGTTGGAATGTAAAGATTTTGTAACATTTAACTTCAGCAATTCGCGGATAAACCACTGTGTTATTGGCTGCCACCGTATGCTACATCGTCGGCCTCTTCGAAACATTGTAAAGATTCTTGGAATTAATAATTTCAACTGTATGTTATTGGACAATTTAATTTCAAATGATTGTCCCCTATTTCCAAGTAAATGCATTGTGTGAGGATTCTTTTTCGGGAAATCCAACTGGAGTTTGTATTCTGGACGACTGGCTTTCCACCGATGAATTACAGAAAATCGCATCTCAAACCAATATGCCGGAAACTACTTTCCTCTTTTCCTCGGGTCCGAAGCTGTGGTCCATTCGATGGTTCACTCCTTTGGTTGAAAAAGAGTTAAGCGGACACGGCACGCTGGCGGCGGCCCATATATTGTTGGAAGAGGGACTTTCTCCGGACAAACAGTTTGTTCGGTTTTCCTCAAGTGCGGGGAATTTAGAGGTTGAGAAACAAAATAATAAATTTTTGAGAATTGAAATGCCAGAACGGACTGCCCGCAGTTGTGTTTCTTCACCTCTCCTGGTGGAAGGTTTAGGTGCGTACCCCGATGAAACTTTTATCGGTATGGATTGTATGTGCGTATTTTCGGATGAGATGATTGTCCGGGAGATGCAACCTGAGCCTCGAATTTTAAGGCGCATTGGAAAAGCCCGGGGAATTATTGTTACCGCATGTAGTTCCCTACTTGGAATCGATTATGTAACCCGATATTTTACTCCTCTTGGGGGAGTGGATGAAGATGAGGTTAGTGGTTCAATTCATTCCCTTTTAGTTCCTTATTGGGGCAGGAAATTGGGAAAGGATAAAATGCGTACAAAGCAACTATCTCCGCGGGGAACCGCACTTTCTTGTGGAATCACAAAGGACCGGGTATGGGTTGAAGGGAAAGCCGATATCTTCATGAGAGGGCATATTTTGATCTAATCCTTTTTGATGAGTGAGGGCTGAATTACAATTTGTATAAGCAAATAAAAGGCGTCCTGCTTTTTTTTTGTGCGTGAAAACTCTTTTTCCTTCTTGTCTCCCTTGATTTTTGATCCAACCTGAAACCATGTTACAGTCTGTCCGTGTACTGTTGAATACGCTAACCGCTTTTCTTTTCGTGG
>CAJWWH010000049.1 GCA_913048545.1 uncultured Opitutia bacterium | reverse complement strand
CCTACATCATTCGCTATATACTCGTTTAGTTTTATTTTTCCTATGGATACGATGCAACCGAGTCTGATGTATCTTACGAATTAGATTTGGAGCTTAAAAGCTTCGGCATTCTTGCGGACTGGCATCCATTTAAAGGGGCATTCAGACTAAGCGGTGGTTTGCTCATTAACGGAAATGGTCTAAGCGGGAGTGCAAAGCCAAGTGCACTCGTTGAAATTGGAAGTGTTGATTACGATCTAGATTCAGTTAATCTTGATATCTCCTACAATACTATCGCTCCCTACTTTGGGTTGGGTTGGGACTCTACTTTTGGAGATTCTGATAATTGGGGCTTTGCTTTTGATTTAGGCTTGATTTATTCAGGTTCAGCGGAGGCAGCCTTGACAGCCAGCGGAACAGGTACTTCATTGCCTGGGTTTGAAGAGAACCGTCAGAAAGAACAGAATGAACTCCAAAATGATTTAGACTCACTGGAGTGGTGGCCGGTGATTAGTGCCGGTCTGGTTTATCAGTTCTGATCTAAATTCGCTGTTTCTTTTGCGGAAATCGTACCACCCAAGCTGCTTGGGTGATGCCTTCTATGTTTTTATATTAAGATAAATTCTATTTGTATTTTCTGCTTATAAATCGAGTAGAATTTTCAAAAACTGCTCAATAAAATTAACGATTTCATCACAATTTAGCTTTACACGAGTGTTCTCATGTAAACATATTTAATCATTTACCACATGTGCTTCCCCCCTTTTTGAAAATATTATGATTGAAAACAGACGAAAATTCATCGCCCAGTCCTCACTTTTTGCCACATTCGCAATTAGCGGCACTAAATCATCCGGAAAAATTATCGGAGCAAACGATCGCATTAATGTGGCGGTATGCGGAATCAAAGGTCGAGGCACATCACATATGGGCGGACATGGCAGACAGAAAAATGTACAAATTTCTCATTTGGTGGACCCCGATTCGCGCCTGCACGGGGCACGTCAAAAATTTATCTATTCCAAATTTAAAAATACCCCGGATTGTGTCCAGGATGTTCGTAAAGTGCTCGATGACAAGGATGTGGATGTCATTTCCATCGCCACTCCCAATCACTGGCACAGTCTCATGTCGATCTGGGCCTGTCAGGCAGGCAAAGATGTTTATGTGGAAAAACCACTCAGTCACAACCTGTTTGAGGGAAAACAACTGGTGGAAGCAGCTAAAAAGTATGGTCGAATTGTTCAGCACGGCACCCAAAACCGATCGCTTAGCAAGTGGTCCAATCTGGCGAATGAAATTGCATCTGGAAAAAATGGGAAACTTGAGATCGCCCTCGGCACTTGTCACAAGCGTCGAAAATCGATTGGGTTCAAAGAGGTGAAAAACCCACCCAGTGAACTCGAATTTGATGTTTGGACTGGTCCGGCACCCAAAGAGAAATATCATGAAAACCTCGTGCATTATAATTGGCACTGGTTTTGGAATTTTGGGAACGGAGATATCGGGAACCAAGGCGTGCACCAAATGGATATTGCCCGTTGGATGATTCCTGGTGCGGTTTGGCCCAAATCTGTGGTCAGTGTAGGTGGCAGATTCGGATATAAGGACCAAGCCGAAACCGCTAATACTCAGCTGGCTATTTTTGATTACGGGGAATCTCTGCTTGTGTTTGATGTCCGGGGACTCTCAGGAAAATCAAACATGGGAATATCCAATCATGTGTATTTCGATAAAAATGCCAAACAAACCGTTCAAAAAAGCCACGGCTTAAAAGGCATAAAAGACCCCCTGGCCACGCGGGGACAAGTCGATATTTTTGAAAACTTTATTGAAGCTGTGCGCAACCGTAAGGAAGATCACCTCGATGCCCATGTAATGGAAGGTCATGTATCCAGTGGTCTTTGCCACTTAGCCAATCTGTCCTACCGACTGGGAGAAAAGACAGGATTCAACCGAAAGAAAAAAACATTTGGAACGAATCAAAAAGCCCATGAATATTTCGAACGAATGCAGGAGCACCTTAAGGAAAATGGTTTAAAACTTGAGGAAAGTGATTATGTCGTGGGCCGAACACTCCATTTCGATTCCAAAACTGAAACGATTCGTAATGATGATGAAGCAAACGCAATGCTTTCAGGCACATATCGACCACCTTATGTGGTTCCTAAAAAGGTCTAGGTAAATGAGCTCTCCATGCGTTGCCAGCATGGTATGGAATAAAATCGGAAATGTAATCGATTTCTTGCAATAGTCTGTGCATTGGTTGTATCGTTACACTTCTTTAAGTCCTGCACCATGCTCCTGTTTCGTAAACACATTTTCATCTTTTTACTTTCCCATTTTTTTTGGACGATCTATGCATGGCCTGCTGCTTTCAATCCATCGAAAGAAAAGGTTCAAATTATGCGGGTTGCTGTCCAGCGAATAAATGGGGCCATCGAAGAGAAACTGAAAGACCAAAATTTAGCTTACAACACGGAATTAAATGACTTCATGTTTGCCCGCAGGGTTTTTGTCGATCTCACCGGCACGATTCCGACTTATGAAGAACTTGTTCAATTCATTAACGAAGAGTCTGCCCATAAACGCACCTTTCTCATTAATCGATTACTGGCTTCCGAAGGATATGTGAGCACCAGCTATAATTATTTTGCTGATTTACTGCGGATTCAAACAAAAATGCCGGGAGAAAGAATGAATTCGGCCTTATTTACCGGATGGCTTAAAGATTCCCTTCATCAGGACAAACCCTATAATTTAATGGTTTACGAAATGGTTTCCGCCAGTGGATCGATCATGGAAAACCCCGCCACCGGATATCACCTGCGGGACAAGGACATGAAACTCGATCATGTCGCATTTATGACCAAGATTTTCCTCGCCAAAGATATTGCCTGTGCCCAATGCCATGATCATCCGTCCGAGGATTGGACTCAAAAAGAGTACTACTCCTTTGCCTCTTTTCTTGGTGAATTGAAAATCGGTTCCGGCACGGGTAAGGGTTCGAAAAGATCCAAATCACAAAAAAGTATCTTCGTGGATAAGGAAAAACATCTGCATCATCCGGAATTCCGGGCGGCCGTTCGTGAAAAATACAAAAACTTTTCCGAAGCCGACCGGAAACTGAAAGCACTCAGAAAAGAATTTAACCATATTACCGACGGTAAATTCGACTCCGCTTTTGATGATCCAAATTCGAACCTTCCCCTCCCGGATGACTACCAGTATGATAACGCTAAACCGGGCGACCTGCTGAAACCGGCATTCATTGTCGGAAAGTCGCTCGGAGGGTCCAGGAGTAAGACCAAAAGAGAACAGTTGGCTTATTGGCTTACTCATCCCGATAACGGATGGTTCGCTCTTGCCATCGCCAACCGGATGTGGGCACGCTTCATGGGAAAAGGAGTAGCTGAACCCCTGCACAATGTGGAAATTAAAAAATGCGCCAACCCATTGCTGCTCAAAACTCTGGCGGAGGTAATAGTGGCGCTGGACTTTGACCTTCGTGCTTTCTCATGGGTAATTTTACACACAAAATCATACAACCGCCTCGCCACTAGGAAAAAACCTTCCAAGGAAAATGATTATTTATTTACCGGCCCCACACTTCGACGAATGTCGGCGGAACAGATCTGGGACTCACTGGTTACATTATTGGTTAAAGATCCGCTGAGATATCGCCAACCCGCCCCCCTCAGCTTGCTTGAAGTGAATGATGGGTGGACTGCCTTTCAATTTATCGACAACCTGACTGATGATAAATATCGGCTGGTTGATTCAAGTACAGGTGATTTGGTTCTGACCGAGGGAGATGCTTACTCCGCGTCCAGCGAGCAAACCCTTATGTCCCAAAAAGGCAGCAAACGCTTAATATTAGCCCGGGCATCCGAGTTACCCCAGCCCGCTCCCGCAGGTCACTTTCTGCAAAAATTTGGTCAGTCTGAAAGACTGTTTGTGGTCGGTTCTTCCAATAAAGTGGGATCCGTTCCCCAGTTAATGGAGCTCATGAACGGGTTTCCCACTGAAGTGTTAACCAGTTCAGATTCACTGATATTTAAAAAATTACAAAAAATTACCGATTCAAGAAAAAAAGCGGAGGTGGTGTTTCTTAGCATTTTAAACCGTCTGCCTACGAAAGATGAAAAAAATCTGCTTCTGCAAGAAATGAAAAGCTCGAACTCGGAGGATCTTGCCGACTTGATTTGGGCGTTGCTCAACACGCCTGAGTTTTTCTTTATCAAATAAAAACTAATGGGAATGAAGGATTATTTTTTAAAACTGAATGAATTAGCAAGAAGATCATTTCTTCTCGATGTTGCCCGGACCACTCTTGGAGTAAGCGTCCTCCCCTCCCTGTTAGCCGGTGCCGAAACTGGAAAAGAAAAACTGCCTGCCGAAATAAAAGCTTCCTGTGAAAGAGTGATCTTTCTCTACATGCGAGGAGGTATGAGTCAGACAGACACTTTCGACCCCAAAGAAAAATCCTCGATTGGCGGTAAGAGTAAGCCGGTGAAGACCGAAAGCCCCGACCTGCTTCTGTCCGACCAGCTTCCCAAACTTGCCCGCCAGGCGAAAGATTTATCCGTGATCCGCTCCATGACCACCCAAACAGGTGCGCATTCCCAAGCCCGCTATGTCATGCACACCGGATACAGGCAAAGATCCGGTATGTCCCACCCCCAGCTTGGGTCCTGGGCACAAATGTTTCTCGGGAAATCCCATCCTGTTCTGCCCTCCAGCGTACTCATTGCCAGTGGCAACCCGGGACCCGGTTTTTTACCCCCCGATTACAGCCCGCTTCCAATCGGTAATGCCGCACGGGGAATCAAGGATTTACTTCCGGCAATCGATCAGGCACAACTCAATAAACGGGTAAAACTGGCCCGGAAGTTTTCCGCTGCGTTTACCCATTATTTCCCACATGATGATGTAAAGGCATACAATGATTTCTACGACCAGACTGTGCAATTTATGTCTGGTGATATGGCTGAGCCCTTTGATATACAAAGAGAACCCGCGAATCTGCGCAACCAGTACGGAAATACTCCCTTTGGACAGGGTGCACTGCTTGCCCGCAGGCTTGTTGAACGGGGCGTTCGCTATGTGGAGGTAACTTCCAATCAGAATTGGGATTCAATGCATGGGGGCACCAATTCACTCCCCAGGTTGACCGGTGAACTCGACGGGACGGTGTCCGCACTGATGAATGACCTGCGTGACCGGGGAATGCTTGAAACCACCATGATCGTGGTGACCACAGAATTCGGTCGCACCCCCAAAGTGAAGGGAAACGGCGGACGTGACCACCACCCAAACGGCTTTTCCGCCATGCTGGCCGGAGGCGGAGTAAAGGGGGGAATTGCAGTGGGCGAGACTGATGAAAACGGACGCGATCCGTTCCCCGAGTACGAGCCAAGAGACTTGCATGCAACCATTGCGACTGCATTAGGTATGACTGGAACTAAAATCAGGCGACTCCCCGGTCGCCCATCCTTTCTTGGCGGGAAACCCAAACCGATCAAAGAAATTTTAGCCTAATTATTTTTTACAAGTTTGGGTTCTGAATCCCAAAGCAGGTAGACAGGGAATTTAATCGTTTCCCCTAAATAGGCCATAATCCCGCGATCCGACCGCCACCAGTTTTCGATCGAAAAAACCTCATTGGGAGCCCCTGCTACCTCCACCTTCAATTCGGAATCAGCAAAAATCTTTTTAAATGCATAATGAGCTCGCCGGGTATGAAATTCATCCGTCACGATTATAATTCGCTTCCAACCTTTTTCCCCTGCATAATGTAAAGCATCTTCCGCTTCATCAAAAGTGGAAGTGGCCCCTCCACTAAGGGAAGGAATCACCTCCCAACCTGCATCCATTTTCATTCTTTCAGTCACCCTCTGTGCAAATTCTAAGTGACTTAGCTCCAGCCCGGAGAACTCCTTATTCTTAGCTTTCTCTGCAGTCACAAAAAGCTTCTTGGCATAGCCCTGGTTCCATAATCGCAAGCTCTCCCCCACCCGTGTCGTTCGCCCCCCCGACAGACAGATGATCGCGTCCGCATTTTTAGTCGCAGTCTGCAGGTGAAATACGCGTGCGTAGCCTGACAGAATAAATGGATGAGCAAGATAAAATGCGAGGACAAGAGCCACGGCCAAGCCGATTAGCCAAAGACACAAACGAATTATCTTCATTCTTTCAGTAAAAAAGCACCTTCGATTTCAACCGCCGCATTGCCGGGTAATCCGGATACTCCGAAAGCACTTCGAACCCCCACTCCGCAATCCCTTCCCCAAAGGTCGCAAAATAATTCACTGCATCCGTTAATCACCTGTGGATGTTGAATAAAATTGGGCTTTGCCTGAACCATGCCAAGAACTTTGATCACCCTTTCTATTCTGTCCAAGTCCCCTAAGGCCATTTCTAAGCTGGCGAGGATGTTCAATCCTACCTGGCGGGCGGCAGATGCCCCCTCCTCCACCGACAAATCAATGCCGACAGTACCGGTTACCATGGTGCCATCCGTGCGAATGGGAAGATGGCCCGAAAAGCTTGCCACACGATCGTGGATGAGGACTGTCTTGTAAAGTCCCGCGGCCACAGGTGCTTCAGGCAGCTTAATGCTCAGGTCCGATAATTTTTCCTTTATGCTCATGAACACAACCTAATTTTTCAGCTTAAATCGGCAAGAATCAAAGATAATTCATATAATTTGCATTTCGATATTGATTTTAGAAATCAAATAACAGCTAATAGAAGGTAGTGAAAAATTCATCAACTGACATGAGCCGTAGAACAATGATTGGAACCGCGGGATTGGCCGGGATTGCGTCCACCATTTCAAACCGGCTCATTGCCAAGCCAGCAGAGCAGAATTCCATTGCTCAGGGAAACACTATTCTCTTCCAGGGTGACTCCATTACTGATGCGGGAAGAGACAAGAAAAACCAAGTGGCCAATTTGCAGAAATCCTTCGGGGGCGGATATGCCTGGATGGCCGCCTCCAATCTGCTGGTCACCTCCCCGCACTTGAACCTTCGCATTTACAACCGCGGAATTTCCGGAAATAAAGTGCATCAACTTGCGGCAAGGTGGGACCGGGACTGCCTCGATCTCAAGCCTGATCTCCTCAGCATACTTATCGGGGTCAATGATATTTGGCACGGGTTGAATGGAAAATATCAGGGCACGGTTAAGACCTATGAAGACGATTACATTAGCCTACTTCAGCAAACGAAAAAAGCCCTGCCCGACACCCGGATTGTGATTTGTGAACCCTTTGTCCTCCGATGCGGAGCCGTGAATGAGAATTGGTTTCCTGAATTTGATAATTATCGAAAGTCAGCACTCAAGGTGGCCAGTCAATTCGGGGCAATTTTTGTTCCCTTCCAGTCAATGTTTGACGAAGCAGTCAAATACGCCCCCGCCAAGCATTGGGCAGGGGACGGGGTTCATCCTTCTTCCCACGGATCTTCGCTCATGGCCCAATTCTGGCTTAATGCGGTGCAAGGGTAAGCCTTTTTTAGGATCATGAAAGCAATTCGCTTAACTGCACCCCAAACCTTTGAAATGTGCGAAGTGGAAGAACCTTCCAGCCCCGGCCCGGGAGAAGCTTTGATTCGCACTGTTCGGATGGGTATTTGTGGAACGGATGTGAGTTGCTATCTGGGTAAGTTTCCCTTTTTTGATTACCCGCGTATACCCGGACATGAACTCGGGGTTGAAATTTTGGAGGTGGGCGAAGGAGTTAAAAATGTTAAACCTGGGGATCGTTGCTCCGTTGAACCCTACCTGAATTGCGGTCAATGCCACGCCTGCCGGAAGGGAAAAGGAAACTGTTGCGAAAATCTGAAAGTGTTTGGTGTGATGATGAATGGTGGACTGTGCGAGCGTTCCATTATTCGGGCAGACAAACTGCATCCATCCACGCAACTCTCATTCGAGCAGCTCGCCTTGGTGGAAACCCTTGCAATCGGTTGCCATGCCTCCAACCGGGGCAATGCTGGACCAGAGGATCATGTCCTGATCATTGGAGCAGGACCCATTGGATTATCCACCCTGGAATTTAACCGGCTTACCGGGGCCACGGTTACGGTGATGGACATGTCCGAGGACAGACTTGCATTTTGCCGAGAGAATTACGGTATCCAGAATTTGATCACCTTTAAAGGAGACGGATCCGAAATCGAACATATGAGGCAGATCACCAACGGCTCACTTTACGATGTCGTCACCGATGCCACGGGGAATAATCATTCCATGTCCAACGCACTCGAGTATGTGGCTTTTAGTGGTGCCCTCGTCTATGTGGGAATCACCACCGAGCAAATCTATTTTCCCCATCCTGCACTGCATCGCAGGGAAATTGATCTGCTCGCCTCACGCAATGCCCTCCCCCAGGATTTCCCCGAGATTATCGGCTTGATTGAAGATGGTACCATTAACACAGATCCCTGGATCACCCACCGGATTAAAATGGATCAGGTAATAGATAAATTCGAATCATTAATCCATCCTGACTCCGGAGTATTAAAGGCAATTATTGAACTGGACGGGGAGTAAAAAGGTAATTTTTATTTCGAATATTTCCCTCCCGTCGAGTATCTTCTGAATGCTATGGAACAAACAGTAGCAACCTTTTATCAGTTTGCCGATTTACCGGACTGTATAGATTGGCAAACAAAACTGAGAACGCATTGCAAAAAACACAATGTGCTCGGTACGATTATTTTGGCAGAGGAAGGAATGAACGGAACAATATCCAGCACTCAAGAAGGTATTGAGGAAATTATTTCTTTGATCCAAAAAGATTCCCGCTTTGCTCAAATGCCCTATCGTCTTTGCACCACGCCAAGAAAAACATTTTATCGTATTCGGGTGGCGGTCCGAAAGGAAATCGTCACTCTTGGAGATGCCACAATTAATCCAAATGAGCAAGTCGGGACCTATGTGGAACCGGAACATTGGAATCAGGTAATTCAGGATCCCGATGTGGTGGTCATCGACACAAGAAATGAGTACGAGGTTGAACTTGGAACTTTCAAGGGAGCAGTCGACCCTAAAACGGAAACCTTTTGCCAGTGGGACGAATATGTGGATGAAAATCTGGAGAAATATAAGGACAAAAAAGTGGCCATGTTTTGCACCGGTGGCATTCGGTGCGAAAAAGCATCCTCTCACCTGTTGAAAAATGGTTTCAGTGATGTTTTTCATCTTAAAGGAGGAATACTGAACTACCTCGAAAATATTGCCCCCGAAAAAAGCCTGTGGGAAGGCGAGTGCTTTGTTTTTGATCACCGTGTTTCCGTGGTTCACGGTTTAAAGGATGGAAGTGCAAAAATCTGCTTTGGCTGCCGTTGGCCACTCAAGGAGGAGGATATGAACTCCGACAAATACGAACCGGGTATTTGCTGTCCCCACTGCTCTGATTCATTGGCCCCTGAAAAACGGGCAAGCTTGGAGGAACGAAATCGTCAAATACAAATTGCCCGCCAAAAAAATCGTGCCCATCTTGGGCAAAATGTCCCGGTACTTTCCAAGAAAAAGAAACAAAGCAGAAGATCCAGCCAAAAAAATCGTAAAATTACTCCATGATTCGTAAAGATAGCAAGGGTTCCACCATTTTTCAGTCGGGAGATACCGACGCCGTGCTTCCCCGTGCCTGGAAGAGTGGCTCCCTGAAATACGATGAACTCAAACCACTTTCAGAAGGGGGAACGGCCAAGCTTTTCTCCACACTCGACTTAAACCTCCAACGAAGCGTTGCCTATAAAACTCTGCACGATGACCTGCGGAATTCAGAAATGGAAACCACCCGTTTTCTTAGGGAAGCCCGGGTCACGGCAAACATCCAGCATCCCGGAACGGTGCCTCTTTACGAATTGGGTAGGGACCGGGATGGTCAGTTATTTTTCACTATGAAAAAAGTCGACGGTCAGGATCTACGGGAAATTCTCTTTGATCTAAGGCAGGAAGTCCCGGAGGTGGTGGAAAAATTTCCCCTTCCCCGCCTGCTCGACATTCTCATTCAAGTTTGCCAGACAATTGCCTATTCCCACAACCTCGGAGTAATTCACCGGGATCTTAAACCCGCCAATATCATTGTGGGTAAATTTGGTGAGGTCTATGTTCTCGATTGGGGATTGGCAAAAGTCTTGGGTACTCCCTCCCTTGCTGACCCGAAAGATATTCAAAATGAGAAATCAGACGCCACCCTGACGCCAGTGGGGCGGCATTACGGCACTCCCATGTACATGCCGCCCGAAATTGCCAAGGGAGAACCCGACCTTGATGGAAGGACGGATGTTTTCTCACTCGGAATTATTCTTTTTGAAATGTTGACGCTTTCTTTCTTTGTCGAAGGGACAGATCCCTATGAAATTAAAAAACAGATTCTGGAAAGACCGCTGCCCCTGCCACGGGAAATTGCCCCCAACCGCAATATCCCCCGTGACCTGCAGGCAATTTGCATGAAAGCGCTGAAAAGAAATAAACATGAGCGGTACCCATCCGTCTCCTCCTTCCTGGAGGACTTGCAACGCTATCGTCATCAGGAAGAAGTGTCGGTGTACTGGTATTCCGGATGGGAAAAACTGACCCGATGGAATAACCGGAATGCCTATTTAATTCTTGCCCTTTTATCCGCATTACTTGGTGCCGGAATTCATGCTATCTTCAGCATGTAGAATACTTTTCTGTCATTCGCCTGGAGTTATTAAGTAATAAAAAAGGAAGGCTGCGTTTCCACAGCCTTCCTTACGCCTAGGGCGAAATTTTAAACTTGTTTCCCTATCGACGGGGAGGTGCCGAACGAGGATCGCGTTCAGGCGCACTTTGTGCCCGAGGGTCACGTGGTGGCGCACTGCGGGGATCCAAGCGGGGATCGCGTGGTGGTGCACTGCGGGGATCCAAACGGGGATCGCGTGGTGGCGCACTGCGGGGATCTAAGCGAGGATCGCGCGGTGGTGCACTGCGGGGATCTAAGCGAGGATCGACAGGAGCACCATATCTTTGTCTTAATTCCTCGGCAGTCGCTTTCGGTGCGGCACCGCGGGGATCGCGTGTTGGTGCACTACGAGGATCCAGACGAGGATCGACAGGAGCACCATATCTTTGCCTTAATTCTTCGGCAGTTGCTTTTTGTGGTGCACTACGGGGGTCACGGCGCGGATCTACGGCTGGACCACGTGGGTCACGGCGCGGGTCTACTGCAGAGCGAGGATCGCGCTCGCGGGGAGCGGTTTCTCTTCGGGGATCAATGGCCTCCCTTCGGGGTGCCCTGAATCCACGAGGATCACGAGTCTCAGCTCTAGGATCTCTTTCCACACGGGAGTCACGTTCATCAGCACGGTCATTCAACCGCGGATCACGAGTGTCTTCGGCTGGCCTCGGTTGAGCAAAAACCGAGAAGTTTCCAAATAAAAAAATGGATAGTACAAGGTATAGGTATTTATTCATAATTATGATTAGTGTTATTAGTAAAGCTCATCTTTGTAATCAAATTTCACTAAAAACAACCCTTAAATTCATTATTACTAAATAATGTTAAAATAAGGAATAATTTGGGACACTTCTGCAAAGCTAATTTCGATTTTCGAAATTTTTTACTAATTCTTTGGTTTCTACGCCTCCAAAAAATCCATGTAACCTCTTGAGGGATGAATAGAAAAACACTTCCATTGTCTGACAAAATAATAAGGCTAATATCAGGCAAATAACGCGTGCTCTTATTTTGCTAAGGCAATATACGGGAAGAAAATTCCGCTACCATAACCTTGGTTTCTTTTTCACAATAGACTAAATAAAGATTTTCGTTTTGCACCCAGTACACGGCTCGCTGGTCAAATTTTCTCCCCACCGAAATAGCGGTATTAAGCGATACGCTGGCAATAAAACTGTCTTCCCGGTGAGTCAGATCAGGTGAACAACCCACGACCGGCAATGTTCTGACACCCAACTTTTCCAAACAATGAAGAAGCTGAATATTTCTTTTCCGATTCTCTTCCTTGCTCAGCAATTGATCCATTGGGTTGTGAGCGGTAACGATAGCGAAGCTCCCCGGATATTTTCTGTTTTTATCCGTAACCAAAAACATCGTACTGAGATAATGTTCATTTGTATCGATCACTGTCCTGTAAATATTGAATCTAGAAATTTTAATCCAACCTGAAAAAAGAGGCACAAAAAAGCCTCCCACAAGTGCGGGAGGCTTAGTAATTGCTTTGCTGGAATACTCAGCAAAATGGTAAAACCCTTTAGGGCTGTGCGGGTGCGGGTGCTCCGGATGGTGCAGGATAAGCTGGTGCTGGTGCTCCGACTGGTGCAGGATAAGCAGGTGCTGGTGCTCCGGCGGTTGCTGGGTAACCTGGTGCTGGTGCTCCGGCGGGTGCAGGGTAAGCAGGTGCAGGTGCTCCGGCGGGTGCGACATAAGCAGGTGCTG
>CAJWWH010000048.1 GCA_913048545.1 uncultured Opitutia bacterium | reverse complement strand
AAGAATCAAACTTATGTGTTGGAAGGTTTAAAAGATTCTACCTATCAAGCTCAACAAATCTGTAATTCAGGTCACATGCTCAGAGCCGCAAGTAAGCAAGTAAAAATTTAAAGCCTATTCTTCAGCCAATTAATGCCGCTTTTATATTTTGGATATTCCCATTTGCTCAAATGGAAGATGGATAATAGTTTAACTTTTAACATCTTGTTGCGTGCTTGAAGATAACCAGATGTCGAGTAGCATTTCATTCTTCTTCCTCTGTAATTATCTTCAAATATAAATTCTTCAAAATCAATTTTGTTAATCATTTTTTTGTAAATAAAGTTTTTTGCTTGGCTGCCATTTGATAAGATAATTCTTGGTTTTACTATGGATAAAAAGTATTCGTGAATTGGCCAAAAAATTCTATAGTCCTCATTTAAATTTCTTTGATATGCCTCAGTATCTCCGGATCTAATAAAACTAAGGTTTGTTGAAAACGTTTTTTCTATGTCAATTTCTAAATCTTTAAACATCTCTACAATATTATATTGATGTCTTTTTCCTGAATGCCCAGACCATTCACCTTCAAGATATTCATTAAATTCACCTGAATACATCAATTGATTGATAATTGAATCAGCCTCATACATATCTGCATTTCCACCAGGATTTTGTCCTAAGAAATACATCTTTCCCTCTTGGAGGGTAGAATCTCCAGAGTAAATGATTGAACCTGATAAATTTTTTAAACCAGTTTTATGAATTAGTTTTTTCAATTCTTTTAAATGATTTTGATTCATCGATATAAGCAGTTTTATTAATAATAAACTGTTTTTTTTGTATTTTGGGGGTTTAAATTAATACTGTATATATGTATACTATTTTGCTGACCGAGAGAAATATATTGTTTACAGAACCGCCGACAAACCTTAATAATTACCTAGTTTCAAACGCTTACTTAGAATACTCAGCATTCCTTTTATCTGATATTGAGCACTTCCTACTCTATACAGATATTCCAACCAAAGCCTCAAAATTTTCTCAAGTAGAACAACGATTTCAAGATATTCAAAAGTTAATTCGCCGTCCAAAGCTGAAACTGGTAGCCAGTTTGAACCATGATCAAGTTCGATTTGATCAAGTACAGCAATAGTTTCATTTGATAGTTCTGGTTCTGGATTAGTGTGAAAAGCGAATAGTTCATTGATAACGTTTTGATTAAGATTGATTGTAAACATGATTAGTTCTCCAAGGTTTGTGTTTCGATACCCCAAATCAATCCTCAACAGCTTTGCTGTTGGTCGCGCACGTAAGGGACGATCCTAGTTTGGATTTTTGCTAAAGTTTGGTTATGGCACTGAAAAACCCAATGTTTTAACGCTCAAAGACCAAGTTTAGAAACGTTTTTTAGGCCGAAAATGACCATATAAACCTTTAATAGAGGGCTAGAAACACCAATAAAATCAATGACTTAAAAGAATAGTGTGTCAAAAAGTGTGTCAAAATCAAGAAAGGGGGGCGGTATGGTCGATCCCCGAGTTGCATTTTGGGAATTACAGTTACTCACCTATCCGAGAAATCTTAGCAAAATTGAAAACGTCAGGAAACCTAATGGGACGCTTACCAAGAAAATCTTTACCACCTGAGAAAAAGCTTACACCCGCACAAGTGGGCAGACTTCGTGCTGACATAATGTCAAAAGTATCAGAGCAACTAACTGAAGCTCACGAAGTTGTAATGGGAAGACACGAAGAAGGGTGGAACCCAACCCAAGCTCGTGTATTCGCTGCACTACTCAACAAGGTCATGCCCGATCTAACTGCACAGTTCGTTCAGCATGAACATCTAACTACAGAAACGCCCGACAAATTATCTCGCGCCCAGCTAGAGGAAATCGCTATGGGCATGAACAACATATTAGATGCGGAAGTTGTAACGGAAGGAGAGATGGATGCTGACAGCACAAGACGCAGCTAAACACCTTCTTAAATTAAAGAGGGCAGAGGAAAGTTTCGACGGTTTCATCCGACTTCACAATCCGAAGTGGAAGTTGCCAGACTTTCACAGCAAACTTATCGGTGCATTGGACAATTTAGAGAAGGGTATCGGCCCACGTAACCTTTTAATCACCATGCCGCCACGACACGGCAAGTCTACATTCGGGAGTGTGTTCTTTCCAGCGTACTTTATGGCACGAAAACCCTCACGTTTCATCATGTCCACGTCCTATAACAGCCAACTTGCCACAGATTTTGGGCGACAAGTACGCGATTTAGTGAACGATCCCCTCACAATACAAGCATTTCCAGACCTAGAAATGTCTCAAGACAGCCGTGCAGTAGACAATTGGCGTACAACAGGGGGTGGGGGTGGCTATTTTATTGGTGTTGGCGGCACAACAACGGGCCGCGCAGCTAACATTCTACTAGTAGACGACCCTCTCAAGTCCCGTGAAGAGGCAGAAAGCGCAACGCAGCGCAACAAAGTGTGGGATTTTTATGTATCTGGTCTATCAACTCGTCTTCAACCCGACCTAGACGGGCAAGCTCCATCACAAATAATCATCCTAACTCGCTGGCATCCCGACGATATAGCTGGTCGGCTGATGGAAACCGCTGATTGGCGCGAGGGTAGATGGGAACACATCAACTTCCAAGCGATCACAGATAAAGTAGTCAGAGGAGTAGAGGGCAAAGACCGTCGCCAACTGCCACCCGACGATCCCGAACACATTACAAATGAACAAGCTCGTAATATCAGCAAACGAAAAAGGTACTTGCCTGTTACCGAAAGAATTGCGTTATGGCCTGATAGATTTTCTCTTGAGGATCTTGAGCGACGTGAACGGCTAAACCCCCGCGAGTTTGCATCTCTCTATCAACAGTCCCCCTACATCGAAGGTGGTAATTTAATTAAGGCTCAGTGGTGGAGAAAGTACCCAGCCGATATGAAGCCAGAGAAATTCTCTACTTTAATCATCGCAGCCGACACAGCATTCAAGGTCAAGTCAACATCTGACTATTCTGTAATGATCACAATGGGACTCGACAAGTCGGGCGACATTTACATTGTAGACATACACCGTGACCGTTACGAGTTTCCCGATCTCAAGCGCAAGATGATCATGCTCAACAACCAATGGCGCGGCAAAGGATTGCGCGGCATCTACATCGAAGACAAGGCTTCGGGGCAATCCTTGATCCAAGAACTCAAGCGGGAAAGCGGTGTGTCCGTAATCCCGTACCGCATATCGACAGATAAAGTTACCCGCCTATCGGCGGTCTTACCATTAATAGAAGGTGGTCGTGTACTGATACCAGACAATGCGCCTTGGCTAGATGCTTTCCATGATGAATGCCAAACGTTTCCTTCTGGAAAACACGACGATCAGATTGACGCTTTATCCATAGGTTTAGACGTACTCGCTCGAACACCAAGCACAGGCGAATATTACAAACCACCTTCCTTCAGCACATCCGATAAAGACAGTGGCATCTTTTCCTACAAGTCCGATCTCAACTCAGGTCTATCATGGCGCAATTGGGGTGAATAATCGGGACGACTAGGGGGGGAAATAAAAGGTAAAAAGAAATGAGAGGAAGTTAGATGATTCACATTATATAAAAAATTTAAATTTATCGATCCCGTAAATCTATAAACCTACAAGTAAATTAGAGGGGAGAAATCGCAAATTTCAGAATAAAAGTTATTTTTTCATTATAATAATCTCCCCCAAAAGCCTACAGTCACCTAAAAACTTTCTACATCGTAAACTAATTACCATCCGGATTAACGATTATTTTTCTTTTTGAAATGTACCGAAACGAAGTCCAAGAGTAGTGGAAAAGCGAGTTCGGCCATTCCACCATGATCAAATCCTTTAATCTCCCTTAAAAAAACCGCAGGGTTGCCCACCTTTTTCATCATTCTCCAAAAATACGCTGTCTCCTCATAACGGCCAAACAATTCCAATTCCCGATCGCCAGTGATTAACAAAATGGGCGGGGTTTTCTTCTTTACATGAAAAAGCGGGCCCATTTCATCAACAATAACCTGATTCCATGGAATTCCTCTTTCCTTCCGAACCGTGAAATGAGTAATCGTATGTCCACTCAAAGGAACCAAACCGGCAATTTGATCGGGAGAACACCCAAAAGCCTTCAAGTATTTTGGATCCAGTCCAACCATACTTGCAAGATACCCACCGGCTGAATGCCCACTTACAAATACAGCTGTGGGTGCTCCGCCGAATTCTTTTATATTTTTAAGTGTCCATGACACCACTGCAGCCGCATCTTCAATGTAAGCGGGTGATTTTACTCTCGGACTGAATCGATAATTTGCAGTCACGATCACCAATCCCTTTTTTCGAAGGGGTAAGGGAATGGTTCGGTTCCCCTTGGATATTCCTCCTCCATGAAACCAAATCACCACCGGCAGATTTTTTCCACTCGCTGGGCCATACACATCAAGTCGGCAACGAAGTTTTTGATATTCCGTTTGTTCATTTTGCTGATAATATTGAATATCCGAATACAAACGATAACCGGGATCAAAAAGTTCGGGTCCATTCTCAAAATAAGCGGGCAGATTTGTTTCTTCGCGTCTCACATTTTTAATCAATTCTTGGCCATCCGATAGCCGGAGTGAAAAAAGATGATCAGAGGCTTTTTCAAGAACCTTCTGGATTTCAGTATTTTGCTCGGTTCTTTTTCGAAGCTTTAACAATTCAGCTGGCAAGGCCAACTCACTCTCCGTAACCGGTTCTTTAATTTTTTGGCTTAATTGATAGAGATAACGATACCCGAGATTTGTGGTCGGTTCCACCACTGTACCCTCCCCATAATCATTCCATGTCGCAATTTGAATAACAGGAGAATTCTGAGAGAAGGCCAGATCGAGGGATTCATTCCAGGTTAATCCGTCGCGATCCGCTATGCTTCCATAGCTTTTTCGAATACCGGCCCTTTCGTAAAAATCCCGATAACCCGGAAAGGCAATTGGTATCGGTTTAATTTCACTTTTTTCTTTTCTATACAGATCACCTAATTCTTTTTTCCACTGTTTGTCCGATACCCGCCTTCCTCCATCTACCGGAGGCCAGGCAAAGATGGAATCAGTTCCTCCGGATTCCTTGAGATGGGGTAAAGAAAATGTAACAGGCTTAGGCGTTAATTTTTCTGTCACCTGTTTTAACTTTCCATCCTCCAGCATCATCGGACCAAAGAGCAGAAGAACTGGCTTTCCATCAATCCTCAGGTATGCCTCATCAATAAACCAATTTTGGGCAACCCATTCGAGAGATTCAAGAGCATGAGCGACAGTTTGCTCTTTTTTAATCACACTTTTTTTAACCGCTTCTCCAACTGAACGATCCTCATAACAAATCGCAAATCGCAATCCGGCCCGTTTAATAACAGCCACCAACCTTTTGGCATTTTCATGAATCATCTTATAGTCATTCAGATCATGAACACCGTACCAATCAATGATTACCCCATCGATTCCGGCGAGTTTCATCTGTTGTACCTGGCACTCCAAAACATGCCTGTCGCCAGAATCATACAACCCAATTAAAGGATAATCTGTGGATGCCAGTTTTCTCTTCCCATCCCATCTTACCTCGTTCGGGTCGAAATGATCCATTGTCCAATGCCAGCCCCACTCCCCAGACTGAGAATTTGCCTGATACCAAGGCATATAATGGGCAAGAACAATTTTCTCGATTGCCTGCAGGTTAATAAGGACCGGCAGGAAGAAAAGGAAACAGGCAGGTGTAAAAAGCTTGCTGATCATAGAGGATAAAGTTTCAGGTTTTTTAAGGTTCAGCTTGCCTATTGGTTTAGGCAAACCTTAAAGCTTCAAGTCAAAATATAAATTTTCTTACATCCTTTCCATGATTAAAAACACCATCCTTCTCCTTATAATTTTTTTGTCCATCGCAACGATTCACTGCGAGGCAAAAAAAATTCTCTTTATTGGTAACAGCTACACCTCCCAATGCTCCCGTACCATTACTGATTTATTTAAAAACGAAAGCCCGGACTGGGAACTTACATTTCATACCAAGGGTGGAAAAGACCTTGCCTATCACCTCGCTGACCCGACCACCAAACCGATGATTCTCTCCCAAAAATGGGACTTGGTAATGTTACAGGAACAAAGCCAGAAATCCGGGTTAGGTGGAAAATTCTCCCAGGGCTTCCAAGACGCTGTAAGCTCATTTTCCAAAATTATTCGAAAAAATGGATCCACTCCCTGCCTCTATTTGACCTGGGGAAGAAAATCAGGAGATAAAAAGCATCCCAAAATTTATCCCGACTATCAAACCATGCAGAAGAAAATATCCGCCGCCTATTTCGAGGCGGGGAAGAAAAACCGGGCACGCATTCTCCCGGTCGGGCTTGCTTATTCAAAAATCAAAGAGGAAGACCAGGCACTCTTTGAAAGCCTGTATAAAAAAGATGGAAGCCATCCTTCCGCAATTGGAGCCTATGTTGTCTCCTCTGTTTTTTGGGGTGGCCTAACCGGAAAAGATCCAACCACCATAAAATGGCGAGGCGGGATTGAAAAACCTAAGGCTGTCCGTCTACGCCAAGCCGCCCGGGAAGCTCTCGAGGAGATTAGTAAAAACTAAGGCGAACGACGGGGTGGAGGTGGACGCCCCCCTCTTTGATGCCCTGGTCCACCACGCAATTTTAAAGGCTCCGCTTTAAAGTATCTGGGAATGACGGGCCAGTCCTCGGTCAAAAAATAAGCATAGGTGCCCTTGGGGAATTCATCGGTCACCGTAAACCGGCCATTGCAGATATCCAGGTCACCCGATCCTTTTATATATTGATAATCCTTACTGAATGCACCGTCATACTTTCCACCGGGTGGATTCGGACGCTCTCCTTTTTTTAACCGAAAACTACTGCTCATTTTTTGGATTCCTGATTTCGGATCTTTTGGATTCTTGTATCCGTACAAAGCATACACCGGATAGCCGTCCATCGCATATCCGACCAGAGGGGAATGTTCTTTCGCATTCACCCCCAGTTTCTTAAGCAACCCGGTCGGTAATCCATGGTAATGATACGATCCATTAGGCTGAACATGGCCGTGGTTGGCATCCAGTCCGAGCAGGACGGAACCGCCCAGAGCCTCGTAATTCCAGTCCGCCCGCCGGTCTCCCATATAAAACTCCGCCGTACCCGGATCAAAAAGTACTCCGTTTACTGCAATCCCAAAGGGAGTATTCGGTGGGCCCCGGCCTGATTCGTTATGTAACGAAATAGGCTGACGGGCGGGTTTTTGATTGGTAGGAATTGAAAAATTATGGGCCTGTTCCTCCACTGAATTCGGATTGTGCCTGCTGGGGAATCGTCCGACTTTGTGCTTGGGTATTCCATTTGCCTCCACCTTAATTTCCTTTTTCAACTCATTAAATTTGCTGACGCTTTTCTGCACAAGTTTTTCAACCGCTGGATTTAATTTTAAATCACCGCTCTCCGTAACCGTATGCTTACGAACCGGAGGGCGCCCATCCGGCCCGCGAGGCTGGCCAACCACCTGACAGGCGAAAAAGAGGAAGGTCAAAAAAGAAAGAATCCATCTCGTGTTTTTTCTCATGCTTATTAAAAACGCGGATTTAATAAAAAAGTTGCGCTCGGTTTCACAGTCCAAATTCAGAAAGCTTAATTTTTTGAAAAACCATATCCGCCACCGAGGACTCGTATAAAATACCAATAGTCTGATCATCCACCATCGTGAGTGAACTATACGCCCCACCCTTTTGATCGAGCAGAATCGACTTGGACCAGCTTTTCCCCTGATCCAGGCTCATCCGCACGGTCATCTTTTCCCTACGGTGCTTACTGTTTGGATTGGAAAAGAAAAGTACCCGCCTGCCATCCGCTAAATCATGGGAAATCAAACTGGCCATACAGACCGGTTCGGGCAGAGCTCCATGATCGGAAGAATGTACCGCCCACGACGCACCCAAGTTCTTGGTTACACTGACCGCCCGTCCATTGGTTTTTGATTTATCGGAACGGTTTCGGTTATCCCGCATATTTAAGATCAGCGAACCGTCCCTCAATTCAACCACCGCACACTCGGTCGTGTTGTCGCGGGCATGTTTTGAAACCGTCCAATTTTCACCACGATCCACGCTCCACATTAAGTTGGAAAACGGCAGACCCTTGGCATCCCGCCCCTGCGTGGGTATCACCAGCGTGCCATCCAGTAATGTGATTCCATTCCCCGGGGCAGGGGCAAACAAATGCCATTGGGGATCCTTTAATCTCGTGGTCCAGTTATCCGGTTCGCCCCAGGTCACTCCATCATCCGTTGAACGGACGATCATAAACTGGGAAGATTTATGAATTGAATGACCCGGTTCCGACCCCTTTCCCCGCCACTGATGCGTATTCGGCTTTCCGTGTGTCCAGACCGCCGAAACAAAAATCTCACCCGTCTTTCGATCCACCAAAATGTTGGGGTCGGAACATCCATTTTGATCCTCGGTCAGGTCGCCAAATTCTTTCATATCCATGATTGGCACCGGTCGTGCCCAGGTCTCTCCTCCATCCGTTGAGCGAGACAGTCCGATATCCATATGGCCCTGCAAATCCCGTCGACTTTTATACCTCATGTCGTAAACCGCCAACAGGGTGCCCTTGTTCGTGGTGGCTATCGCCGGAATCCGAAAGGTATGACAGTTAAACTGTCCCTGCTTATGAATGATGATTACTTTTCGGTTTTCAGAAAAGCAGGAAAGGATTGGAATCAGACAGATTAGAAAATGTATAGAAAATTTCATAGTTTATTTTCCCCTTACCTGATGTAATACTTCTTCACTCTGAAAGGTTAATACTTTCGGGGCGGGTACCAAGAAAGGTGAGATAATTTCCAAGTTCATGATCCTGAGTTTTTCCAAGAAAATTTACCATTTTTGTGCGGAATTCTTTCAACACATGACTAGAATTTTTCTTGTCCGCTAAATTATTTAAACAACCGGGATCTTTCCTCAAATCGTACAACTCCTCTCCGATACGATGAGTAATAAAATTCAACCGGTCTGTGTACTGCTCACTGCCCTCGCTATTTGTCCTGAGAAAATTTGCGAACTCACCCAGCATTGAGCGGGGCAGACTCGCATTTCCATCCGACCAACCGTTCCAAATATAGTTAAAATCAATGCTGGTTAGAGCCCGTGATGGGCGATATTGCTCTTCCGTTTTATACAAATCAGGAGAATACGATGCAATCGTACGATCGCGTTCCGCATCATTATTCATGTAATTAAAACAGGAAAATGCCTCCGTTCGTTCCCAAAGCGATCCTTCCTCACACAACAAAGAAAGGAATGATTTTCCATCCACTCCTTCCATTGGTGGTAGTCCGCATATCTCTGCAACCGTGGGAGCAAGATCAACCACCGATACAAGCGATTTTCTGTTGTACTGCGCTGGTTCGATCTTATCAGGCCAACGGATAATCAAAGGTGTTTTGGTACCGGCGGGGTAAAGTGACCACTTGCTCATGTCCCAGGCTAATCCATGATCGGAGAGGAAAATAACAACCGTGCTTTGATCCAATCCAGTCTCTTCCAAAGCATGTAACAGTTTTCCTACAACCTGATCCATGCGATTGACTGAATCGTAATACTTGGCTAATTCATTTCGTAAGAAAGGGATCTCAGGATAGGAGGCAGGAATTGGGCAATCCTTGGGATCAAACTGCGTCAATGGATCCGGATAGGGTTTGCCATTTTCCAAAGGTCGCCATTGAACCGGGCCCATCATTGCTTTAATCCAAGCATTTGTCTCGTCCCGATGGCGAGCCCAGAAACGATGGGGGTCATGAGCGTTTGCAGAAAGAAAGAAAGGTTTATTCTCTTTCTTCGCTTGATCCATAAACTCTCGGGCAAAAGTAAAATATTTTTCAGGATTCCGCCCCATACCTGTATCCTCATTGCTACCCGCAGGGGAAGTACTGAAAGAGCACCAGTCCGTACCATGTTTCCCGATTAATCCAGTCAGATATCCAAAATCATGCAGAACAGAAGTAATCGATTTCTTCACCGGATTGCGATTAAACTCATGCCACCAGCGTGGAGGTTGTTGCCCGTGCCCTAAATACCCTGTTCGATGGGGAAACTGCCCGGTGTAAAGAGCATAACGCGAAGGGCCGCATATTGGAGTGGCTATGTGGCAGTTCTCGATCAGAATTCCTTCGCGGGCCAGTTTATCCAGATGTGGAGAAATGCCAGTCAACGAATTTCCCGTGCATCCGAGAGAGTTCCACCCCAAATCATCCGCTGTAATTAAAAGTATGTTCGGAACATTTTTTAATTTCGCCCCTGAAGGTATTAGGAAGCAGAAGGCAAAAAAGAAATAGGAAAGTAAAATTTTCACCTATTTCTTTTCCGATAAATGCACCCTGCCGCACAAGCAAAATATATACTTTTTTCTTCCTTGGTGCCAAATCTCCTTAATGAGCTCACCAAACAAAATAAGATAAGAATATGAAATTAAGTTTGTACTCATGGAAGTATCGAATGTAACCACGGGACTTTCCATGGAAATATTGTAATAGTTAAATGTCCTAAATTTTGATCTTTTCGATATTTGGCTTATAGTTTATATTTCAATTTATGTCTCTCAAATCAGAAAATAAATACAATGTTCCCGGACTGGACCGGGCACTTACCATAATCGAACTTCTTAATGAACGTACGGAAGGATTATCTGTTAATGAAGTCGCCGCTTATTTGAAATTACCAGTTAACAGCGTCTATCGTATTATGACGACACTTGAGCGCAGGCGATATATTCAAAAGAGTAAGGGCGAGGCAAGGTATAACTTATCTGAAAAACTTTTGCAGTTAACCACCCCCGTAACAGGTGATCCTTCCTTCCTCGAAACCGTTATTCCTTACTTATATGAGTTGCGCGATCAAACTAAGGAAAGCCTGCTTGCCGGAGTAATATTAGGAAAAGAGGGAATCGTACTCGAGCAGATTGACGGATTACATAATTTTAGTTTCCGGGTGAACCCTGGTCTTCGATTCCCCCTTCATACCTCAGCACCCGGTAAAGCATATCTTGCCGATTTAGATGAAAAAAATAGAAACAGAATCATTTCCGGTCTTACACTTACCCGATTTACTAAAAATACACTGACAAGTCCGGAAAAACTAATCGATGAATGCAAAAGAATTAAAAAGCTTGGTTATGCTGTGGATAACGAAGAGGAAATGGATGGGCAAATTTGCATTGGCTCCGTAGTTAAAAATAAAAAAAGTGAAATTGCCGGTGCAATTTGGCTGGTCGCTCCCACTTCCCGTATGAGTCAGGAGAGAGTTGATAAAACAGGTTGTTTAATTCATCAAACAGCGAATTCAATTTCAACTGCGCTTGGCTATCTTTCCTTACAGGTAGCCTAAGTACATGTTGCCCAGAAAAAAAACATAAATATGATTTAATTGTTAAAATGCCCAACTTTTTCCAAATATTTCCTGTGTACATTAAGTTAATGGCATGGACTCTTTTCTTTTTGGCATCTCATTCTCATGCTGAGGATGATTTTTCCTTTTGGAAAGAAGACATCAAACCTCTTTTGGAACAGAACTGCTGGAAATGTCATGGAGCGGACAAAGTACGGGCGGAGCTTGTGCTGACCACAAGAGAGGGAGTACTTGCCGGAGGTGAAGTTGGTCCGGCTGTGGACTTGGAAAATCCTTCGGCAAGCCTAATGCTTCAAATGGTATCCTACAAAGATGAGGATCATCAGATGCCCCCGATCGGAAAGCTTTCTCCGGATAAAATTGATGCACTGGGGAAATGGATTGAAATGGGGCTACCCTTCCCCAAGGAAGACGAAATTGAACCCAAAAATACCCACAGCCATGCCAGCACCACCGAAGTTAATGAAACAACAAAGTCTCACTGGGCATACACAAAACCAATCGCTGACCATATTCCAAATTTGCCTGAACATACGAACCCGATCGATCGATTCATTCATGCTAAACTTGACGAACAAAATTTGCCGGCCAATCCACAAGCTGAGGACCATACGCTCATTCGGCGGATGTATTATGATTTAATCGGACTCCCCCCCACCCCCGAAGAAGTTGATGCATATGTCTCTAATAAAGAACCAACTAAATTCAACCAACTGGTCGACCAACTCCTCTCCTCTCCCCATTACGGAGAAAAATGGGGAAGGCATTGGCTTGATCTCGTCCGCTATGCCGAAACCAATGGGTATGAAAGGGATGGAAATAAACCGCAGGCATGGCGCTACCGGGATTATGTGATTAATTCGTTTAATCAAAATAAACCCTACGATCAGTTCATTCTGGAGCAACTTGCTGGGGATGAAATCGAAAACCCAAGTGCTGCTGCAATAACCGCGACTGGATTTCACCGACTGGGCATATGGGACGATGAACCAGCCGACCGTGTACTCGCTCGTTATGATTATCTGGATGATATTGTTCGTACCACGACGGAAGTCTTTCTTGGTATGA
>CAJWWH010000047.1 GCA_913048545.1 uncultured Opitutia bacterium | reverse complement strand
AAATTCTCTTTTGAGTGCCGTCGTTTCGATCAGAATATTTTCCTGCTCCCGTATAATTTCCGATGTCCTGGCCATGATCGCTTCAATCTCATCCCTTAACTGTTCCGCGTGTTTTTCGATTCCCACGATTTGAAATTGAACTTTTCGTGAAATCGTTGGCTTTCGATTGGGCATTCGATCCCATGCCAAGCCGTACAATTCAATTCGGGCACTGTCTTCCAAGTTAAAAAAATCCGGGTCAAAGGGAAGGGTAAATGCGGATTGCAGAGATGGTTCGGACAGTTTTTCATCAAAAAGTACAATCGGAGAGCTTTCTTTTTTTTCTCCTAAAATAACCATGCATAACTGAATGCGGGCCAGTCCAAGATCATCACTTGATGAAACCCGGACAGGAATGGTTTCGTGAAGAAGAATACTCGCTTCCGATGGACTGTCTGGAAGTCCAATTACGGGTGGTTTATCAGTGAAAGCCGTCAATTTAATCGGAGTAGATTGAGCAGGGGAGAGCTTGACTGAGTCAATTAATTGAAGTTGAAGATTTTGATTTTCGGTGAGAGGGGGCACCTGAATGGTGAAAGATTTCCCCTGAAAGCTGACCTCGAGGTTTTGATCCGATTGCAGTGCTTTGAAAAAAGCAATCGAACGCGAGCATTTTCCCATAACCTGAAGTGATGTTCCCATTGGAAATCGTGATGTCCTGGATTGGAAATCGATCTTTTCAGCTCCGAGGCCCAGATATGAAGGGTAGAAAGCCAAGGCTTCAAGCTGAGTAATCTCCGGCCGGTCCATCGGTAGAATAGTAAGCTTTTTTCGAAAGTCACCCGCTTTCAGGTTCACCTTGTATTCATCATTTATTCCGGGAATTAAAAATTCATAAATACTTTCGTTCCTTTCCGCTTTGACGACGAGATTTTCTCCTCCTTGAAGTATTGCAGAGTCTGGAATTCGTTGAGTATTTTTATTCAGTTCAATTTTGAAATTGGCGATTTCATTACGGGGTACAATCCAGGAATCCGGTATCGGGTTAAACTTGGTCAGGGTTGCCCGGGGTAATTCATTCCAGGGATTGATCCATCTGATCAATGAATTGATAGCTAATTCAGGATAACTCACCACGCCCATTCCGGCAATGAATACCACCAGGCTCAGGGACAGAAAGATCTGCTTGGTCTTTTTGCGGGAAAGTGTTTCCCGGAGTGGAAGTTTGGAGATTTCTTTTTCCACTCCATCCTGGGCGGCGAGAAAGAGAGTTTTGGAATAAAGTTTTTCCTCTTTCTCCCTCGTTTTACTCAATTCAATTACTCCGAGAAAGCGATCTCCCGGACCACCAAACCGGTCTTTAATTCTTCGAGCCAGCCATTCTGGGGAACGGGGCAAAATATAGGCATGTAAGATAAGTTGATAGGAAAAATAAAGGGTCCCCACCATCGACAAAATTGAAATGCCCAGACGGAGCCACTGGGGAGTCTCAATCAACCGGTCAGCGATAAATAAAATTCCCCACATACTGAGGCATAAAAGAACGATGGAACTCAGGTATTTGAACAGGTAGAGATTCCTGGCCATTTTCTGGAGTATATTCAATGACCGTAGAAGGGACGGGGGTAAGACTTTTTTTTCTTTTTTCAAAATAAAGTTTAAATCATCCCCAACAGCTTTCTTCCAATCCAGTAAATTGCAAGTAGAACAAAAAGAAAAAGACCCCAAGTCGGACTGGTTCGCAAACGGTCAACGGTAATGAGGGGTTCAGGGTCGGGTACAATGACGAGTTCGTTCACCACCACCTCCCAATTCTTAAAACTGCCAAATTTTCCTCCGGTTAATTCGCTCAGGCTGGATAATTGATTTTTACCGGTCGGTTTCCCTCTTTTTTCTTTTTGATTTTTCTCAATTTTTAAATTCATCTCGAGCTCCCTTTTGAACGGTGAACTTTCGACAGAAATTTTCAGATTACCGGATTCCTGGGTTTTAACCTCGGCAAGAAAAACGCCCGGACTTTCGGGATTTGCCTGAAAAGTAATATTCTCATTTAACCCGTTCGAGTGAATAACTGATGCGGAGACCCGTCCGTTTTCGATGGGGAAACCGGCTTTATCCAATGCGATACAGCGAAGAAACACCGTCTCTCCCACAGCGGGCCTTTCCGGCTCTGCAATTACCCGGATTCCCTCTTTGTTTGCCAGGTAGCGCCCGTGAGCCATCCAGCGCACTACCTGGCTCCAGAAACGGTAATGATATTTGTCCTCCACACCTCTTCGCCAGCGCCAGGCAGAATCACTGCCTAGAAAAAGCGTCTTGCCTGCACCGGAGTAGCGGATTGCCAGCGTGGGCATTCTCCCCCAATCATTTTTAAAATTGGAATGGACCGCTAAGACCTCGGAACCGGGCCTACTCTTTTTAACCACTGCCGCCCAGTGAAATCCGGGAAGTCGATTCCAAAATTCCCGGTCTGGTTCACCCGCTCCCCTCAGATTGGTTAACCAATGATCCTTGCCGCGATTGGTGAGCTCCAAATTCGATGGATTCACGGTGCCCAGTCCATTTGGTTTTTCCGCGTCCAGAACAACGGGAAGAAGATCAGCAAGTGGAGAATCCTGAAGAGTCAACTGTCTGCCTCTTTTTCCGGGTAAGAACACCAGTCCGGATGCCTGCTGTTGAACAAGTTTTTTGAGCATCGCACAATTTTCTTCGCTTAACTCGCCATTTCCCATACCCACATCTCCGACAAAGATAACATCAAAGGGGGCTAACTGATCCATTTCTTTTGGGAAACTTCGGCGATAATTCTGTCCGAATCCCGTGGGCATACCGGGGTGAAAAAGCAGGCACTGTAGGTCTACTCCTGGATCCCGCTCCAGGGCGTTCCTTAAAAAACGGTACTCCCATCTGGGGAGTGAATCTATGACTAATACCTTAATCACCTTATTTTCCACCCGGGTGGTGAGGGATTTTTCGTTATTGTTCGGATTCGTTTCTCCTTCGATTGGGCGAATTACTACTCGGAGGCTGTAATTCCCGTCCGTTGGAGGCATCCATGCGAGACTGCCAGTATGTTCAGTGGAATCTTGAAGTATGAGTTCCTGGGTGAGGACGAGCTGTTCGTTTGCAAAGAGTGAAATTTCTCCTCGCTGGACAGTTTCAAAATAATTCATTACCCGAAAAGGAAGGGTGATTTTTTCTTCATTGAGAACAAAAGCGGGAGCCGACACTTCTTCGAGCGATAGATCGGGTAGGGCATGTTTACTGCCCACTTGCACGCCGAAGACTGGAGTCTTCGAACCTCTTAATCTTCCCGCCATCGAAAGGAGTGATTTGCCGGTGTTTGAATCGCCATCAGAAAAGAGCAGAATCGCTTTCACACCTTCATGTTCCTGAAGCGTTTCCTCCAAAGCGGAACTAATATCAGTGGAATCCTTACCTGTTTCGGACGAGAAGGGCTTGATTAAAAAGCTGGCATTTTTTTCCATTTGCACAGCCCATTTCATCGATAGTTTTTCTCTGCTCCATTCAAGCCTGCTGATGGTGGATCCATTTTTTTCAAGAATGTCCCGGGTTTCCATACTGTTTGACTCGTCAAGTAGGCAGATAATTTTAGCTTTTTGATTCCTTTCAATCCGTCTGATTTTTTCAGGATTGAGCAGGGTGAGAAGAACAAGGAAAACAAGCAGCGTTCGAATGATCTCCATCACGAGAGTTGTCCGCTTTGCCCCATTTCTTTTCCATGTCTGCATGGATAGGTAGGCACTGGCAACAAGCACGAAGATACAGACCAAGAACGTGGGGATAGAGTGTGATAACTGCCAGCCAAAGAGTTCGGTCATTATCCTAAATTTTTACACGAGGTTTGGAGGGTAATCCAAGTGCCGCTTCCCCAAGCAGAAAGGCGAGGCAAAGAAATAGAAATGTCGTCCATATCTCTGACCGCTTCAGGCTCGAGAGTTGATTGGAATTCAATTTCTCAACCGATTCAGTATTTGGGAGCAACGAGTCTAATTCGGCAAGGGAAATGGTATCAGCATCATTTTCAGTTTCGGGACGGTTGATTGCAATAAGTTGATTATCCACATTATATACCCCGGCATGCAGTGAGGGAATTTTTTGGCCCGGTTGATCAACACATTCGTATTCAAAAAGCTCCTTGGATTCCTCCGATCCGCATATGATTCCACTCGTGGATGAGAGGGAAGAGGAATTCTCGATGATTCTTTGGATTGCAGGTACGAGAATGAATCCGTCTTTGAGGGAGGACCAGGAATCGAGCGGCAGAGTGGAAAAGGCATAAACCAAGCCATTTCCAAGAGTGAATTTTGACAGAAATGTCTTTCCATCACGATAGTAAGCCAAAGGTTCGCCATCACTGGGAATCCTTCGGTTATAAACAGATAAATAATCAAGGGGAAGGGGAGAGCCGTCCGTGAAATTTTCCAGAACACTGTTTTCTTTCGACCAGTTCCCGATGGAATAGTAATCAGTTTTCCCTTTGGTTTCCACCCGGTCCCAATTTAAAAATGAAAATGCTAACGGGTTGGATTGTTCGGATGGAAAAAGAACCAGGGTACCCCCGTTTTTGGTAAATTCTTCAAATTTTTCCGCATCCGATTTACTCACTCCTCCTTGGTGAATAATTACTTTAAATGAGGACATTTTTTCGGAGTCCACGCTTTGCCTCGATAAGTAATCAGCAGTTTTTCCTTCTTTATTTTGAGCGGCGGATCGCAGGATTACACCGATTTCCGGATTACTTGCACGAACTGCAACGGAAGATGATGACTTTTTATTATAAGCAAAAAAACATTGGTTATCCGAATTGCAGAAATCATCGCTCACCTGAATGGATCCCCAACCAAGGACCGTTTTTTGAGTTAAATCAAATTCTGGATTCCACTTGGTCAGATTACTTTTTAATCCAATGGAAAAGGGTTGCTCCTCGCCATTAATCCTTGCCATTACATCAACCTTGCCCGGCTGCCCGGAGGAATTTTTTTGATTAAAAATTATACTGGGAATCAAGGTGTCTTCGTTTCTTCTAACCTGATCGATTTGAACGGATAAATTATTAGAGGGTGAGGAATAAAACGGAATCATTTTGATCGTCCATAAGTCTTTTTTCTCTTTCAGTATACGATCAATCCTACTTAACTCGTCCATACTTCCCTTTTTGATCCAGTTGCTCCTTTGCATGTCGGAGGCAATTAAAACTTCCGCACTACCAATCTGCGTTTCCTTCATCCAGTTCAATGTTTTTAGAATTGTGCCGGTGAGGGACGCCGCGGTTTCAGTCCTTCCGATTAAGTGTCCGTAGTTTTTTTCATTCAGCGATTCAAAATTGTCAATAAAGCAGGGTTCCTCATAGACCGTGTCAACCAGGACAAATTTGCTTTCTGGCCAAGGCTTTAAAAATTCACGAAATGCCTCAAGCGCGAGTTCCCTCTTGGAGTTGGAACTTTTTCCGGATATCGTTTCCATACTGGCCGAACGGTCAAGAATACAGACAAGAACATCCGGATTTTGAGAAGAGAAAGAGAGCAGGAAATCACCCCCGGATATCGGCCGGGCAATGGTAATGGTCAGGCAGGAAAGGGCAAGTATACGAAAAAGAAGAGTGAGCCATCTTCGAATTTTTGACATTCGGGAGGAACTTTTTCTGGCTTGAAGTAAAAATTGGGTGGCGGCCCATGGTTCAGAACGGTGCCTCAGCAGATTAAGTAAATGAATGATCAGGGGTGCGAATGCGAGCAGCAGTCCCCACAAAGCAAAAGATTGAATGAAGGTCACTAACTTGTGCCTCCCCGATGGCTCTTTTTGAGCATGTCAAGCGTTTCACTGACCGGCTGATTTGTGTTGATCTTAAAGTAGCTCGACTCGCAGCCCAGGCAATGGTGCAGAATTGATTCAATATGCTGATCGAGGCTCGATAAGTATTCTTCGCGGATGAGGGACGGTTCTGTAATAATCGAGCCGTCGCCTTCGAGGTCGACAAATCGTATGGGCCGGTCGAAAGTAAATTCGAGCTCTCTTTGATCGAGCAGATGAAAAAGAATAACATCATGCTTTCGGTCCCGAAGATGGGTAATGGCATTGGTGATATCGGTTATTTCTTCAAAAAAGTCGGATATAATCACAACCAGCCCTCTCATTCTCGCACTCTCGGCAATTTCATGCAGGGACTGGGAAAGGGTGGTTTTTCCCCCGGCCTTGAGAGGACCTAATACTTCGAGAATTTCCTGAACCTGTGCGGGAGTTCTTTTTGCAGGAAGTGTAATCGGACTTTTCTTTTTGAGGGTATGCAAACCAACCGCATCACCCTGGCATAAAAAGAGGTAGGCCAAAGTCGCACCGAGCTTTTTGGCATATTCTATTTTATTGATGGGTTCACCAAAATTCATGGACGCACTGCAATCAATAGCCAGATGACAACGGAGGTTGGTTTCCGCTTCAAATTCTTTAAGGTAGTAACGGTCTGACCGTGCGAAAACCCTCCAGTCCATCCGCTTTGGATCTTCCCCTTGGGTGTATTCACGGTATTCCGCAAACTCCACGCTTGATCCCTTATGGGGGCTTCGGTGATGCCCGGAAACACTTCCTTCCATTGGAAAAGGGCTGAGCAAAGGCTCTCCTGATATCTCAGAAAGAACATCCTGATCGAGGTAGGAAAAATATGAATTTTGCCTTTTCGGCATAATTTTATCTTTTTTCTTTTTGGGCATCCGAGATTAACCTGCTCACCACCTCGGCACTGGTCACTCCTTCGGAACGGGCATGAAAATTGGTCAGAATCCTATGAAAAAGAACTGGTTCCGCGACCTTCTCCACATCTTCCATTGTAACCATAAAATTACCCATCAAGACGGCCCGTGCTTTTGCGCCTTTCACTAAATACTGGATCGCCCGAGGACCGGCTCCCCATTGAACCCATTTTTGGAGCCAGGAAGGGGACTCTTTTGAATCCGGACGGGTGCGACGAACCAAATCCACCGCAAGTTCATGCACATGATTGGGCACGGGAACCTTCTCGACCAGATCTTGGAGTTCCTTCAGTTTCTTTCCGGAAATAACTTTCTTCAGTTTTGGAGTTTTTCCACTTGTGGTCTGTTTTGCTATTTGTATTTCCTCGTCCCTGCTCGGGTATTTCATCCTGATCAGGAACATAAATCGGTCGAGCTGGGCTTCGGGTAACGGGTAGGTGCCCTCCTGTTCAATGGGGTTCTGGGTGGCGAGGACAAAGAAAGGTTCCTGAAGCAAGTGGTTTTTTCCGGCAACGGTTATTCTTTTTTCCTGCATTGCCTCCAGAAGTGCGGACTGGGTTTTCGGTGGAGTACGATTAATCTCATCCGCGAGGATGACATTCGCAAAAATGGGGCCCTTAATGAAGACGAACTCCCGTCCGTCCCCATCCTTTTTATTCTGGAGTATTTCTGTCCCCGTCACATCGGAAGGCATTAAGTCCGGAGTGAATTGAATACGGCCGAAAGACAGTGATGTGGTTTGGGCAATCGAGTTGACAAGCAGCGTTTTGGCCAGGCCGGGTACCCCCATGAGGAGAGCGTGCCCTCTTGAAAGGATACAGAGAAAAATTCTTTCAATTGCTTCGTCCTGACCGATAATTACCCGACTAAGTTCACTCTTAATAGTAACAAAAGTTTCTTGCAGTTCCTGGATTGCCTGAACATCGTTGTTTGAAAGTGATTCCGAATCCGGATTAATAGAAGATTGTCTTGCCATAAAATGAAACTTTTTGGATGAAGTGGGGTATAACCAATGGGAATGGTAGTGTAATGTAATTAAGGTTAAAATTTAAACATCATTATTTGCCTTTGCACATAAGTATTCGATTGCCTTTATGTTTTGGCTTCAAAATTTGTATCAAATCAAATAACACTACTAAAATGATAACGGTTCAAAGGAAGTACAAGGTAATTAAAGCATCCTCCGCAAAAGAATTAAGCGAGATTGTGAATGAATGTATTCAAAAGGAATACAAAGATACCGAAGGATTCATTTTTAGGTCTTCGGCACGCTGGCAATGCCTAGGCGGTCCCCTCAGGGAAGAGGAAATTTGGTACCAGGCAGTCGTTTTCATTCAGGAAGAGGAAGCATAGCAGAAAAAATTAAACTATTCTGCTATTTTAAAATGTGTTGCACATGAAAATAAATTATAGAATTAAAAAGTTAAATAGTTAGCTTTTCCTTTTGCATGAAATTGGTGCAGTGTTCATGTTTTATACAAGCACGGATATATTGTGCGGTAATGCACGATATCAAACTGGCCGTCGACTTGGGCAAGGTCGACGGCTTTTTTGTGTCTAGAAAACTAAGCCTACCGCTTATAATTTCTTGTTTTATCTACAAATTTTCACGAGCACGACTTTGGGCAAGGAAGATTATTTTGTTGCCATTCTGTGCTGTAAAAGTGAATCAGAAAAACAGTAATTACAATCTTTCCCTCCAATAAAAATGAAACAACTATTCAAAGCTACATTTCGAACTTCCATTATTTTACTTATCTTACCTTTTTCGGTTTTTGCTCAATCGCAAGTGCCCCTGTCCACTCCCTCGGTTAGACCCAATTTGCCGATGAATATCCCGCCACCGCCAAGCTTTGGTTCAATAACTAATAAAAATGGGAAGTTTCAAATAATCAGTGCCGAATATTACTCGGAGGACAAAAAACCATTTCTTTATAAGCGGCTGGTCAAACTTGATACTACAACTGGGGAGGCATGGGTCCTTTTTTCTAAAGTTGGACCGGAGGGCGAAGTAAGGAAGTGGATTCCTCTGGAAACAAAGTGATTTGAAACCGATTAAAAATTTTGGACCCTGAAGTTTAGTTGGAATTTGATTCAGACGCCTTTTTCAGTTGTTGAAACTTCAATTCTATCGCACTCACTTTTCGTTCAAGTTTTTTGTTTTTTAAAGTAAAGTGCCCGATCAGGAGCAAAATACCAAATCCAACCAAGGCGAAGCGTCCAAATGGGATATCTCCCCAGGTTTTATTCCAGGCAACATAAAAAGCAGCAGCCCCCATGATTGCAAGAGACAGAATCAACCCCGTGTTCCAAATGATCCGTCCCATTCCACTGGGTCTTTCTCGGCCCAACACATTTTTGCTATTAAGGAGTAAAAAGAAGCTGAGGTAGGCAACCGGAATTAAGGTGAAGCCTAGTATCGATGTGGGAACCGCCAGCCAAAATGCAGCATCACTCCATACGAAAGGCCCCAAGACTCCGATCCCGGCAATATAAGCCCCTCCAAGGAAAACGGGGCCTTTGTGCGGTTTTCCGAGTACCTCACAGATTGCATGTCCATTAATCGTCATCAGTATAATAATTGTCGAAAGAGCCATACCGACGACTCCAATCCCGAATATGTAGTGTGAGAAGGTTTTATTTTCCAAAAGCGATTCTAGGGATGCGGCCAGGTTAAAAGCGTCTCTTTTCACTAACATGGCAGCTAGCTGTTTATCTGGCTCCGGAATCGATCTCATCCTTTCCTTTTTTTGGATGGGAGCGAGTTTGTTAAATTCTTCCTTTCCTAACTCGAGTGACATTCTTTCAGTCATGAAATCGCCGTATCCCTTGGCTAAATTGGTGTGCAATACCCGATTTTCGTAATCCTGATAAGCAGATTCAGGTTTTCCGTTGAATTGGGAGCCTGCTGCGATTACCACGCAAGAGGTGGCAACCACATATGGAATGAGAAGGGCGGTCCACAAGTCAAATTTAGCCAGTCCACGGTGCTCTCTTCCCCATTTTCGGCTGAGCAGTACGAAAGGCATGAAAAAAGTCATATTAATTCCCACTGCAGTAGCGGCTGCGGCAATCATTACATCTTTTTGAAGACTGATAATTTTATTTTCCCAGAATGAACGGAATTCCCCAGTCCCCTCCAAATAGGGGGTGTATACTTCAGCCGGCTGAGAAAAAAGCGAAAAATCCGGAATAAATCCGGCTGCAATTTCATTCCATGGTAAATCTCCCGCCGTACCCATTTTGATGACCACCCCAAAAAAAGACAGTACCACGAGCCCGACCATAATTTTCAGGATTAGATCAAAGATTTTAACTCCTCGATTTCCGCGGTCATAGGCCCAGATAACCAGTCCGGCGGTAAGGACGAGTACAAGGACAACCAAGACCTTTCCACCGGTGTGATTAAGGGAAGGTACAAGATTTTGCGTAACTGCGGCCGTTCCCAATGTAAACTGGGGTAAACACCAAACAATATTTGCCATTATAGTTGCGATTGCCCAACCCCATCCCAAAACCGGATTGATTTCATTATTGATTGAAACAAATGGACTTTGTCCAGTTGAAAGAGTCACATGGCTGATCGCACAGAGCATAATGATACCCAGTATGATCGCAATAGGTTGGAGCCATAGGAGAGAATAGCCCGCGAGTACACCCAAAAAGAGACTCGAAGCAAGCGAGCCTCCTCCCAGCGTGATTGCACTTTGAAGCCAACCCGGACCGGACAGTTTAGTGTAGGCTGCTAAGCACGAGTAAAGCCCTTTGGACTCTGCTTCTCTTAAGTATTTCTTCTCTTGTTCAATGGACATACCATTTGTATTTCGCCCAAAGACAAAATTGTCAAGAAGTCAAATTGGGGTCAGGTTGTATACCTGCCCCTAAGAGTGGAAGCTATTTGACCGTCATCGTGCCGCGCATCATCGCGAAATGACCGGGAAATGTGCAGACATATTCGTAGGCACCTTTTTCCTTCGGTGCAGTAAAAGAAATGACTTCCTCTTCACCTGGACCCAATAATTCAGTGTTGGCAATTACATCATCTTTAATCGAGTCGGGCAGGGGGTTCACTGCGTTTGCACCAGCACCCAACGCTTTTTGTCCGAATGCAATGGCGGATACCCCTTTTTTGAGAAGAACAAGATTATGACCCATGGCAATTTTGGGGAGTTTGCCTGAATTCTTGAACACAATCTTTACTTTTTTGCCAGCGGTGACCTCAAAATTTTTGACATCAAATTGCATGGTATCGTTTCCTGAGATGGTAATCTCCTGAGCATCAGCCTTCTTTTCGGCATTTGCAAAGATTGCAGCGTGGAACAAAAGAGTGAAAACGAATACTATAATTTTCATGAACTGAATAATATAGCAAAGTGGACCAAGTGACAAGCTTGGGCGAAAAAATTTAGAAATTAAACCTTGGTGGAGGGCATGTAACGGTAGTACACTTCCAACATCAGTATGGCCATTGTGGTCCGATAAATATCGGTGTCCCCGTGAAAATGGTTGCCATGAGGCCAATGGCCATCCGCAGCCTGATTTCCGCATACAGTTTGTTGAAAATCCTTGTTCCATGCTTTCCAGTATTTTGATCCACCGGAAACTCCGGTAGCCTGAAAGCATGCTTGTGCATTATAGTACCATCCATACACATCAATTGTACTCCATTCCTTTTTTACTGCCTCATTTTGCACAATCCACTGGAGTCCTTTATCGGCCTCTTCGGATTTCGCATTTTTCCAAATCTGCAAAGAAAGAACACCGGTTCCGGTTAAACTTGCTTTTCCTCCCCCACCTTCCTGATAAGCAAATTTACCCTGTTTATCCTGGCACCTTTTCACATAAGCGATTGCTTTGTCCATTGATTCATCCAGACCCGAAATTTCTATCCCAGTGAGGGCTGCGGCTTTTAACGCTTGTATATTCCATCCTGCCACCGAAAGGTCAGTATGTGCAGCAGGCCCTTTGCCATAAGCATACGCCCAACCGCCTGATTCATTTTGTCCTTTAATCACAAGCTCTGAAGCACGCTTGGCATAGACTTCGAGTTTTTTAATTTTCGTCATGGTGTATGCCTCACACAGCGCATAGGTACGGATGGGGTGAGCATAAGAACCACGATTACCTGCTCCCACATCTTCGTCCGGAGGCATGGAGGTGATATAATTTATGGCTTTCTGTACGGTAGGACCATACTGCGGTGAATCCTGCAGTTCACAATGTCCGAGGTAGCAAAGCAAAGCCATTCCTGTCATCGCTTTCTTATGGTGGGCATCAATTTTTGCAAGGGGTTTTCCAGTTTCGTCTTTATCATTCGCTCCCCATGAACCATCCTCACTCTGCATGGTTTTGAGCCAATTTAATCCTTTAATAATTGCGGCTTCAGTCTGAGTTTTTCCACCCCCAGATTTTAGGCGGGCAATTCGCTTCTTTGGATCGCAACGTTGTTGCATGGTTTTTGGTAAAGACAAACCGATTCCGGCCATCGCTTTTTTCATTTGATCATTATTCATTCCGGCCGCGGACATGGTGGGTGCCGCCGCTTCCACAACTGGAGCCAAATCTTTCACATCCAATTCATTAAAGTCGGGTAAAGTGATATCCGAAATTGCAGTGGTTGTGAAAGTTTGCTGAGTGGTGGGCTGTGCTTTTTTCTGCCTTTGCATGAGCTTGACGACCTTTTGCTTTTCCTGCTTTTGTGCGGCAGGGGCAGTACCTCCGTCTGAAAAGTCGGAGTTCCCTTCTCCACTGAGTGCAAGTCCCATCATCATCCCCCAAATCGAGGCCATAATAATCGTCAGGCAAAGGAGGGATACCAATAAACTGTTGAGTAAACGATATTCTCGCATGTACTTGCTGAAAGCACCTTCGAGTGG
>CAJWWH010000046.1 GCA_913048545.1 uncultured Opitutia bacterium | reverse complement strand
GCCTTTTCATGGTGCATAATAATATGGTCATCGTTGACAAATTTTATCCAAAAACTCGCGACTAAGAAAAATAAGGGTACCGAAACTCCACGGAAAAGTAATTTAACCCGTCTAAAATTTTCCTCGACTGAGTATAGACCAATGAAAAATAACGAGTAGGAAAGTAAAAAGAGGGAGCAGAATATTTTAATCCGAAAGACTTGACTGGTTGTGGAATCTATCTTGGATGCTCCTAATAACTCGGGAATTGGATATCCCACAAAATAGTTACCTGACAATTGAATCATTACATTTTCGAGTGCCCGGTAATCAAATATCAAAGCAACCCAGAAAAAAGGTATGATTAAGAAGCAGACACTACCAAGTGAAAGAAAAAAGAATCGATTTATACTGAGCACGGATTTGGTATTATCTTACATAAGCATGATCTATGCAAGATTAACTAAATTCGGACAATTGTAATCACGCGTAATCACTAGAAACTAAATATTTTTCAATAAATAATCTTTGGAAAGTGACTAAATGTTTAGCGTGGTTCCAGTACTGTCGCCAATTTGATCCGCATCAACTCCCATTTTGTTCAAAAGACCAAGATGTAAATTTGTCATTGGCATCCCCAATCCATCCTTATTTAAACTTGATGAATTTCTGTATTTCCCCGAAGAAAAATCGTAATGTCGTCCCGTTTGTAGACCATGTGCTTTTCCACCTGCAAGCAGAACCGGAAGGTCAACATGACGATGACGGTTTCCATCACTTATTCCGCCTCCGTATAGGATCATACAGTGGTCTAGCAAAGGACTCCCGTCTTTCTCTTTACATTGATAAAGTTTCTCAAGAAAATAGGAAAACTGTTCGACATAGAACCGGTCAATTTTGGCAAGCTTGGTTTTTTTCAAGTCATTGTCACGGTGGTGGGAAAGGCTGTGATGCCCCTCCGGAACTCCGACTTCGCTGAAACTTCGATTGCTCCCGTCGTGGGCGAGCAAAAATGAGGAAATTCTTGTCGAATCCGTTTGAAAGGCCAACGCCATCATATCAAACATTAGCCTGAGGTGCTCTTGGTACGATTGAGGGATTCCCTCAGGTGGTCTTTTTTCTTGGAAACTAAATTTTTCTCCTTCCGTCTTTTCGATTCTTTTCTCAAGTTCCCGCACGGCGACAAAATATTCATCAATTTTTTCACGGTCATCCCTACCCAAACGCCTGTGGAGACTTTTGGCATCCTCGAGAACGAAATCCAATATACTCCGGTCATGCCGTAACCTTTGGCTCACCGCTGTACTGTCTTCCTTCCGGCCTGACTTTCCGAATAACCGTTCAAACACGAGCCTGGGGTTTGATTCAGGCGACATGGGCATGGATTCAGTCTTCCATGACAAATTGAATTGATAGGCACAGCTGTATCCAGAATCGCATTTTCCCGATCTTCTTGACTTGTCACCACTCAGTTCCAGGGAAGGGAGTTTGGTTTGATCACCAATCTGACTTGCTGCAATCTGGTCCACTGATTTGCCCACCTTAATGTTGGAACCAGCGGTCTTCCTGGCTTGACAGCCAGTCAGGAAAGTAGCGTTCGCCCGAGCATGGTCACCGCCACCGTCTCCATTGGAGTTCGCTTTGGTATGATCAAGACCGCTCAGGACTTGAATATCCGCTTTTCTATCTTCAAGAGGAGAAAGGGTGGAAGGAAGAGTAAAGTGAGTTCCCAACTCTTTTGGTTTCCAGTTTTCCATAATCACACCATTGGGAATATACGCAAAACCCATTCGTAAAGGAATCGGGGTTTTATCCTGTGCGTTTAGCTGAAAAGGCTCAAACAGACAAAGGGGAGGGAGCGAAATAGACGCACCCAATCCACGCAGAAAACTTCTTCGACCCAATTTATTTATCAACATGAAATAATACTATTTAAAACACATATTATCCACCCCGGCGCAAAAGAAAAGGTTTACTTTGCACAACATGGATCACCAAATCAGCAAAACCACTACCTTTTAACTTGGTTTTATTTACAATATCTTTGATGGCCTTACGGTCGTAGTACTCCATTCCCCGACCAATCCCATAGGTTAGAAGTTTTTCAGCTAAACAATTTAAAAACGCATCCGCCTTTTTTTGAACAATAAATGTCTTCAAATCCTCGACCCCATTAAATTCTTCTCCTGAACCGAGTCGGCCGTTCGAATTGACCGGTCTTCCGTTTTCCAAATCCCTCCATTTTCCAATTGCATCAAAATTTTCCATTGTATATCCCATTGCATCCATACTGGCATGGCAGGATGAACAGGACGAATTTTTACTGTGTATTGCCATTTGCTGACGCAATGAAAGACTTGCTGAATTATGATTTTCAAAATCCTCAAGATCGGCAATTCCTGGTGGCGGATCTTTCGGAGGAGCACCCAGAATATTGTCCAAAACCCATCTTCCTCTTTTCACCGGAGAAGTCCGTGTTGCATTTGAAGTGATTGCCAGGATGGACGCTTGGGTTAAGAAACCACCACTTTGCACAAGCTGTCCATTGGGAAGATTAACTTTTTCAAATTTATTTCCAAACCGTCCGGACAATTCATAAAATTGGGCCATCGATTGATTTACAAAGGTGTACTCGGATTTAATAAAATCGAAAACTGTACGATTCCCGCGTAAAATGTAAGCAAAGAAAGATTCCGTTTCATGCCTCATTGACTCCCTTAACTCCGCTGAGAATGAAGGGAATCTTTTACGATCAGGTTCAATCAAGTCCAAATCACGAATTTGCAACCACTGACCCGTGAAGCTCTTAATAAATTCATCTGATTTTTCATCGCTGATCATTCTGAGCACCTCGCTTTCCAGGTTTGAAAAAAGAGTGTTTTCCCGGGCCAGTTTCATCAGTCGGTCATCCGGTGTGCTACTCCACAGAAAATACGATAAACGACTCGCCAGTGCAAATGCGTCCAATTTATATATCGATTCTGAATCATTTGAATTGGGTTGAAATTCCTCTCGAAAAAGAAAGTGAGGGGAAACTAAGGCGGCTTTAATGACTAAACGCAAAGCAAGAAAAGAAGAGTTGTCCTGTTCTTTTATTCGATAAAATAATTTCATATGCCGATTTAACTCCGAAGGTGTAATGGCCCGGCGGAATATTTTGGGAAGCATTGTTTTCAAAGTTTGCTCAACTGATTGGTTATCGAAATCATTGTCATAAATGCCGCCCAATAATTTCAATCGGTTATTCTTATGTTTTTGCTCTGGTTCTCTCACTCCATTCACAGTCAATTTTTGGATAAATAAATTCCGGTCCCTTAATCTACTGTTTGAATTTTTAGGATCGTAAAAATCGTTAGTGAAAAGCATGGCAAATGAAAACTCTCCCTGTTCAGCGCATTCGAGTTCAAAGATGTATTTTTGAACAGTTGGATATTCGGCGTCTATTTTAACCGATTCAATTAATTGACCGTCCAGCTCGATATCCATTCTTGCTAATTCATTCCCCGCCCTCGAGGCTCCCGCTTCCACGCAAAAAATAAATTTTCCGGAATGGGGAATTTGAACATTTACCTGGATCTTTCCCGTTGTGGGCAGAACACGGAACTCTCCAAAAGACTTTCCTCCCTTCATTTCTTGGTTAGAAAATGTTTGTAAATGATAAGAATTCTCCGTGGGCCCAAAAGCATGGGTTAAAATATTCTCCGCCATTTCCATATATTTTTCCATTAATATCGGAGACAGACTGAGCACTTCCCCAATCGTATCAAAACCATAACCGGTGTCATCGGGTGGGAAAAAATTCTCTGTTTCAATTTGGATACCAAACAAATCACGAATTGTATTTTTATATTCTGTTCGGTTTAAGCGGCGAATCGTAACCCGGCCGGGATCCTCCTTTTTTCCATCCGTTTGAAAAACTTCTCCCTCTATCCAATCAAGAATCGTACTTAGCTCGCTGTCATTACATTGTGGTTTGTCCGCCGGCGGCATATTGTGACGGTATACATTCTCCCATACCCTTTTCCAGAGCCCCACATCTTTCACTAACTCCTCTCCGGCAACCTCAAAGTCCAACGACACCTCTCCCTTTTTTTCCCCATCAGCGTGACATCGGTAACAATAATTCTCAAAAAGCGGAAGCACATCCGTTTCGAATTTTATTTTTTTATTTTTTCCTTTTTCGCTCCATAATTGAAACGAAATAACGAATAGTGCGTAAAATAATAAACTTATGCGTTTCATTTCAATAAGTACGGGGAAGAAAACAGAGACCCATCGTGTTTTACCAATAATTATATAATCTTATTCTTTTTCAAGAGAAAGAATCTTAATGTCATCATAATGAATGGGGGTTCCCGCATAGGGGTAGCCCCAAATAACACATTTCCCGCCTTGAAATAAAACATTATCCGTATGCTCGACTAACCAAGTTTTGGGTTCCTCTGAATCTCTTGGCCAAATTTTTAATCTCAATAAATTTTTGTTAGGCTTCAGAGGAATAACCTGAAAACGGGTTTTCCACCACTGATCGCTTTCCCACGGAAGCCCTTTTTCAGTTATTAATGTATCATCATTAAATATCAGGATTTTCCGAGTGGATGGATTCCAGCGGAACCGGTACCCACGCATTCCCCCAATACCCGCTGCGATTGCCGGATATCTTCTTCCCTGCTTGGTGGAAAGAAAAGTGAAGTTTAATTCCATCGCTTTTTCACGAACCCTTGGTCCGAACATGAACCCAAAATCTCCGACCGGACTGCCTGACAATTTTAATTCCTTCCCGTCTTTATTCTCATTTATCAAAAAGGATCCATCCAGTATGAAGAGACTTTCCGGTTCAGACTGAGGGGGAAGTTGTGAAAAGTTTTCCTCAAATTCCACTTTCCATGAGTTATTATTTACCCATTCACCGGATAAAAAAAACGGGCTATTGAATAAAGTAACAACGAATAACAATAATGGTGTAATATTCATAATCTCTATCCAATTTAATAATTACTCATCGTGCAAATGTTCAATCTGGCTTTTTCTCAAAACCATATTCACCGAAAGCTTGGTCCAAAAAAAGCAAAGAATTACCAAGGCAAAGAAAAAATACAGAAATCCCGGACCCGGGAACTGTCCGACTGTGCCCAGAATGGCCGGTGCAATCGCAAACAGGGCTGAAACGGAACCCACGCCCAAGCCCCATAATGCCAAAATAAAATGTTCTGAAAACGCAAGCCTTCTCAAATGACTCAGCCGATATCCCAGTGCCTCCATGGCACCAAACTCCTTACCTCTTTCCGCCAGGTTCCTCACCACAACCACCGCGAGCCCGACCGTGCCCAATAACATGCCCAGCCCCCCGAGTCCCTGAAAAATGGAAAGGTATGTATTTTCCACTTTTTGAAGTTCGGCAAGACGAGCAGTCGATTCCCTGAGTTCCAATCCGTAATTCGAAAATTTATCCTCCAAATACGATTGTATATTTCGAGTCTCAGAGAATGGGGTAACGATCAAATAACTGCGGTATCCACCCTGCTGAGGAAACCTTTTCATGAATTGCTCTTCGGAAATATAAAGCGCTCCCTGTAAAATAGACCCTTTCACCGCGGCAACCAATTGCACAGAAAAAATTCTTCCTTCACCATCAAGAAATTCAATCTCATCACCGATTCCTTTCTTTAAGGCCCACATCATGGTGTTCTGATCGACCACCGCCGGAATTTTCCCATCAGGTAATGCACTGTTTAACATCGACCAATCTCCACTCGCAAAGGAGAACCGGTCGATCATTTCGTCAGGCTTGACCCCATATATTCGGGGTCTTACCGCCTTGTTCAAATTTAAACAACTTGCATCATCCCCTTCTCTTATTCGAAGCGGAACCACTTGGGTATTCTGCATAAGGGTCTCATTCAGGTCGTATAATTCACGACCTTCCGCCCCATTCAGGTCGTCGTAAATTGATAAAGCAGACTCTCCAATCAATGAAAATCCTCCGGTACCGGAGGACGGATTTTCCGGGGAAACAGGAGGGCTTTTACGAAACGCTCCGGTACTGACGACCAAAAAAGTTCCCGCGGCCATCGACGCCATGGTAACCAGACTTCTTCCGGTTCTTCTTCCCATGTTTCGATTGGATAACTCCTTTGCATCCTTCAATTCCTTTTTACCCAGACCGGCTTTTTGACCGAGGTAGTGACGAAAATAGAAAATTCCAGAAAGCAATAACATGGCCCCGGCTCCAAAAAATCCTTCCGACGCCCCTGGAGCGGAAAAATCGGTGCTCATCCCCAGTCCCGCAGCTCCGAACAGAAACAAAAGGGAAGAAATCAATGAACCACTCCATTTCCTTTGTTTCCGATTGGTATTGATCTTATTTAAATTTTCTCCCGCGGAAAGAAGCTCCCCCGGTTCGAATTTCAATTGCCGTCGCGTCGACCAGGCCATGGCCAAAAGAGACATCAATAAAGCGGCGGTTCCACCCCCAATAACGGACTGCATCCGGATACTGTATTCAAAACTTGCCCCGGACACCGCCCCACTCCAGTCACCCGATAGTAAACTGATCATCGACTGCCCGTAGAGCACGGCCAAACCAACTCCAAGTAAACCCCCAAAAATAGAAACGCAAAGACCTTCTCCCAGAACCAACAGTCTGACTTTTTTCCTGGGTATTCCCAGGGCAAGCAGAAGCCCCGCCTGTCGATTCCTCTGCTCAATTGAAAAAGCAAAGAGCATACCGGTTAACGCCAGTGCGGCAACGATGACAAAGAAACTGAATGATAAAAACAGTTGTCCAAAATCCACCGGTGATTCTGTTCCCTCGTTCGCATCCGCCCGCAAGGTTTGAAATAACAAACCTGCCTGCTTCGCGGTCATTAAACCTCTCAGTTTTTTGGCCATTATTTCCGGAGAGTGCATGGCATTGGAAAATCGTAAACCGGTCAAAGAACCCCATCGATTCGTCCACAGATCTCGACCCGCTTGCAGGGAAATAAAAGCCTTGGGACTTCCCCGGTGGCGGTTCCAGTATTCTTCATCTTTGGGACGAATCTCCTCGGTGATCGGTATTCCCGTGTCCCATTCCCCGCATGACTCTGCATCCGACAAACCAGGGAACTGCGGGGTCCAGTCACTCTCCTCCCCCTCCGGAATCATGGGCGGATTCGGAGAGACTCCGCGGAGAATAAATTTTCGGGTTTCCTCCACCAGTTTTCTGCGTTCTCCCACCGAAAAATAACGCAGTGTGATGCTATCCCCGGTTTTCACATCGAGATCATCCATTGCCCATTGGTTTAACATGATTTCATCTTCCCGCCAGTCATCCGGTAAAAAGGAAACTTTCTTCGGATCCACCGCGCTGACCATTGAATACGGGATTAAGCCGCTCCCATTGCTCTCTCCATTTTCGGCTTCTATGGTATTCACCAGATAGGTAAGCACTCCGGTTGCGTTCAAATCAATGGATCGTGCCGCATTTTCCAGTGAGGGGTTAAGAAAGACCTGCCGTGCCCGAACCGAAGAGGCATTGGTATCCCGTAATGATTTTAGGGTGATTCCCGCATCAGCCAGAGTCCACGATTTTTCCAGGGCGATACGGGCCGATTTTTCGTCAACCACTCCATTCTCCAATCTTCCCAACAAGAGAAAATTGGTAAAGCTGGTTTTTCCACCCTCTTCATCAAAGGAGCGAAACATTCTCTTCTGCAAAGTTTTAATGGGAACAAATAAAGTGAGTGGCTCTCGCTGATTTCCCTGAATGCCGAAATGCCCAAACCCGTCTGCGGAAACAGGGCCGGTTAATTTCCCGTTAAACGAGACAAATTTATTATCCCGCTCACCCGACAATGGGGCGTCCCTGGAGAAAAGACTTGGTTCTTCAATACGTAAAATAATTCTGCCCTGATCCGATACCTTTAAAAGTTTGTGCAACCGTTCATTAGGATAGAAAAAACCCGGTCCCCACTCCGGCCAATTATTCTTCCCCGCCCCAGATCCAATCGGCGAATACTCCATATCCGGAGCCAGTTTCCAAAAACGTTCATCCACCCCGAGAACTTGCACATTTCCCACCCTCCTTGATCCATCGGGCAGTGAAACCGTTCCCCGGGTCACGACAAGGGGGGCAACCACCGAATCAAGCCCAAGTTCTGTCGCAATTTCTTTGGCTAATTCTTCCCGAAAATATCCGTCGCTGGCCAAGAGAGCCATATCCGCTTTTCCGATTCTCACTTCCGCTAATTTGGATAACGTGGACCGGACGGAATCTCCCACTGTAAGTGCCCCAATAAGAACCATCGCACCCAACGCCACACCCAGTGCCACGCCGAGATGTTGCCGTCGGAAATGTAACAGGTTATTTACAATAATTTTCCAAAAGCTCATTAGCAGGATTCAACCAGTTTTCCCGCGTCCATACGGTAGGTCTGCATCATCGCCTTGGCGATCTGAGAAGAGTGTGTAACCAGTAAAAGGGTCAGCTCAAGTGTCTGGTTCAATTCAACGAGTAACTCGATCAGCTTTTCCGAATTCTCCTTGTCCAAAGCACCGGTAGGTTCATCCGCCAAGAGCAGCTGTGGTTGATTCATTAATGCTCTCGCCACCGCGACCCGCTGTTTTTCCCCTCCGGAAATTTCCGCCGGACGATGATTCAGCCTGTGGGAAAGACCGACTTTATCCAATAACTTCTCTGCCCGTTGATGCAGTTCCTTACCCTTTAAATTTCCAAATCCAGCCAGTGCCGGAACCATTAGATTTTCCATCACCGTGCACTGCGGAAGCAAATGATGGGATTGAAAAATAAATCCGATTGATTGATTACGAAATTCCGACGCCTCATCCGCAGAAAAGTTTTCGGTTGTCCGTCCGTCGACATAAATTTCTCCACTGTCGGGTTTGTCCAGGGTGCCGATCAAGTTAAGCAGTGTACTCTTTCCCGAACCGGAAGGTCCGACAATCGCCACGGATGAACCCTTGGATATTTCCAAATTTACATCGCTAAAAACATTCACTTTTTCTTCCCCTTCCGGAGAGGGGTAGGATTTTGATAAATTAGTTACTTTTAAAAATGTTTCCATAAATTGACTGGTTTAAGTTTTTTCTATTCCCATCTTTTTGCCTTCATTTCGAAACGGGGCAACTTTCCCGCCTCCACCGATTGAACCGCAATGCGCAAAGAAAAAGCATCCCGTAACCCGGTTTCCACTAACTTCGCAATTTCAGGTTCCGCCTCCACTTCAATTTTGATTTCAACCATCGAACCCGCATTTTCTTTGTAAACTCGATACTCACGAACTTGATCAAATTTTCGGATAACCGCATCCACCGATGCCGGATACAGGTTCACCCCGCGCACCACAATCATATCATCTGTCCGCCCTAAAATTCCCCCAATTAAATCAAAGGTTGAATTTCCCTGTGCATCCATTCCCTTTTTTACTTTTACCAGATCGCCCGTGCGGTAGCGCAAAACCGGGCACCCCACCCGGCCAAGAGTGGTGAGCACAAGTTCTCCCAGTTCGCCAGTGGACACCGGACGCCCGGATTGCGGATCGACGACCTCCGGAAAATAGCTTTCCTCCATAATCCGCAGGCCTCCCTGCCCACCCGGAATCTCGTACGCCACCGGGCCCACCTCTGTCATTCCGTAGTGGTCCATTACCCTGGCCCCATGCCATGCTTCCGAAATTTTTTCCCGCAGACTACTTTGACTCCCTCCCGTTTCTCCGGCGACAATGATCGTGCGCAAATGGTTGTTCGATAAATCTATTCCGGCATCCTGGGCAACTTCGGGTAGCCGAAGGGCGTAAGTGGGCGTGCAGAAAAGATGATCCGCTTTCTGCTCAAGAATCATTTTTATCCGCTGCTCACTGCTTTGACCACCGCCCGGTATACACAGGCAGCCCCTTTGGTTGGCCGCGTCGTGGGCCGTCCAAAAACCCAGAAAAGGGCCAAAGGAAAAAGCAAAAAAGCACTTATCCCCTTTTTGCACTCCGGCATTTTCCAATACCACATCCCAATTCCCCAGCATCCATTGCCAGTCATCCGGTGTGTCCAGCCAGGCCATCGGGGCACCCAGTGTGCCACTGGTCTGGTGAAAACGGGTGTAATGATTCAATGGATAAGTCAAATTGGTCCCGTAGGGTGGATGATCCATCCGGTCCTTGGCCAACTTATCCTTGGTGGTGAACGGGCATTGCTCACTAAATTGGTCAAATCCACTCAGTTGACTGATCTCGCGGAGTTGAGGCCAATGGGCTAATTGAAAGCTATTTTGCCCAGCCAGTTCATCCAGCATAGCCTGAAATTTTGACCAGCGGATTGATTCTGGTTGATCAGCGGATTGTAAATCAGCCGATATTTCCATAATTCAATCTTAAGACGGTTTCGTCGCAACCGTCTCAGCCGCGGCTTTGGGCGGTTTCGGGGCATGCTTGGTAATCAGGTAACCTCCCAGAGCAGCCATTGCAATCCCAAGCACGAAGGGCCATTTCACATAAGACCAGTTTCCCTCTTTAGTTGTGCTCACCACTGCATTCACCATGGGCGCCCCCGCAAAAATAATCGACATAATGACCGGGACATAGGCCGGGGAAGGCATCTTGCCAAATGCGAGTAACACCCCCAATGCACCAATTGCACCGAGAGTCCCGGCAATCAGCGACCACTGCCAGCCCTTGGTAGGAAAGGTCCAGAAAGCCACATTGCCCCCCTTGAGTTTGAGAATGATCAGAGGTGCAACCACTGCAGTCAGAAAGTAAGCCAGTCCGACCCATAAAAAGGCCATGATCCGGCCGTTTTCTTTATCGCCCATATTGGTCGAGCCAATGTGCATACACACACCGTAGGTTCCCCAGCAGACAACAGTAAGTAAAGCGTAGTATAAAAAGTTCATGATATGTTTTCTATTATTAAAACACTTTCTATCAAAATAAAGGAGACGTCCACGCCGAATCCAAATTACACAGACAAAAGATTATTCAGGAATTTAACCTATTCTTACCGGTTAAACTGCCGCCAAACTTTTTCGCGGTTACTGTAGTAAAGTAATTCACCGCCGGAAATTTGGAAATAAATCCAGTCTTTTTTGCCGTCCGAAAAAATCCAGGGATAACGATTAAACCACAACCATCCGCCCGGATAGAACTGCCCGTTTATATCCGACCATGTTTTTTCCGCATTGTCATAACTCGTCCACTTCACATCCCCGGCGGAAAAATAAAGCCATTCCTTGTCATGATCACTGTAAGCCCAAGGGAAATTTTCCATCCATATCCATCCAGACGGATTCGCTCTGGAGGAAGTCAACACTTCGACCGGAACGGTGAACGAATTCACCCCGCTTGCCGAAAAGAGCAATTGGGCAGTGTGATTTCGATCCACATTATCGGCAATCAATTCGATTTCTTGGTCAATATTCCAGTTCGAGGAATCGAATGAAACCGACGGGGAACTGTTCAGGGAAACCTTTTCCGATCCGGACAGGGAGACGAACACCTCTTTCATACCCCCTGGATCCATCATCAATTTCAGGCTCATTTTACGGGGCACTCCGTTTTCCAAAACCAGATCAAATTGACTGGGATGAATGCCCTGCACTTTGACCGGACGAAGACTTGAGACAAAAGAAGAAGATCGGCGAATCACCTGGGCATTATCCTCCGAATGAATATTACCGGTGGGTTCGGACAGATAAGAAACAGCCGGATTGGAAAAATAAGGAACAGTCGTCGGGTAAGTGTCCACATAATCATCATCGTACGCCATCACGGTCCGCACACCCTGCCCTGCCGAAAACCAACGCTTCCCAAAAGCGTAGGGGAAAAGCATATCCGTGTTCCCCACTTCCGCTTCCCGGTTGTGCACGCACCCGAGTGCATGCCCAATCTCATGAGCGAGGGTGTATTCGGGTGCCCCCAGTTCCGACCACAGGTTTATGTTAAAACCAAATTTATGGATTTCATCCGCAGACATAGCACTATCAGAATTCCTGAGGGTATCCCCGAGTCCCCCCGTGCTTCCCACAATTGAACTGAGCATACTCACGATATCTGCCCCGTACTGATCTCGGTAAATATAAGTGCTGTCCATGTACCCGTCATTCGGAATGGACAACCGGTCGAGATCCTTATGGTAGGATTGCAGGGAGTAATATATCTCCCTGGCATGAACCAAACGAATCCTCAATGGAATCAAGCTGTTTGAAAAACATTTATTTGTATCCTCTACTGCTTGAGCGATGACGGCATTAATCTTTTCCGTGCCCCCTGCCTGGTTTTTAACCGTTGATTCATACACCACCATTAAATCAATAATTTGGCTTTCATTGGAATCGGGAAACCGATTTTCATTCAGTACCTGACTCCTTCTCCCTTGGTTTTCAGTGGTTGTTCTTTTCCGGTCACAACTTGGACAGCCTTTTGCTCTCCTCGAGTGTAAGGCTCTAAAATGGCCGTTTTTAGAAAATTCAATCTCATTTTTCGCAACGATTTTTACCTCTTCCGAGCATAAATCACTCACCAAACCAAGAAAACCAGCGGTAATTATTAACCAGGTAAATTGCTTAGGGAACATTTCCCTTTCACTAGCCAAATTACCGGCAAAGTCAATCGTCCGAAAAAACGACTAATTGATTGGGAAATTTCTTCAATCAACTGACTTACTGGCTGAATTCCCGCCACGCCTTACATTTATGGCCGTAATACATCAGCTTCCCACCCGAAGGGCATAGAATAAATGCCTATCTCATTGTAATTCAAATAAGGGTGCTGTCGAAGCATAGCCAATCACAAAGTTTGAGGTAGCCAGCGTTGGAATAATAGTATTCCTCCGCTGCTGCCCGGGCGGCAAAGAAATTAGACCAATATGTAACTGGGAAAGTCAGTCCATTAAATGTTTCTATTACACCATAATGTAAACATTTACTTTGATAATATTGATAAGCTTA